>CBFHJX010000035.1:0-14212 GCA_965656285.1 Luminiphilus sp. | reverse complement strand
AGGTCATACAGTATATTTATGAGAAGTACTCCCGTCGTCGTGCTGCACTTGCGGCGACTGTCATCACTTACCGCTCCCGCAGTGCCGTAAGAGATGTCGGGAAAGCGCTGGGAATGGACACCGTCTTTGTAGAGGAATTAGCAAAATCTTTGGCGTGGTGGAATCGCGAGCGCGAGCTCACCGCAAAATTTGAAGCGCAGGGCATCCAGTCTAGTAGTATTCAAGCCGAGCTATTCTTAAACATGACACAGCAAATACTGGGCTTCCCACGACATCTGTCACAGCATGTGGGTGGTTTTGTTATCAGCCGCGGGCCTATTTCCAACCTTGTTCCTATTGAAAATGCCAGCATGCCCGATCGAACGGTTATTCAGTGGGATAAAGAAGACATCGAGTCACTCGGTCTGCTCAAAGTCGATATTTTAGCGCTTGGAATGCTCTCAGCTATTCGAAAAAGTCTGGCTCTCGTCCAGCGACAGGTCCCCTCTATTCAGTCGATTCAGGACATCCCAAAGGACGATCAGGCCACCTTTAGAATGCTGCAGACCGGCGATTCACTCGGTGTTTTTCAAATTGAGTCACGCGCGCAAATGTCGATGCTCCCCAGACTCAAGCCCACGTGTTTTTATGATTTAGTGATCGAAATTGCGATCGTCCGACCAGGGCCAATTCAAGGTGATATGGTCCACCCCTACCTACGACGTAGAGCCGGCTTAGAAGTCATTACCTATCCCGATCCAGCAATACGATCCGTTTTAGAACGCACACTAGGCGTCCCAATCTTTCAGGAGCAAGTCATCCGACTCGCCATGGTTGCTGCCGGCTTCAGCGGTGGAGAGGCAGACTCCCTTAGACGTGCCATTACCAACTGGGGCCGAAACAGCAAACTTCTGACATTCGAAAACAAGCTAAAAAGCGGCATGTTGCATCGAGGGTACAGCGCGGACTTTGCCGATCAGCTTTTTAGTCAAATCAAAGGCTTTGGTGGCTACGGTTTCCCCGAATCTCATTCGGCCAGCTTCGCATTACTGGCCTACGTCTCGGCGTGGTTAAAATGCCATCATCCCGGCGCATTTTATGTAGGCTTACTCAACAGCCAACCCATGGGTTTTTATACGCCATCACAACTCATCCAAGATGCCGATCGGCACGGCGTCAAATCACTGCCCATCGACGTCAATCACAGCGACTGGAACCATCGATTGATAACCGCCGACACACGAACACAGGAAGTGATACAACTGGGCTTAAGATTAGTCAAAGGACTCAGTAAATCAGGCGCTGACCAAATTATCGATTCACGCACCAACGCCCTCTTTCAGTCGGTCGCAGACCTCAGACGACGCACCAACATAAACCAAAAAGACCTTGAAGCACTTTCGGCCGCCGATGCACTAGCAACCCTTTCAGGCCACCGTCATAAAACCCACTGGGACATTATGGCGCTCAAAGACACTCGCCCATTATTAGTTGACGAGCACCGTCAGCAGCAGAATGACAGCGACGACATTACAGCACCGTCCATAACCGAGAACGTTATTTTTGATTACCAAAGTACGGGGCTCACATTACGTGCACACCCGCTCGCCCTTCTACGCCGACAGCCACCGTTTGATCGATGTCGTCGTCAATCCGACCTCATTGGCATGGGAAACCGGCGCTTTGTTCGAACAGCGGGTCTCGTGACGTGTCGACAGCGACCTGGGACCGCATCGGGCGTCGTTTTCCTGACCCTCGAGGATGAGACAGGCAATATCAACGTCATTGTCTGGCCCCGCGTTCAAGAACAGTTCAGAGCGGCGTTAATGACCGCCCAACTGCTGCTCATCAAAGGGACTGTCGAATCAAGAGACGGGGTTACTCATGTTATCGCAAGCGGTCTTTATGACCACAGCCATGCCCTCAGCGACCTGGCCGTTAAGTCTCGAGACTTCCACTAATTAAGATTTCAGATGTCGCCATGCCGAACAGGGACCGTAAACGCCTGATCTTTAATCCCCGCATAAACCACCAAAATGACGGCGTCGATGTCACCAATATTGGCACCACCATGCGGCTGATCAATGAGCTCAATAACAGCCTCGCCGGCTCGTGCAATGTGCGTCTTGCCCGAATCGGTCCGCACTTCAATAACACCCTGCAATACGACACCTGCTGTCATGAACGGATGCTCGTGTAACGGGAGCGCCATACCCACAGGGATCGTGACTCGCGCCACAGTAACCTCTGGTTGGCCCTCTGCATATTCAGCTAATGGCGACCCACCCCAATCCTGGGTCGACTGCGCCAAAATAGTGGTCTCAATTGTTTGCTCAGAGACAACAAGCTCTCCACTCATTACACGGGCAGCGAGTAACACCAACCCCATCACAGCGCCTACAACGCATCTAGAAAAATGTTTCATGAAGAAACAACCCCAAAGATTGTTGGCCTAAAAGAACCGCGTTTGATGACTCAACTCCACCCCGAAGCGGACACTGAACACGGTACGGACTTACTCTGAATCAGCCGAGACTACCGCCTTTAACTCGCCCGATCCGTCTTGTGTAATGAAAAACTCAATCGGCTGGCAGCAGACCTGACAGTCTTCAATATATTGCTCGCCAAGGTCTTCAGGATTGAGCAAGACACAAATAGACTCCCAGCAATAGGGACAGTCTATCCATGACTCTTCAAGCCCTCTATTCATGTCAATCAGATGGCTTGCTTGAGCGACTCTACCTTGGTGTCTCGATCGGTAAAGATCAGAGCACCATCGGCAACTGCACTGTTGCGGAACATCTTTTTATCCTTCCGGAAGTCCTGCGGATTCACCCACGGCATCTGAGTCCCCTGCCTGGGAAGCTTTGGCATCATTCGCTGCATGTAACCCGCTGAAAAATCATGGATCCAAAAGCGTTTCTCCATGGTTTTTGCGAGTAAATCGGGAATGCGGGGCGTAGCCTGCTCGTACCCAAACTCCTCCATGTGATTCAGTACGCGACACACCCACTCAGCCGTTAAGTCAGCGCGCAGTGTCCACGACGCGTTAATGTATCCGAACGTTTGCACCATGTTGGGGATGTTTGAACACATCACGCCTTTGTAGGTCCACTCATCCGCAAAATTCACAGGCTTACTGTCGACAGTAAACTCAGCGCCGCCCAAATTGAGCAGCTCAATACCCGTCGCAGAAACGATAATGTCGGCCTCAATGAGTTCGCCGGAACCCGTGACTAATCCCGTCGCATCAATGTGCGAGACTGTGTCTGTGACCACCTCAGCCTTTCCCGTACGCAGTACGTTGAACAAATCGTCATCCGGCACCAGGCACAATCGCTGATCCCACGGGTTGTAGGTCGGTGTGAAATGCTTTTTTACATCGACCACATCCCCTACCGCTTTCTCGACCTCTCCCAAAAGATTTTCGGCGACACGGTCAGGATTCGTGCGTGTTTGGTTGTAGATCAATTGTTGCCATAAGGTGTTCTTAAAGCGCACGAGGCTATACGCCCAACTCGCCGGCAGTACGTGTCGTAAGAAGTTCGCGAACACATCAACAGAGGGCCTAGAGACAACGTATGTGGGCGACCTCTGCACCATGGTGACCTTTTCAGCCTTCAGTGCCATGTTGGGCACCAAGGTCATGGCAGTGGCACCAGAGCCGATAACGACCACTTTCTTTCCAGCGTAGTCGAGATCCTCCGGCCAGAATTGAGGGTGGACCCACTGTCCTTGGAAACTCTCCCGGCCTTCAAAGTCCGGTTGATGCCCCGCGTCGTAGTTGTAATACCCCGCACACATCAATAAAAAATTACAGCTGAAATACCGTGTCCCCTCACTGGTCTCAACCGTCAGCAACCACGAGGCCGACTCAGAAGACCAAGCCGCGTCGGCTAGTTTGTGGCCAAACTGCGTTTTTTCACGAATCCCGTACTCATCAGCAGTCTCGTTGACGTAGTCCCAAATAGCAGGCCCGTCGGCAATCGCTTTCTTCGCACGCCACGGCTTAAAGTTATAGCCCAGCGTGTGCATGTCGGAGTCTGACCGAATGCCCGGGTATTTAAAGAGATCCCACGTTCCACCAATGGCCTCGCGACGCTCTATGAGCATGTAATCGCGGCCGGGACACTTCGTCTGCAAATGCACCGCCGCACCGATACCGGAGAGCCCAGCACCAACGATCATTACGTCGGTGTGGAGCGCAGAATTTGGACTGTTATTGCTCATGGTCAAAACCTATTTTTTGGTGCTAAAGCACGCAGCATCAGCCGCCCAGTATTGAGCGGCCTTTTTCAGCAGCAATGCGCAACCGCAGCGCGTTGAGCTTTATAAAGCCCTCTGCATCACCTTGATCATATTTCCCAGCGTCATCTTCAAACGTCGCAATCGCATCATCGAACAGTGAGTCCGCTGAGCGCCGCCCCGTTACCGTGACATTACCTTTGTACAGCCTAATTCTAACCTCGCCATTAACGACACGCTGTGTTTCATCAATGGCCGTCTGGAGCATCACCCTTTCGGGCGCCCACCAGTACCCGTTATAAATCATTTTCGCATAACGCGGCATAAGCTCGTCCTTGAGGTGTGCTACTTCTCGGTCGAGCGTCAGTGACTCGATAGCGCGATGCGCCCGAAGCAAGATGGTCCCCCCCGGCGTTTCATAGCAGCCTCGCGACTTCATACCGACATAACGATTTTCAACGATATCTAAGCGCCCCACACCGTGTTCGCCACCCATCCGGTTGAGCGTCTCCAGTACAGTTGCAGGCGACAGACGTACACCATCAATTGCAACAACATCGCCGCGCTCGAACGTGAGCGTCAGTTCAAGCCCTGCATCAGGGGCAGCCTCTGGGGACACCGACCATCGCCACATCGACTCCTCAGGTGGGCACCAGGGGTCCTCCAGCACATCGCCCTCGTAGGAAATATGCAACAAGTTGGCGTCCATGGAATAAGGAGATTTCTTTTTCGCATTTGAGAAATCAACAGGGATCGAGCGCTCTGCACAATAGGTCATTAGTGACTCACGCGAGCTCAGGTCCCACTCCCGCCAGGGTGCAATCACTTGAATGCCGGGTTTCAGTGCGTACGCCCCAAGCTCAAATCGAATCTGGTCGTTGCCTTTGCCCGTCGCCCCGTGGGAAATCGCATCGGCCCCCGTCTCATTCGCAATTTCAACCAAGCGCTTTGCGATAAGTGGTCGTGCTATTGAGGTACCGAGTAAGTACTCACCCTCGTAAATGGTATTTGCACGAAACATAGGGAAGACGTAATCGGCAACGAACTCCTCACGCAAGTCATCTATGTATATTTCCTTAACCCCAAGTGCTTCGGCTTTTGCACGTGCCGGTTCTACCTCTTCACCTTGCCCTATATCGGCGGTGAAGGTGACCACCTCACACGCATAAGTGTCTTGTAGCCATCTGACAATAACCGACGTATCCAAACCGCCCGAATAGGCGAGGACAACCTTGTTAACACTGCTCATTTACCGCTCCTATAGTTAGGTCGTGAAGTTTACGCGCGGCAAGCCCCGTTGGACAGCCGATCACTGCTAAACTAAGGACCTCTAGGTGCAAAGAGTTGGAAAATGTCCCGAATAACCATCACAAAGCCCGATGATTGGCACATCCATTTACGTGACGGCGATATGCTGGACCGCACAGTCAACGACGTTGCCGCCTGGGCTAATCGCGCCGTGATCATGCCCAACCTGAGTCCGCCCGTCCTCACAGTGACGGATGCCACTGCGTACCACAGCCGAATTCTGTCGGCACTGAGCAAGGCGCCTGACTTTGAGCCACTCATGACGCTGTACTTAACCGACGACACCACCCCGCAGGATATTCGCGAGGCGGCGGCGTCTCCCTTGGTCTGCGGTGTTAAGCTTTACCCTGCAGGCGCAACCACCAACTCTGCATCGGGCGTGACCGGCCTTGAGTCGCTCAAACCCACCTTGGCCGCCATGCAAGAATACGATGTCCCGTTACTCATTCACGGTGAAGTGACGGATCCAGAGGTGGATATCTTCGATCGAGAAGCCAAGTTCATTGAGCGCACGCTCGGCCCACTGACCGACGAATTTTCAGAATTGCGGGTTATTTTAGAGCACATAACAACACAAGACTCGGTCGCCTTTGTCAGTGAGGCGAGAGAGGGCGTCGCGGCCACCATCACACCACAGCACCTACTGTTTGACCGCAACGATATGCTGGTCGGGGGTATACGCCCTCACCTTTTTTGTTTGCCGGTGCTCAAGCGTAGAAGCCATAAAGAATCACTGCGTGCCGCAGCGACTTCAGGTAATCCCCGATTTTTTATAGGCACTGATTCCGCACCGCACACGGTTGAGACAAAAGAGTCTGCCTGTGGTTGTGCCGGCTGCTACAGTGCTCACGCCGCAATTCCTTTGTATGCAGAGGTGTTTGAGGAAGAGGGGTGCTTGGATCGACTCGAGGGATTTACCAGCCACTTTGGCGCAGACTTTTACCGCAGACCCAGAAACGCCGACACGGTTGACCTGGTAAAGGATACAACGCGCACACCCGACAGCTTGACCTTTGGTGCCAGTACCGTCACCCCCCTGAGAGCGGGCGAGTTACTGCAGTGGCGATTGGAACCGTCCCAATGAGTGACCACATGGAAAAGTTGATGAAAAATAGGTTTCGCGGATTCCTCCCGGTCGTGGTCGACCTAGAAACGGGTGGCTTTAATTCTAATACCGATGCGATCCTTGAGATTGCCGCTACATTTTTTGACATCGATGCTGACGGTCGGCTCACAGTTGGCCATACGCTTGCACGCAATGTAGACCCTTTTGAAGGCGCGAACCTTGAGCCTGCAGCGCTTGAATTCACTGGAATAGATCCTGAAAACCCTTTGAGGGAGGCCGTTCCTGAAGAAATTGCCTTGGGCGATATCTTTGCTGAAGTTCGTCGCGCCGTGAGGGACATGGGCTGCAACCGCGCTATTTTGGTGGGCCACAACGCACACTTTGATGCAGGCTTTGTCAGCGCTGCCGCCGATCGCTGTGAAATAAAACGAAATCCCTTTCATCCGTTTTCGCACTTTGACACGTCAACATTGGCAGGACTTGCCTATGGGCACACGGTTTTAGCGAAAGCTTGTAAGCGTGCCGGTATCGAATTTAGCAACAGCGAAGCCCATTCCGCGGACTACGATGCGCATAAAACGGCCGAGTTATTTGCCGGGATCGTTAATCGTTGGCAGGATCTTGGTGGCTGGACCTGGCCCCAGATAGATCAGGTCGAGTCGGAATAGATCACCCCGACATTTCGCTCAACAATACATCGAGCTGATCGATATACCGTGTAATATCGGTCAGCCCAAGCAGTTCGTACTTCACGGAGTTCTCAATGGGAAGCAACTGCGTTAATACATGACAGACCTCCCACGCATTGCCCGTGTCGAGAGACAATCCAAGCCGCTTGACTTCAGGGTGACGCTGCAAGCCAGCCAGTACATCGATCATCGAGACGCCCTCCTGCGGAACCGCGACGGATTCAGGCCACGGTTCAACGTCGACGCGGGCCCGATTCAAACCCGAGGATTCTCGCGAGACTTCGTCAATATGGAATCGCTGCCCCCCCTCGATCGTAATTCCCAAAAGACCGTTGGGTAACTGATCCCAGTCAACAATATTTGCCAGAGTACCGTAGTCGCCTAGGTCTAAGTTGGTCACCGACGCCTCCGCGACCTCCGAGCCGCGTCTGATCCAAATCACCCCGAACGGGGAGCCCTCGCGAAGGCACGCGGAAATCATATCAATGTAACGGCGCTCAAAGATTTGCAGGGGTAAACGCCCTCCTGGCAAGAGCACCGTACCCAGGGGAAAAAGCGGAATATCAATCACGGGACTCTCCTTCAGGGTCACTCAGCAACTCGAGGTTGGCCAACAACAGTAGCGCTTCTTCACGCGAGCTTCCGCAAAACGCACGTTCAGCCTGAAATTGGCTACAACATGCAGGCCGACGAGGATCATCAAACAGTGCGCATAAGCCCTGTGTACCGAGGTGCACACAACGTTCGCCTTTGCGTTTACCGTCCGGCATACCCAAAAACGGCGTGTGAATCGCGGGCACAATACAACAAGCACCGCACCCCGCCCTACATTCCACTAAGCGGCTCCGGGACCCAAGGGCTTAAAGGTGATGATGAGTTTGGGCAGGAGCAAAAGGGCTCCCATAACCGCGGCCAACATTGCCATCACAGTGAGCACGCCAAAGTAGATACTAGGGGTGAAGTTTGACAAGGTCAGCATTGAAAACCCCACGACTACGGTTAGTGTCGTGTAGTACATGGCCCGGCCGATACTGGCATGACTCCGGTACATCGCATCGCGATAATTCTGATCGATCGCAAATTCCTTTCTGAATCGATGAATATAGTGAATGCAGTTATCAACGCCCATGCCCACAACGATCGCGGCAATAGTAATCGTCATAATATCCAGAGGGATGCCTGCTATACCCATCACACCCAGGACCAGCCCCGCTGCTAATATGTTGGGTGCAAGTCCCAGTAAAGCGAGTGAGACCGATCTAAACAGCGCCAAAAACATCACACCAATGGCAATAAAGACAGCGCCCAACGTCAGGATTTGTGACGCGTACAGACTCTGAAGCACATTATTGTAAAGAACGAGAAGCCCCGTGAACTTGACGCGTGTTTCATCAAGTCCTGTCTCAGCGAGTATCTCTGCGTAGAGCGACTCAAGGTACTGTGCCCGCCTCAGCGTTTTACTCGTCTCCATAGCCCTGACTGTAAGGCGCGCCTGCTGCTCCACAGGGTCGTAATAAGGTGCGATCAGTACGTCAGCGACCTCGTCAGGAAGGCTTCGCTCAACCAATGCCAGCTCAACACTACCCAGCTTGTCAGCGTAAAGTCGGTCCATCACGGAAAAGCCGGTCGATAGCGACAACACCTTACCGGACTCAGGCCGCGCATCGACAATGGCGTGAATCTGATCGATGAGATTACGTCCCTCAAGCGTAAACCAATAACCAATTTCAGCCGAATTATCGTCAGCAAAAGAGACATCCTCGCCAAACGGGTCGTCGCTCCAAAACTGGTCATCTTCAATCGCTTCAGCGACCTCGCCACCACGATTTGGGGCGCTGAAAGACGCTCCCTCATCGAATATTTCCCCGGGCGGATACAAAATAATATCCAACGGTATCGTGCCCCCAAGACGGGAGTCGAGTAACTCCATACCTTGGTAAATCTCAGTCGTATCTTTGAAATAGTCGATAAAACGATTCTCGACCTGCAACCGCGAAAGCCCCAGCGCAATCAGAAGCACAAGCACTGCCGCTACAGCAAACACCAAGCCACCAAACTTCTCGACAATAACCGCGAAACTCCGAGTCATACTCGCTTCTTCACTTGCACCAGTCGCACGCAGCTCCGGTAACAGCGCCATCAGTGCAGGCACGAGGGTAAAACTCACGATAAACGCCACGACGATGCCACCAGTCATCATCCACCCAAAATCAATCACCGGTTTAATGCCTGCCACAACCAACGACGTGAACGCCACCATGGTGGTCACCGCCGTGTAAAAGCAGGGAACAAACATCAACTGGGCCGCTTTAACAGCGCGATCGGCACGCGGTAGGTCCGGTTCTTTGAGTTCAAGTTCTCGGTACCGGACAACAAGGTGAATAGCTAATGCCAGCGATACGACCAGGAGTACCGCAACAAAATTTGACGAGATGATGGTCATTCGCCAATCGGTCAATCCAAGCACCCCCAGCATCATCAACGCCGACAGCGTGCAACCGGATATGGGGATGACAACCCAGCGATAATCCCTAAATATCAGCGCCAGCATGCCCACCATGACGCCAATAATCGCCAAACCAAAGGTCACGAGATCGTCTTGAACAAAGTCCAGCATATCTGCCGCGATCATTGGCACACCGCCGACGAAAATACGACTTTGCCCTCGGTAAACCTCGGCAACGGCTCGAACGCGAGCGACAAGCTCCGCTCGCTCGGCGTTGACTGTTCGCGTCGCAGCGTCGTAGGCCCTCTCTACCTCACCTAAACGTTCCTGAATCTCAACACTACCGCCCTCAGCAACTTGCCGCCTGAGCTCGCCTCTCAAATCACCCAGTCGATCAATGTCTTGATTGGGTTCGATCGTGACCTGTACCGCCGTGAGATCACCCGCCTCACTGACCACCAAATTTCGATAGAGTTGGCTGGTTGTGAATTCTTTCAGCGCCATTTTTCGGTCAACCTTTGGATCACGAAGACTGGCAATCGCATCAAGGTCAGACAGATCTGTTAGGGAAATTGGCGGACTCTCGAGTAAGGGCACATCCAGCGCGGAGGTCACAGTCCGAACGCCCTTTACCCGCTCAAGGTCAGCGACCATATTGGCAAGACCCGACAGCGACTCGTCGCTCAGGAGTGGCGAATCCGGCTCCCAGGTGAGGATTAAAAATTCATAACTCTCGTAGCGATCAGTCGCCTCTTTGAAAAAAGCAAGGTCCGGATCACCCTGCAGCAGCAATGAGTCAGAGGACGCATCCAAACGAACCTTGTCCAATTGCGACGCCGCAAGCCCCCCCATCACTGCAGTAACGACAATGATCAGCCCGAAATATTGGGAAATCGCACGTTGATAAAATGATGACATTACGGCTCCGTGGGTAGGCCCTTAATTAGGCCAACGATTGTAGCAACTGCCGGTGTAATCCGGAGAAGCTTCCATTACTCATAATCACAATATGGTCCCCCGACTTGACGCGCTGAACCAACGCATCATGGAGATCCGACACGAGGTTAAAGACCTGATGTTTTGCTGTGTCTGTCGACTCACCCAAGACAGACCAAGCAAGTCCCGGGGGCTCGAACCAAAACACCTCGTCAGCGTCTGAGGTTGCTGGTATCAATGTGGATTTATGGATACCGTCCTTCATCGTATTGGACCTTACGTCAACAACGGCGATGACGCGCGCAGAACCAACCGTTTGTCGCACTCCGCAAAGTGTGGCGTCAATTGCAGTCGGGTGATGCGCGAAATCGTCATAAACATAGGCACCACCAGGAGTGCCGATTAGCTCTAGCCGACGTTTGACCCCCCCGAATGTAGAAAGTGCAGCGCATGCGTCCTCTATAGATACGTCCATATCGGCCGCGGCGGCGACCGCAGCTACGGCATTTTCCGCGTTGTGACGCCCGATCAAATTCCACAAAATACGACCACGCTCACCGCCGGGCGACTGAATCTCAAGCTCGCGATGACTGGCGCTTAGAGCCGAAAACTGCCACGCCGCACCGGCTGAGCCGCCCAAGCGCTCAACGGGCGTCCAGCAACCGCGATTCAGCACCTGATCAATAGCTATTCCCGAACCACACAGAACTTTTCCTCGGGCAGGAACGCAACGAATAAGGTGATGAAACTGCGTTTGAATCGCCTTTAAGTCATCAAAAATATCCGCGTGATCAAACTCCAAATTATTGATAACCAGGGTCCTTGGTTTGTAATGAACAAACTTCGATCGTTTATCAAAAAACGCAGAATCATACTCGTCGGCTTCAACAACAAAGGGGCCAGAGCCGAGTCTGGCCGACCCGTCGAATCCGAAAGGCACCCCACCGATCAAGAACCCAGGGTCACGCCCTGAGCACTCGAGTATCCAGGTCAGCATGGACGACGTTGACGTCTTACCGTGCGTTCCCGAAACCGCCGCGACCCAACGGCCCTCTAAAAGGTTTTCGCCAAGCCATTGAGGCCCGGAAATATAGGGGATTTGTTGATCAAGAACGTGCTCCACCGCGGGGTTTCCGCGCGAAAGCGCATTACCAATAACCACTAAGTCAGGTGCTGGACACAAGTGCGCGGGCAAGTAACCTTCATGAATACGAATGCCGGCTTGCTCAAGCATTGTGCTCATCGGGGGATAGATATTTGAGTCGGAGCCCTCGACTTCATAGCCCAGCTCACGGGCAAGTAACGCAACTCCGCCCATGAAGGTTCCGCAAATACCGAGTATGTGAACCCGCTTCAACATCAAACGCTCCAAAATAGGGGGACAAGCGTATCATGATCTGAGTGGTCCTAAGCCAGCGGTGTAAGGAGATGAACGTGCCTGCAGATCCAATTCCAAATGCATTTTATGCGCAGTCCGGAGGCGTTACCGCCGTGATCAACGCCAGCGCGTTGGCCGTCATCGAGACTGCACGAAATCATCCGGATAAAATCGGCAAAGTCTATGCCGGGAAAAATGGAATTCTCGGGGCGCTGCGCGAAGAACTTATCGACGTCTCGCGCGAAACACCTGAAAAAATTAAAGGCCTCCTAACCACACCCTCTGGTGCTTTTGGGTCTTGTCGCTACAAGTTGAAGGGCATCGAAGAGAATCGAGCCGAATACGAGCGCCTCATCGAAGTCTTCAAAGCTCATAACATTCGGTATTTTTTTTACAACGGCGGTGGCGATTCGGCTGATACGTGTCAAAAGGTGTCAGAAATCGGCGCAAAAATGGGTTTCCCGCTGCAGGCGATCCATGTCCCTAAAACGATCGACAACGATCTGCCGTTTACCGATAACTGCCCAGGATTTGGTTCGGTGGCTAAATACGTTGCACTCTCGACGCAAGAGGCAGCGCTCGATATCGCCAGTATGTGCGCAACCTCAACAAAGGTGTTTATTCTCGAAGTCATGGGCAGACATGCAGGCTGGATTGCGGGAGCCGCTGGATTGGCAGCTCGGTCTGAGGCAGAAGCGCCCCACATCATTTTGTTTCCAGAAATAGCCTTCGACGAAACACGATTTCTCGCAAAAGTAGAGCGGACTGTCGCGAAATTTGGATTTTGCGTCATTGTTGCCTCCGAGGGTACGCAGACTGCAGACGGACAACTGCTCTCCGGCTCAACATCGAGAGATGCATTTGGCCACGTTCAGCTTGGCGGACTTGCTCCGAAGCTCGCCAACCTTATCAAGCAAGCCCACGGCTACAAATACCACTGGGCGGTCGCTGACTACCTGCAGCGCGCCGCAAGACACATCGCCAGTCAAACCGACTTGGATCAAGCCTATGCACTGGGCAGAGCGGCGGTGGAAATGGCGGCTGCGGGCGAAAACGCGGTGATGCCCACTATTGTCAGAGTTACGGACGTCCCCTACGAGTGGACTATTGGCCGGGCGCCACTCAACGAGGTGGCTAACCAAGAAAAATTAATGCCCAAAAGTTTTTTTACAGAGGATGGCTTCGGCATTACCGACGAAGCGCGACGCTACTTTGCGCCGCTGATCATTGGCGAAGCTTACCCACCTTACTGTAATGGACTGCCCGATTACGTGACGCTTGAGAACCACTTAGTAGCGCAAAAGCTGCCCACTGATAACCCCTGGTAGATCAACCTAAGACTCGACATATTGATCAAAGATAGTCCCTAAGCGATCGACAACCAATTCAAAACACTGGGGTCGGAGAGTTGGTGCTTGCATCCAGAGTTCAACCAAAGCCTCAGGTGTCACCCACTTTTTGAGTAGACTTGCTTGCGGCAAGTAGCTTAAGTGCCAAGGTTCGATAGCAACACCTCCCCGGTCGTGATCGTAAGGACGTGAGAATCCTTCGGCACTGTCGGTCTCAATTTGACGATCGATCCAAGCGGTCAGAGCAGCAAAACAGCCTCCTTCGCTGTATTCACTGGGCACCAGCTTTAAAGCCTGACCACTAGGTAGCAAACTGGGGTCATAGACATCGATGTCAGTACCCCAATGATGTCGTGATGTACCCGGTAGTGCGGAGAATCGGAGGATACGCATCAACCACTCCTCATCCGTGTGATCTGACCGCATCAACGGCTGGTCCTGATCGTCGAGCACGGGCCTTTGGGCTGCCCATTTGGCATCAAAGATCGCGAGCTGCGCACGATATGATCGAAAACCTGAGGCCGCAGACAGTGCCAACCCTGATTCGCACGCCTTCTTCTGTAATGCCACAAAATGACGCGCTGTGTCTTCCTGCAGTAGCACACCATTGTCGAGCTCGACCATGGGTTGCTCTGAGAGCCCTAAAGCCAAAGCCTTGTAATTCGCGTTTCGCATACCCACCTTTTCGAGCAATTACCGACGAGCGAAAAAATGTGTCCTGCTAACTGGCTCAAAAGCCGCTAGCAAACCGCCCCTAATTCTGATAGCTTCCCGTGCCCAATCGCGCAGGTCAACTGCAATTCAATCAGCATGCGT
>CBFHJX010000034.1:0-14359 GCA_965656285.1 Luminiphilus sp. | reverse complement strand
ACCACGGATCAACACCGGAATAGCCATAGATTTCCTCGAGGGACAGATCAGCTCGAAATGCATCGGCGAGATACCAAATGCGATCTGCGCCGGGATGCGTGAGCTGCTTGATCAATTCAACGCGTGAGTCATTGTCTGTCACAACCAGATGCGGCTCGAAGCCTGCCGATCCAACCTCGAGACCGCGTAATGCTTTCTGCATGGACTCTTGGAACGTACGTCCAATTGCCATGACCTCACCCACAGACTTCATTTGGGTCGTTAATCGAGCATCTGCGGTCGCAAATTTTTCAAATGCAAAACGAGGCACCTTTGTAACAACGTAATCGATGGCGGGTTCAAAGGAGGCCGGCGTAACTCCACCGGTAATATCATTCGCCAACTCATCCAGTGTGTAACCCACAGCCAGCTTTGCCGCCACCTTTGCGATGGGAAAACCCGTCGCTTTTGATGCAAGCGCCGAGGACCGCGAAACTCTGGGATTCATCTCGATAACCACGATGCGCCCCGTATCTGGACATTGCCCAAACTGCACATTGGAACCACCGGTCTCAACACCAATCTCGCGCAATACCGCCAAAGAGGCGTTTCGCATTAGCTGATATTCTTTGTCGGTCAGCGTCTGTGCAGGAGCCACGGTGATGGAGTCGCCAGTATGTACACCCATGGCGTCAAGGTTTTCGATCGAACAAACGATAATACAATTATCGTTCTTGTCTCGAACCACCTCCATTTCAAACTCTTTCCAACCAATCAATGACTCGTCAATTAACAACTCATTGGTCGGTGATAATTCCAATCCGCGTTTGCAAATTGTCTCGAACTCGACACGATTGTAGGCAATGCCACCGCCGGACCCACCCATCGTAAATGACGGCCGAATAATACACGGGAAGCCCACCTTATCCAGGACGCCAAAAGCCTCTTCCAGCGTGTGCGCAATCTCCGCACGAGGGGTTTCTAGGCCGATCTTCTTCATCGCGACATCGAACTTTTCGCGATCCTCAGCTTTGTCGATCGCCTCTTGAGTGGCGCCAATCATCTCGACGTCGTACTTCGCAAGTACACCCTCCGCGTCGAGCTTCAGTGCGCAGTTCAGTGCGGTCTGACCACCCATCGTCGGCAGCAATGCACTCGGTCGCTCTTTCTCGATTATCTTTGCAACCGTTTGCCACTCCACGGGTTCGATATAGGTCGCGTCCGCCATCGCGGGGTCCGTCATAATAGTGGCTGGGTTGGAGTTCACCAAAATAACGCGATATCCCTCCTCACGGAGCGCCTTGCATGCTTGAGCGCCCGAGTAGTCGAACTCACAAGCCTGGCCAATCACAATAGGGCCTGCACCGAGAATGAGAATACTCTCTAAATCGGTTCGTCTCGGCATCAGGCGGCTCCTCGGGAAGAGACCACGCGGGTCATTGCCTCAATAAAGGCGTCAAATAAATATTTGGCATCGTGCGGTCCCGGACTCGCTTCAGGGTGACCCTGAAAACTATAAGCCGGCGTATCCGTGCGCCGAATCCCCTGAACAGTATCGTCAAATAAAGACCGATGAGTGACGCTCAGGTTCTCGGGGAAATCAGTATCCGAAACAGTAAATCCATGGTTCTGACTCGTCACCATGACCGTTCCATTCGATAAGTCTTGAACAGGATGATTGGCACCGTGGTGTCCGTGACTCATTTTTTCAGTCTTAGCGCCACTGGCTAATGCCAAAATCTGATGCCCAAGGCAGATTCCAAATAATGGAGTCCCGGCGTCCATCACCTTGCGCGCCAAATCGATTGCATAATCACAGGGCTCCGGGTCGCCCGGTCCGTTTGAGAGAAAAACACCATCTGGACGCAATGCGACAACGTCGGCGTAGGTACTCTGGGCAGGCATAACCGTCACGCGACAACCCAGATCCACTAAAATCCGAAGAATATTTCGCTTCACACCAAAGTCGAGGGCAACCACATGGAAACGGGGCGCCGGTGCATGGGTCACAGACTCGCCTAACTGCCAGGTTGCGTCATTCCATTGATAGGACGACGTCGTCGTAACGACCTTTGCAAGGTCCATTCCCTTCAACCCCGGAAAACCTTGCGCCTCTGAAATCGCGAGGGCCTCATCGGCTGCCTCGCCGGTCAAAATACAACCCGCCTGCACACCCTTCTCTCTAATAATTCGTGTCAGTTTGCGCGTATCAATATCGGCAATACACACCGTATTGTGCTCGACAAGATAGTCGCCAAGGTCTTGTTCAGACCTAAAATTCGACGCGAGTAAAGGGAGGTCTCGAATAACTAAGCCTGCCGCGTGAACGCCCGACGACTCAGCGTCATTCGCATTCGTTCCGGTGTTTCCAATATGGGGGTACGTCAGCGTCACAATCTGCTGCGCGTATGACGGGTCAGTCAATATTTCCTGATACCCCGTCATTGCCGTGTTGAAAACGACCTCACCCACAGTTTTTCCGTCTGCTCCGACCGAACGACCACGAAAAACTGTGCCGTCCGCGAGCGCCAAGACAGCCGGTTTATACACTCGATATCCTCCAGAGAATGTTTATCTCAGCGTAGTTAAGGCCTCTCCTTGCCTCCACAATCTTCAAACGTCATAACGCTGGATATGTTATTGTCGAGCGCACACAAAGAATCGCCGGACTGACTTAAAAGTCGCCGACCTGTTCGTTCATGCGCTAATGCTCAAGTGTACGGTTATGACCGTTTAGTGTCCACGAAAAAGGACGCCCGTAAGCGCCGTTTTAACGGCAATGATATGTATTTAATCGAGAACCACAAATGACCAATCAATCAAACCGAACTGCGGTCATCACGGGCGCAGGTGACGGCATTGGACGCGCGCTTGCGATCAATCTCAATAGTCGCGGCATTGATCTTTACCTGTGTGACATTGACCGCGAGCGGCTCGATGCCACCGCGGGGATGTTAAACCGCGATGGAGTGACTGTTTCGACAGCTGTTGTCGACTGCGGGAACCGCGAGCAAATCGAGACCTGGGCTGAAATGATTTGCGCCGAAAACGACACACTCGATTTTTTGTTCAACAATGCGGGTGTGGGTTATGCGTCGCCGTTCCGCGACGCCTCACTTGAAAATTTTGAATGGCTGATGAACATTAATTACTGGGGTGTCGTGTGGTCTACAAAAGCATTTCTCCCCCTGTTAGAGGCCTCACCGGCCGGCCACCTGGTGAACATTTCGTCGATCTTCGGAATGGTGGGCATAGCAACACAAAGCGCCTATAACAGTGCTAAATTTGCCGTGAGGGGCTTCACCGAGTCGCTACAAGCCGAATACTGGGATTCAGCATTAACCGTGACCTGTGTTCATCCGGGCGGTATCGCAACAAACATTGCATTGCGTGCGCGTGCCGATGGCGAGGCGGCTGAGGTCTCCGACGTCGAGCGGGACCAAGCCTTCAAACAGGTGGCCCGGACGACGCCTGAGAAGGCGGCTCAAGTGATCTTAAAGGGAACCTTGGCAGGTCGCCGCCGAGTATTTATTGGCTGGGACGCATGGCTCATGCACACCCTTACCAAGTTTTTACCAACGTCGTACCACGCCATTACCGCAAAGCTTGGATCAGCATCTGATGACAAAGGCTGACGCGGCCGTCACTGCACCCGCTAAGCTCAGTCGAACCTCGTTTTTCATTTTAATCACGGGTCTACTTGCTAACGCGATCGGTCAGGCATTTATTTTCGCAATCCTTCCGCCGCTTGGTCGGGAAGTGGCGCTGAGCGAGATTCAGACCACGTCCATCATCTCCACCTCCGCATTACTTTTTACATTCTGCTCACCGTGGTGGGGTCGCAAGTCTGATCAAATTGGCCGCAAGATTGTCATTGTGATTGGTCTAACCGGATATGCAGTGGGAACCGTGGTCTTTGCCGCCGTATTTGCCCTGGGAATGAAAGGCATTCTGACCGGCTGGACGCTCTACTTCACCGCATTGATTTGTCGTTGCATGCAGTCATCGCTGATGGCCGCAACAAGCCCGGGAGTGACCGCATACGCGGCCGACCACAGCTCGCGAGCCTTTAGAACACAAACCTTGGCGCGCCTTGGAACTGCCAACAGTCTAGGGTTAATTATAGGTCCTGTTGTGGCGGGCCTGCTGGCTGGACTCGGCCTTTTATTCCCACTCTACGTCGCTGCGATTCTGACCTTCATCGCAGTGTTCGTTGTCTGGAAATACCTGCCCGAGGGAGAGCACCCAGGCACCTCCAGAAAACAAGTTCCTCGCCTTTCATTCCTCGACGCACGCCTGCGCGTCTACCTCTTGAGTGCAATTGGGACCTTCACAGGATTCTCGGCGATACAACAGACTCTGGGCTTTCGTATTCAAGACAGCCTCTCACTATCAGGTGTTGAAACCGCTCAATACACGGGTGCAGCACTCATGGTTTCAGCATTTTTCACGCTGGCACTTCAGCTTTCTGTCTCTCAACGCTACACCGGTCCAGCCCTTAACCTTGTTCGTATGGGGCTGGTCGCCAACCTAGTCGCCGCAGGCGTTATTGCATTGGCAAACAACCTTACGGGGCTTCTCGTCGGCATGGCGTTTATGGGTGCGGGGTTAGGACTTCTTGGACCCGCGATGTCGGCCGGTGCGTCCTTGGCCGTTACTCGCGACGAGCAAGGAGGCGCCGCGGGGTTGATCACCGCCTGTCCTGCGGCCGGCTTTGTCATCGGCCCTGTTTTAGGGGGCATGCTGTATCAAGTAAGCCCGACTTATCCGCCTTTATTTGCAGGCCTAGTGACCCTCGTCGTACTGGGCTACGCCATGAAAAACAGAGAGAACCTGATCGCAGAAGAAGACTAGTCGAGCGCCTCAATGGCGTTACGAATAGTCGGAGGAATGACTGCTGAGCAATTGGCCTCACGATCGACGAAAGCGTGTGTGAATCGTCCCGTCACACTACTTAACGCGGCGCCAATAGCGAAAACACCAATTTCCCAAGTGACCGACTTCTCGCCTAGGCGCGAGACGCGCAAGCCCAATTCGAGATCTTGGGGGTATGTCAGTGGTGAAAAATAGTCTGCCGACGAATTCACCACATAACCCACAACTCGATCCAGACTCGGCTGCATTCCACCTTCTTCGATCAAAAACCGATTCACCACCGAGTCAAAAAAAGCGTAGTAAGCGACGTTGTTAATGTGCCCGTAAATATCATTATCCGCCCAGCGACTGTTGAGCGGATAAAAGGTTGAAAAACGATCTCTCGCTGACGGTGAGGCTCTCTCGATCAAGACCATCCACTCCAAGCGTCACGATAAAGCCGCAAAGCAGTCGCTTCATCGACCTCTCTAGGATTATTGATCAGCAGTCGTTGTTGGAACATGGCATCCTTCGCGAGCATTGCGAGGTCCGTCTGGGGAATATCAGCCTGCGCAAGCGTCGTCGGAAGCCCACTGTCATCAATTAACGCTTTCAGCCAGTCAATAAGGCCCTGGGCCGATCGTGCGGCCCCGGGGAGCACGTCGGTCAACTGTGCATAGAGCTCCGGGCAAACCTCGGCATTGAAGGACAGCACGGTCGGCAGCATCAAGGAGTTACTCAGACCGTGAGGTATATGGTAGTGCCCACCCAGCGGGTAGGCCAGCGCGTGAACAGCGCCTACCGGAGCATTCGCAAACGCCTGTCCTGCAAACATTGAACCTAACAACATGGCCTCTCGTGCTGAAACGTCGTCGGGCGCACTTAATACCGTTCTCATATTTCCAGCCAACAGCGTCAAGGCTCTGAGCGCCAACATATCGGAAATAGGATTTTTCTTAATCTTTGACGTGTAGGCTTCAATCGCGTGAACCATCGCGTCGATACCCGTCATGGCCGTAATATGCTGAGGCAGCCCCAACGTCAGCGACGCATCAAGAATCGCAACATCGGGTAGCAGTACTGGCGAACTCACACCGGCTTTAGTGGTCTCGCCTGTGGTAATAATAGCAACGGGCGTAACCTCTGAACCTGTCCCAGCGGTCGTTGGCGCCAAAAAAAGCGGCACACGCAAACTCGACACCATTCCCACGCCGTAGATCTCTGACAGCGCTTGCTGACCACTGGCAAGCACAGAAACCACCTTCGCCACGTCCATCGAGCTACCACCGCCGATGGCAATTACCGAATCACATTGCCCAGATTCAAACGCCGCTAAACACGCACCGACCACCCGCTCCGAAGGATCAGGCTCAATACCATCAAACACAGTGACGCTAGAACAGGCCTGTCGTAGATGGTCGATTGAGGGCACAACAACGCCCAATTCGATGAGCATGGCATCGGTCACAAACAACGGGCGGGACAAACCTCGCTCTGCCAAAAGACCCGAAAGCTGTAAGACAGCGCCCGATTGCACGAGCGTCGTCTTAACCGACTGAAAAGAAAAGCCGTCCATCACCTAAAACGTGAAGATAACTTTGCCTTTGGCACGCCGCTCCATCATTGCAGCATAACCGGCCTCATACTCCTCAATCGGGAATACGTCCGTAACCACAGGGTTCAGCTTGCCATCGCCGAACAGACCCCACAGCTCCTCTACATTTTGTTGCTGCTCAGCCGGCTCTTCCGCCAGAAAGCGACCCCAGAATACGCCCACCAAAGAACAGCCTTTCAACAAGGTCAAATTAAGCGGAATACTGGGGATGGGACCGGATGCAAAACCAATCACAAGGTAGCGACCGTTCCACGCCATACTTCGAACCGCCGGCTCTGCAAAATCACCACCCACCGGGTCGTAGACAACATCGACCCCTTTGCCACCAGTAATCTCCTTAATACGGTCTTTGATCGACTCATTGCTATAGTTAATGACCTCATCAGCACCGAGTTGCTTGCACAGTTCAAGTTTTTCGTCGGAGCTTGCGGCAGCAATGACTCGCGCTCCCATGACTTTTCCGAGCTCGACTGCCGTACTCCCGACGCCGCCGGCTGCACCCATGACAAGCATGGTTTCACCGGCTTTAAGTTGTCCTCGCTGCTTGAGTGCATAGTAGGACGTGAAGTAAGTCATACCCACGCCCGCCGCCGCAGTGAAGTCGATGCCTTCCGGTTTCGGCAGCAACGCATTCTCATTAACCACAGCCTCGCTAGCAAAGCCGCCGACACCACCAAGCTGAATCACACTGTCGCCGACAGACCAACGCGAGACCGCAGAGCCTACCTCAGTGACAATCCCAGCAGACTCTCCACCGGGCACGAAAGGCATGGGCGGCTGCATTTGATACTTGCCCTGGATAATTAAGACATCTGGAAAGTTGAGCCCCGCCGCCTTGACGTCCAGTCGCACATCGTGAGCGCCGAGCTCGGGCGTCTCCCAGTCATGGGCCAAAGAGAGCTTGTCAGGAAGCCCGTGTTCACTACATACGACCGCTTTAACCATTTTAGTAGACCTCAAACAGACCGGCTGCACCCATACCACCGCCGACACACATGGTAATAACCACGTACTTTACGCCACGACGCTTGCCTTCAATGAGTGCGTGTCCAATCATGCGCGAGCCACTCATACCGTAGGGGTGCCCAATCGCAATAGCGCCACCGTCAACGTTCAGCTTGTCATTGTCGATACCCAGCGTGTCGCGACAGTAGATCACCTGAACAGCGAAAGCCTCGTTAAGCTCCCACAAACCAATGTCATTGACCGTGAGTCCGTGCTGCTTTAAGAGCTTTGGGACAGCAAATACGGGACCGATACCCATTTCATCCGGAGCACATCCTGCCACTGCCATACCGCGGTAAGCACCCAGGGGCTCAAGGCCTAAAGAGTTCGCTAACTCGCTGCTCATGACCACTTGCGCCGATGCGCCGTCTGAAAGCTGCGATGCGTTGCCAGCAGTAATCGTACCGCCTTCGATCACAGTTCTTAGGCTCTTAACACCTTCGAGTGTCGAGGGTCGAACACCTTCATCCGCTGAAACCGTCGCCTCAGCGGTCGACTGCTCACCCGTGGCTTTGTCATAAACAATACGGTCGCAGGTCACAGGCGTTAGCTCAGCGTCATATCGACCTGCCGCGTACGCCGCCGCCGTGCGCTCTTGGGACTGTAGACCGTACTCGTCCATTGCGTCCCGCGCGATACTGTAGCGAGCCGCGACCACTTCGGCCGTCTGCAACATGGGCATGTAAATGTCTTTCTGAACACCGACGAGCTCATTGTCGACCAGCCTGTGGGAATTCATGTGCTCATTTTGCACAAGAGAGATAGAGTCGAGACCACCACCAACAACCACGTCCATACCGTCGTACATGACTTGCTTAGCCGCTGTGGCAACAGCCATTAGACCCGAAGAGCACTGACGATCAATCGTCATACCAGAGACAGACACCGGCAGCCCAGCGCGCAGTGCTGCATTCCGACCGATATTCATACCCGATGTGCCCTGCGTCAGCGCCGCACCCATAATGCAATCTTCAATCCGATCACTCTCAATACCCGCGCGCTCAACCGCGGCTCGGATTGCGTGAGCACCCATCGTTGGCGCTTGCAGATTATTAAAACCACCACGATAGGCTTTGCCAATTGGTGTTCTAGCGGTTGAAACGATCACTGCTTCTTTCATGTTCTTCTCTCCTTGTGCCCCTTACGGACCAATGTCTAATTGAGTGTTAAGTCGGTGATGTGGATCACTCGAGTGAAATACCTTTTGCCTGTGCAGCCTTTCCAAGGAACTTAACCGTCTGTTCAAATCCCGCTTGCAGTTGCTTGGGTTCGCTGTTGGCGATTGCATCCCAGTGTTCAGCAATTGCTTCAGGCGTCTGATCAGCATCGTCCAGATAAATACCATCGGTTTCCACGATCTTCGCAACCGCATAGCCTCCTGCACCCGCCGCCAAGATCGCACGTGTCGGAGCATCCTGTGATACCAAATAAAGCACGGCCGGCGTCACCGTTTCCGGGGTCATCAAAGCAAACGCCTGCTCCGGAATAAGCCCCTCTGTCATGCGAGTACCTGCGGTCGGCGCGAGGGCATTGACCTTGACGTTATTTTTGGCACCCTCTTGAGCGAGCGTGTTCATCATCCCGATCACACCCATTTTGGCTGAACCGTAATTGGTCTGGCCAAAATTACCGTAGAGACCACTCGATGACGTCGTCACCACAATGCGACCGTAGTTTTGCGCACGCATAATTTCCCAAACCGCTTTTGTGCAGTTCACACTGCCCATAAGGTGGACGTCGAGCACCAACTTGAAGTCCTCTAACGATCCTTTACCAAAGCTCTTGTCACGCAAGATGCCCGCGTTGTTGACTAAAATATCAACACGCCCCCAACGCTCCATGGTCTTCGCGACCATGTCCTGGACCTGCTCGAAGTCAGCGACATTGGCTCCATGAGCCATTGCCTCACCCCCAGCCGCCTCGATCTCGGCGACCACGGCTTGCGAGGCTGTACTGCCACCACCACTGCCATCGACAGTCCCACCAAGGTCATTGACCACAACCTTTGCACCACGAGCCGCCAGCTGAATTGCGTGGCTGCGACCAAGGCCATTACCTGCACCGGTAACGATCGCTACCTGACCGTCATAACGAATTGTCATTCTGTGACTACCTCACTAACACTGTTTATTTTATTAAGCGATGAACTGCATACCCAGCCACTCTGCATAGAGCGCAGGCGTTTCTTCACCTTCTATTTCCACGGTGACACCGGTTTTGACCAAAAAGCGATTCGCGTCCTTGCGATCGACATTTAAAACCTCCGTATGTGCCCGGATACGCTTACCCGCTCGCACCGGCGCTAAGAACCGCAGTTTATCAATGCCGTAGTTAACACCCATCACCACGCCCTTCACGCCAATCGAGTTCTCTGAGCTCAGCTTTGTCAGCAAAGAGAGTGTCAAAAAGCCGTGGGCGATGGTGCCGCCAAAGGGTGTATGCGCTGCAGCGTCTTCATCAATATGAATGAACTGATGATCTTCAGTGCAATCCGCAAAGGTATTAATACGATCCTGCTCGACAGTCATCCAGTCACTGGGTGGAAATTTAGTCCCCGCCATGGTGACCATATCATCGGGCTCAACCCATTGAGTTGCCATCTCTCTCTCCCTTACTTGTTAACCGTCGCGGAATGTGGCGCCAGTGTCTTCGACCACGCTGTAGCCTTTGAGCTCATGACGACCGACCACCATGCGGTGAACCGCATCAGGACCATCAGCCAATCGCAAGGTCCGTTGGGCTGCCCACATACTCGCCAGGGGGGTATCGTTCGACACGCCAATACCGCCGTGCATTTGAATGGCGTCATCAATGACTTTAAGAGCCATGTTAGGCACAACCGTTTTGATCATCGAGATCCATATACGCGCTTCTTTCGGATCCGTGTGATCCATCATCCATGCGGTCTTGAGCGTTAGCAGACGCGCTTGTTCGATGTTCATTCGCGCATCGGCGATGATGTCAATGTTGCCACCGAGCTTTGCGAGCGGTCGCCCAAAGGCGGTTCTCGTCGTTGCTCGTGTGCAAAGAAGGTCCAGTGCTTTTTCCGCAGAACCAATAGAGCGCATGCAGTGGTGAATGCGACCCGGGCCAAGACGACCCTGAGAAATTTCAAAGCCTCGGCCAGGACCAAGAATAATATTCTCTTTAGGAACGCGAACGTTAGTCAACTTCACCCGCATGTGACCGTGTGGCGCATCGACGTTATTAAAAACCGTCAGTGGCCGAACAATCTCAACGCCGGGCGCGTCCAGAGGCACCAATATCTGTGACTGCTGTAGGTGTTTGGGCGCGTCAGTATCCGTCTTGACCATACAAATCATGACTTTACAGCGAGGATCGCCGGCACCGCTTGTCCAGTGCTTTTCACCATTAATTACCCACTCTTCACCATCCAACACCGCGTTGGTGCAGATATTAGTCGCGTCGGACGAAGCAACATCGGGTTCCGTCATGCCGAAACACGAACGAATCTCACCGTTCATGAGCGGCTCCAGCCACTGTTTTTTCTGCGCCTCGGTCCCGTACTTATGGATCACTTCCATGTTGCCGGTATCGGGTGCACTGCAGTTGAATACCTCAGCTCCAATGTACGAGCGACCCATTTCCTCGGCAAGGTATGCGTACTCAACTGTGTTGAGCCCGGTTCCCTTTTTGTCCGTAAGGAAAAAATTCCACAGCCCTTGCGCACGAGCCTTAGTCTTCAGACTCTCCAAAATCTCCGTCTGGCGCGCCGTAAACTCCCAAGGCGATCCAACCTCGATCTCAGCCTTGTACTCACCCTCTAGTGGAATGACCTCTTCGTTAAGAAAATTGCGCACACTTTCTAAAATCGGCGCGACTTTTTCAGAGACACCTAAGTCCATAATTTACCCCTTATTTGACCTTATGTTTGATTCTTTGAGCGAGCAGGCAGCGCTGTCGTAGACCCAGCCCACGGCACTGTCGTAAAGTGATTTGAACATACAGTATGTTTTTTTGACTCACAAGAATGTTTTAGATCCACGCGATGAATCTACCCAGTATTGACGCGCTCAAACACCAATCCAGGCATCCCATGCACTGTGCGAAGAATCAGTCACATCGCACCCAACAACCATCGAAAATACGACTCACCAGACCTCATTGATCTATCGCATGAAGGGATTGCACTAAGCTAAACTGCAGGCACGATTCACAGCCCCTCAAATTGCACTTAGTAGGAGATCGTTTTGACTGTTCGCCCCTTTCACCTCGCACTGCCCACCGACTGCCTTGAAGAAACGCGTAGGTTTTACTGCGAGACCTTAGGGTGTCAGACCGGACGCACAAGCGCCCAGTGGATTGACTTGGACTTTTTCGGCCACCAACTGGTCTTTCATGTGACCGGCACAGGGCCCTTGCCTCAGGCTCACAATCCAGTCGATGCCCACAGTGTTCCCATTCCGCACTTCGGTATTGTTTTAACACCCACCGACCATCTTGCTCTTTGCGAACGAATTAGAGGAAAGGTAAAAATGATCATTGCGCCTTCAGTGCGCTTTGAGGGAACACCCGGCGAACAGCGCACCGTCTTTTTTGAGGACCCCAACGGTTACGCACTGGAGTTCAAAAGTTTCGCAAACGACGCGGACTTGTTTGCACCGTTTGCGACCTAGCTACCCGTACTTCGCATCGTGGTATATATTTTGAACATCT
This sequence comes from Luminiphilus sp., assembly GCA_965656285.1. Lineage (GTDB taxonomy): Bacteria > Pseudomonadota > Gammaproteobacteria > Pseudomonadales > Halieaceae > Luminiphilus. The sequence goes on along the minus strand of CBFHJX010000034.1, from coordinate 2,229 downwards.
TCGCAGTTGTTGAGTAAGCCCAGTAGCTTTTCAAACTGTTCAAGGTCCTCGCCTTCAATCAGCGTTTCTCCCTTCGGGACAAACTGGAGTTCGTCGACCTCAAAATCAATCTCGGGGTACTCGCCAGTCAATGTGGTTCGTGCTTTTGCAAACTCGGTTATCGGCGCCATTACCGTGACTAACTCGTCGTCGCTCTCAACCTCTAGAACATCAACGTCAGCCATTAACAAGCACTCCAGTACCGCATCCTCATCGCCCTTAAACACAAATACTGCCGCATGTTCAAACATGTGAGCCACCGTTCCAGGGGTCCCAAACTTACCTTTTCCTTTCGTAAACGCTGGACGAACCTCACCAATTGTCCGATTCGCATTGTCCGTAAGGCAGTCAACCAATATCATCGTACCGCCTGGACCAAACCCCTCGTATCGCGCAATTTGAAAGTCTTCACCGATACCTGATCCGGCTTTATCGAGCGCCTTATCAATCACGTGCGACGGCACTTGATCTTTTTTGGCCCGATCAATCAGCGATCGCAGTGTCAGGTTTGCAGAGGGATCGGTACCACCCCCCTTTGCCGCCATATAAATTTCTCGGCTGTACCGCGAATATACTGCAGTCTTTGTTGCCGCAGTCTTTGCCATTGATTCTTTACGGTTTTGGTAGGCACGCCCCATGCCTATCTCCTACTCTGCTATCACTCGAGCAGTCTAAACTAGAACCCAACGAAATGCGGACGTTAGCGATTAAACAGCGCATTTTTAAGTCGTGTCGTGTTCACGCTAGACTGACGACAGAAGACGTTACATGCGCAGAGACTGGGCTGTACTTATGACAATGAATCGACGAAAGTTCGGCCCTGGCGCAATGGTTGCGGCGGCGTTCATTGGCCCGGGTACAGTGACAACAGCGACGCTTGCAGGCGGAAACTTCGGGTTTACACTGCTTTGGGCAGTGGTCTTTTCTGTTGCCGCGACGCTGGTATTACAGGAGATGACTGCGCGTCTCGGCACCATCGGTCAGATTGGCCTCGGTGAAGCAATTGCCCAGCGGACGCAAGGAAGTCTGCTCTACTGGCCATCCGCAGTCTTAGTCATTGGCGCCATTTTCGTGGGTAACGCAGCTTATGAAGCTGGAAATATCACCGGCGCAGCGGCCGGGCTACCGATAACCAATGACACCCACCGCACGGTCTGGCCAATCGTCATCGGTGGCGCTGCGCTCGTTGTTTTAGGTACCGGAAAGCGCCACTGGATAGAGCGCACGCTGATGACACTGGTCGCCTGCATGGCTTTGGTGTTCATGACAGCAGCGGTGCTTGTCAAACCCTCGATGGCGGCTATCGGCTCGGGACTTTTTACACCGAAAATCCCCGACAATGCTGGATTCCTGGTGTTGGGGCTCATCGGCACAACCGTTGTGCCCTACAACCTATTTCTTCATGCCTCCACGCTAAAAGAACACGCTAAAGCAGGACTAAGCCTGTCTGACGCACGACAAGATATTTTTTTATCGGTACTCGGTGGTGGCGTAATTACACTGTGTATTGTAATCACGGCTGCTGCGACACTGAACCACTCCGGTGAAGAAACACGCTCCCTGTCCCAGCTGGCAACCACACTCAAGCCGCTGCTTGGCAATGCGTCTGAGCTCTTTATGGGCATCGGATTTTTCGCAGCAGGCCTCTCCTCCGCAATTACCGCACCACTGGCCGCGGCTTTCGCGGTAACCGAGGTTCTAGGCCTCAGTGAACAGCGACGTGACACTGCCTTCCGATGGGTTTGGCTGTCGGTCTTGGCGACTGGTATTTTGTTCGCCAGTCTCAACCTCAAACCCATCCAGTTGATTTTCTTTGCTCAAGTCGCTAACGGGATTTTGCTCCCCATTATTGCGATGTTTATCGTTTGGGTGTCGAATGATCGAGGATTGCTGGGCGTGCATACCAATACAGCGACTCAAAACATTCTAGGCGCGTCCGTGCTCACAGTGACGATGCTGCTGGGTGCCAGAGGCATCGGACTCGCTTTTGGGTGGCTCTAATATGACTCAACGCATCGATATTAACTGTGACTTAGGCGAGGACAGCAGTGACCAAGGTGTGGCACGTGACCTGGCGCTCATGGCACAGATCAGCAGTTGCTCGATTGCCTGCGGGGGCCACGCCGGCTCCGATACGTCGATGCGACTCATGGTCGAAAATGCAACCGCCTTAGGTCTCAGAATAGGCGC
>CBFHJX010000033.1:0-14473 GCA_965656285.1 Luminiphilus sp. | reverse complement strand
TTCCCTTTGCTTACATGGGTGCTATTTTTGGACACCAGCTGATTGGTATCCCGCTCGATATGTTTTCCTTCTTTGGCATGGGCGCGGCTGCAGGCGTCGTGGTCAACGACAATCTTGTGTTGATTGATTATATTTTGAAGCGTGAGGAGAGGGGAGATGATCGTTTTGATGCCATTATTAACGCCGCTAAAAACAGGTTTCGACCCATTTTGTTGACCACAGTGACCACGTTCGTCGGGTTGACGCCAATTATTGCCGAGACGTCAGAGGCTGCAGCGTTCTTAAAACCGTCGGTCATATCGCTTGCGTTCGGCGTATTTTTCGCCTTTTTCGTGAGTTTGTTTTTGGTACCTGCTTTGTATCTGATCGGTGACGATTGGAGCAGAGCAAGACAGTGGCTAGGGCAGACACTAAAGCCTTTCTATCCGCGCTTTATGCAGTCAAAGCCGCGCGAGTACGATCCCATAACGCGGCGTTAATTGAAGAGGGCTATCGTACGCCCCCCATGAGTCGTTTCACCAGTGGGGAGACGACTAATACTGCGGCACCGACCACTACGCCGTAGATAAGTAGCTCACTGAAAAGTGCGTTAAATCCGTTCAAATCAAGTCGGCCATCATCACTCCCGCCTACACTGGAGAAGAAAATGGCGAACTCGGAGGCCAGATAGCTACCGTAGGCGCTGGCAAGAAACCACGCACCCATCATGACGCCCACGTAGCGTGCGATCGAGAGTTTAGTCACCGCAGACAGGCCTATGGGGCTTAAGCAAAGTTCTGCCGATGTGTGGAGGAAATAGGCCAGGACCAACCACCAGGCGGAAACAAGTCCCGCCGAGTCTGGATTGCTGATACCGATTAACAGAGCGCCAAACCCAAGTCCGACTTGAATGATTCCAAAACCGAACTTGGCAGGCGTCGACGGCTCAATGTTATTGGATAGCAGTGCGGGCCATAACAGTGCGAAAAGTGGTGATAGCAAGATAATAAAAATTGCGTTGGCAGAACCAAACTGTGCAGCGGTAAGTGTTGTACCAAACAGCGTCAGGTCTGTTGCGCGGTCGGCAAAGAGGGTCATCGACCCACCAGACTGCTCGAACATGGACCAGAACACGGTGCTTGCCACGATGAGAAAGAACAACGCGCCCATCTTACCGCGCTCTTGTGAATTACACTGGGTGACCAGCAACCACGCGAACCATGCCATAAAGAGCGCCGTAACGACCGGTAACATAAGACCAACCCCGCCGGGTGTTTGTAGCATGATCCAGACAATGAAGACGGCCGCTAGACTTAAAAGGTAAATGGTGTTTTGAACGCTCAGCAGTCCAAACGAAGCGCTAGCGGGCGCGTTTAAAAGCGCCGGATTCGCGGGGTCACCTTGACCCTGAAGCCAGTCTTGGCCTGCGGAAAAAATGACAAGACCAATGAGCATGCCGATGCCCGCCGCACCAAAACCATAAGACCAGCCGTAAGCACTGGCAAGCCATCCGCATAGCAGTGCCGCGCTGGCTGCACCCACGTTGATACCCATGTAAAAAATGGTAAATCCGCCATCGCGTCGAGGGTCGTCGTCTTTGTAGAGCCGTCCTACCACCGTTGAAATATTGGGTTTAAGAAGCCCGACACCGACAACAATGAGCGCAAGCGCGAAATAAAATACCTTGATCGCCTCTTGGTCACGAACGACGTCTCCGCCTACGGTTCCACTGGCTGGAACGCCCTCGAAGGCCATGGCACAGTGTCCCAAAACCAGCAATATGCCCCCCAGTTTGACGGCGTGCGTTTGCCCTAGGTAGCGATCTGAAACAATACCCCCCAAGAGCGGTGTTGCATAAACCAATGCGGTGTAGACACCTAAAATCCGCAGCGCTTCACCGTCGGTGAACAGGTGGTGCTGCACCAGAAAGAGAACGAGCAGATATTTCATGCCATAAAAGGAGAAACGCTCCCACATTTCAGTGGCAAAGCATACGAATAAGCCACGAGGGTGGCCGAACCACTCGGGGTCGGTGGGCATTACCTGCGTATTCATAAGGGTCCTGTTGTTAGATAAGCGTTTTAAATCATCAGGCCGCGACTGACCGGTGTGCACCGATCAATGCTGCTCGCATGGAATCAGGATCGCGGATTCGTTTGATTTGTGCAAACAGGGCGGCGGCTTGTGGGTAAGCGTACTGTAGGTAGACCAACCACTGTTTCACCGGATTGATTGCAAACTTTCGCTCGTACAGTGCTCCGTTGGCATCAAAAAAATGCACGAGCAGCTCGGTAATTTCTTCCCACGTCATCGGATCGACCCGCTGTCCTTGGTCATAGGCAAGGATTGCCCGGGCCAAATCTGGGCGACACACCGCGCCCCGTGCCAACATAAACGCGTTACAGCCACTGACTTCGCGGCATTGAAAGAGGTCACTGGGCGTCCAGATCTCACCATTTGCGATGACAGGAATACCGCCGCTGTTGTGAATGGATCTGAGCGTGGACCAGTGCGCGGGCGGACGGTATGCCTGAACTTTCGTGCGCGCATGAACCGTGAGCTCGGTGATGCCGCTGGCAAACGCACTGTTGGTAATGTCCTCAAACTGACCATCGTCGTCGAAGCCGAGGCGAACTTTCGCCGTGACGGGGGTATCCGGCGGCGTCGCATCTCGCACTGCCTTGCACACCTCATAAATGGCCGCTGGGGTGCGGAGGAGTGTCGCTCCGCCCCGCGACTTATTGACTGTTTTTGCCGGACATCCGAAGTTGAGATCGATGCCAGGGGCTCCCAGTTGAGCAACCACCCGTGCATTGGCGGCCATCAATTCTGGATCTGACCCAAGGAGTTGAACGTACACTGGAGTACCTGCCGGAGTTCTGCCCTCATTTCTCAGTTCAGGGCAGAGGCGGTGGTAGACTTTAGGTGGGAGGACAGTGCTCGACACACGAACAAATTCGGTTACGCAGCGCTCATAGCCACCAACACGCGTGAGTATGTCGCGCATGACCGATTCCATAACGCCTTCCATTGGGGCGAGCAGAATTCTTGGTGGGCTGTGACTGGTGTTGTTCATAAAATCTTAAAAAATGAGCGAGTTCGTAGCGTAAATCTTACAGATGACGCCATCGTTCTACGTTTGTAAACTGTATCGTTCGTAATAGTAGCCGTTTGTCATAGGGCGAGTCACAATGAATCCAAATTATCTGGATTTCGAGCAGCCAATCGCTGAGCTCGAGATGAAAATCGAAGAATTAAAATCGGTAGTGGACGATTCCGAAATTAATATTAGCGATGAGATCGATCGCTTGAAGGCGAAGAGTCACAAACTCACGCAATCGATATACAACGGTCTCAGTCCTTGGGACATCGTGCGTGTGGCCCGCCATCCTTTGCGTCCCTACACGATGGACTATATCCCACTAATCTTTGACGAATTTGACGAACTTCACGGTGATCGACATTTTGGTGACGACAAAGCCATTGTCGGTGGGGTAGCGCGACTCAATGGCAAGCCGGTGATGGTAATTGGACAAGAGAAGGGTAGAGCGGTCAAAGACAAGGTTTATCGAAACTTTGGTATGCCAAAACCGGAGGGGTACCGAAAAGCGCTGCGCCTGATGGAGATGGCCGAGCGATTCAATATGCCCGTGGTGACACTGATCGACACACCCGGCGCCTACCCTGGCATTGACTCTGAAGAGCGCGGTATTTCCGAGGCGATTGCCCAAAACTTGGCTGTGATGTCGCGACTGAAAACACCGATCGTTTGCGTCGTCATTGGCGAAGGTTCGTCGGGTGGCGCGTTAGGTATTGGTGTGGGCGATCATTTGGCGATGTTGCAGTATTCAACCTACTTCGTGATCTCTCCGGAAGGTTGTGCCAATATTATTTGGAAGAGCAGCGAATTTGCGCCACAGGCAGCTGAGGCCATGGGTGTTACTTCTTCAACGCTGCAAGAGCTGGGGATTGTGGATAACACAATTATGGAGCCTCTTGGAGGGGCGCATCGAAATGTCGTCGAAATGGCTGAGCGAATTCGCACTCATGTGTCGACGCAGCTGGAGATGCTGTGCGCCATCGATACACAAACTCTCGTGGAATCACGTTATCAGCGATTAATGGCCTACGGCGCGTCCTGACTCCGTTATGACGTTACTGGCTGCACTGCAGGGGCACGTAGCGACGTTTCGAACCGCTAGCAGGCTTTGCGTGGGTTTCTCGGGTGGAGCAGACAGCCATGCCTTACTCCACGCGCTGGTTACACTCTCTCGTTCAGAGCGATTGCCCGCTATCGAGGCCATCCACATCAATCATAGGCTTCAGATCGATGCCGGTTTTTGGGCTGAGCATTGTGCGCAGGTTGCCGCTGAACTCAAGGTGGGGTTTACACTGGAAGCGGTGCAGGTGGATACTCAAGCCTCACCTGAGTCGCAAGCGCGAGTCGCTCGATATCGCGCATTTGAGAAGCACCTAAGAACCGGCGATTTATTGCTTCTTGCTCACCACCGCGACGATCAAGTTGAAACCGTCCTTTTTCGTTTGATACGTGGGGCCGGTCCCCGAGGCCTTGCGGGCATACCCGAGACTCGGGCATTGGGTGTCGCTACGCTATTACGCCCGCTGCTGGCTGTCACTCGGCAAAACATTGAGCGTTATGTGCTAGAGCACGACCTTAAAGTCATAGACGACACAAGCAACGCCAATATCGACATTGACCGTAATTTTTTGCGCCATGAGGTGTTACCCCTCATTGAATCCCGTTGGCCCGGATATCGCGCGGGTTTTACCCGCTCCTCGGCGGTGCTCGCTCAAATAAACAAGGGCCCCTCATTGTTGCATCCTAGCCAAGTCTCTCCCGTGGGCGACCCCTCATTTGATCTTCAGACTCTTGATGCGGCCGTCCTCCATGATCAGATCTACCATTGGCTTCACGGGCTGGATCTGCCAGTGCCTGCGCATACCACCGTTGCTGAGTTTGCGCGGCAGTGTTTGGAAGCAGGTCCCGACAAGCAGCCAGAGGTTCGGCACCGTCACTTCGTGATGCAACGATGGCGTCAATCGATACAGATTTATCCGCTGAAGCCCAATGGCGATTTTTGTGCGGAGGCCGTCGTGGGGCGCTCAGCTCAGGGTGACTGGGGCTCAATAGACTGGGTGCAGGCCCCCTTTGGTCTGGATGCTGGGGAGGTGGTGTCACTGCGTGCTCCAAAGCCTGGCGAGGAGCTCAAGCTGAGGGGACGGCCGAAGCGTAGTTTGAATCAATACCTGCAGGAAAATGATGTGCCACCGTACTGGCGCGGAAGTATTCCTGTCATCTGTCAGGGCAACTCAGTCGTGGCTGTCGCGGGACTGGGTGTCACCCAAGAAGCGTCCGATAAAACCGTCAGCTGTAAAGAGGGATTAGTACCGGTCTGGATCGCGCCGAAATTGTGTTTTGTAAATTGAGCGAATGGACACTCTTTGTTAAGCTGAACGCCCATCGGAGCTCTGCTGTCGGCAACCCTTTGTTCGCCGCCCCACAGTTCCTCTTGCTTTGGTGGAGTCCATGACGCGATACGTTTTTGTAACCGGCGGTGTTGTTTCCTCGCTAGGAAAAGGAATAGCGGCGGCCTCGCTTGCCGCAGTGCTTGAAGCCCGCGGATTGAAGGTCACACTTCTCAAGCTAGATCCCTATATCAATGTTGACCCTGGCACCATGAGCCCGTTTCAGCACGGTGAGGTATTCGTCACCGATGACGGCGCCGAGACGGATCTTGATTTGGGGCATTACGAGCGCTTCACCCGAACGACGATGTCGAAACGGAATAACTTCACAACCGGCCAGGTCTATGACGAAGTTCTTAGAAAAGAGCGTCGCGGTGATTACCTTGGGGGAACGGTACAAGTCATTCCGCACATCACAGACGAAATAAAGCGCCGCGTTATTGCCGGTGCCGAAGGGGCCGAGGTTGCCGTTATTGAAGTGGGTGGCACGGTCGGCGATATTGAAAGTCAGCCCTTTTTAGAAGCCTTGCGCCAACTAAAATTGGAGGCAGGCGCGTCGAGAGCCCTGTTAATGCATTTGACCTTGGTGCCGTATATTCCGACGGCGGGTGAGATTAAGACCAAGCCGACACAACACTCAGTGAAGGAATTGCGCTCGATCGGCCTGCAGGCAGATGTTTTGCTGTGCCGATGCTCTGTTGAGATTGACGACGGTGCTAGAAAGAAAATATCGCTGTTCACTAATGTCGAAGAACGTGCCGTGATTCCTGTTTTAGACGCAGATTCGATTTATAAAATCCCCAAGAACCTTCATGAAAAAGGTCTCGACGACTACATTTTAGAGCGTTTCGGAATGTCTGCCAGCGACGTCGATTTCAGTGAGTGGGACGATGTGGTGGCGCGCGAGTTAGCGGAGCGTCGTGCCCGCGTTAAGGTGGGTATGGTCGGAAAATACACCGACCTAGTCGACGCTTACAAATCACTCAATGAAGCCCTGGGTCACGCCGGTTTGCACACCAATACGCAGGTTGATATTGAATACATCGACGCAGAAGATTTGGAGTCGCAAGGCATCGGGGTCTTAAAGTCGCTCGATGCTATTTTAGTGCCCGGTGGATTCGGCGATCGGGGGATCGAAGGTAAAATTGCGGCAGTTCAATACGCTCGCGAGCACAAAATCCCTTATTTGGGCATCTGCTTGGGTATGCATATGGCGATGATCGAATTTGCTCGCAATGTCTGTGATTTGACAGGTGCTCACTCGACAGAGATGAATCCATTAACACCTTACCCGGTGATTGGTTTAATTACTGAGTGGCAAACAGAGTCGGGTGATATTGAAGTTCGAGATGAGCACTCAGATATGGGCGGGACTATGCGATTGGGTTCTCAACCTTGTTACTTGGTTGACGGCACTAAAACGCGTGATATTTATGGCGCTGACGTCGTGCGCGAACGCCACCGTCATCGCTACGAGGTGAATAATACGCTCGTTGCGAAGCTCGAAGCACAAGGGATGACGATTTCAGGCTGGTCCCAAGACCAAACGCTGGTTGAGATGATCGAGCTTAAAGATCACCCGTGGTTTGTTGCCTGTCAGTTTCATCCGGAGTTCACCTCACGACCCCGCGGTGGGCACCCGCTATTTTCTAGCTTTATTAATGCGGCGGTCGAGGTGCAGCAAGCATGACCGTTCAAACCGTTTCTGTAGGGGACATTGAGTTTGGCAATGACAAGCCTTTTGTTCTGGTTGGTGGGATCAATGTCCTGGAGTCTGAGCAGTTTGCAGTCGATGTCGCGGGTGTTTACCAAGAGGTGTGTGCCCGACTTGATATCCCACTGGTGTTCAAAGCGTCCTACGATAAAGCCAATCGCTCCTCGATAAACTCCTATCGCGGTCCGGGACTCGAGCACGGGCTGGCTATTTTTCAGACCGTAAAAAAGGTGACGGGGCTTCCGCTGATTACTGATGTGCATTCACCCGAGGAGGCAGCACCGGCTGCGAGTGTTGTGGACATTATTCAACTGCCCGCGTTTCTGGCTCGACAAACTGATCTTGTTCAAGCCATGGCCGAGACCGGTGCACCGGTTAACATTAAAAAGCCGCAATTTTTAAGCCCCGAGCAGATGGGGAATATCGTTCATAAGTTTCGCGAGTGCGGTAACGACAAGCTTATCTTATGTGAGCGTGGCAGCAACTTTGGTTACGATAATTTAGTGGTCGATATGTTGGGCTTTGGTGTGATGAAAAAACACACTGGCGGTATCCCCGTGATTTTTGACGTAACTCACGCGCTGCAGCGACGTGATCCCAACGATACGGCGTCCGGAGGGCGACGCGCACAAGTCGTGGAGTTGGCGCGAGCAGGCATGGCAACGGGACTTGCGGGACTTTTTTTGGAATCACATCCCAGCCCAGAAAAAGCATTATGTGATGGACCGAGCGCTTTACCACTCGATCAGTTGGAACCTTTTCTCGAGCAGGTAAAGGCGGTCGATCAAGTGGTCAAGTCACTGCCCAAACTTGATATTAACTGACCTTAAATGGAGTAAGTAGTGAGCGAAATTGTTGATATTCGTGCCTTTGAAGTCATGGACTCTCGCGGCAACCCCACGGTTATGGCCGAAGTAACTTTGGATGATGACACAGTGGGAATTGCTTACGCGCCTTCAGGCGCCAGTACAGGCTCACGGGAGGCTTTAGAACTCCGCGACGGCGACGGTGCTCGGTACTTAGGTAAGGGTGTCCTTACCGCGGTTGCAAACGTCAATGGGCCGCTACGCGATTGCCTTATTGGGTGTGAGGCGCTTGATCAACGTGGCGTCGACCAGAGGATGCTCGAGGCCGACGGAACGGAAAACAAAAGTAGGTTTGGCGCCAATGCCATTTTAGCGGTCTCGTTAGCCACGGCGCGCGCTGCGGCGCAGTCAGCCAAACTGCCGCTGTATCAGCATATTGCAAATCTCTCTGGGACCACGCAGTTGACCATGCCTGTACCGATGATGAATATTTTGAACGGCGGCGAGCACGCGGACAATAATGTGGACATTCAGGAGTTCATGATTCAGCCCGTTGGAGTGACGTCATTTGCAGAGGCGCTGAGGGTTGGCGCTGAGATATTTCATACGTTGAAGAAGGTTTTGAGTGCACGCGGACTGGCGACGTCCGTGGGAGACGAGGGTGGTTTTGCGCCGGATTTGCCATCCAATGCAGCGGCACTTGACGTCATTGCCGAAGCTGTTTCAAAGGCAGGCTATTCACTGGGTGACGACATCGTGTTGGCACTGGACTGTGCGGCGTCCGAGTTTTATCGAGATGGGGAATACCAGTTATCCGGTGAGGGGCGTTCGTTCTCGAGCACGGGTTTTGCCGATTATCTGGCTGATCTTGCGGCCGCGCACCCGATTGCGTCGATCGAGGACGGCCTCGACGAGTCCGATTGGGACGGCTGGTCTTACCTAACTCAGAAGCTCGGTCAGAAGGTTCAGCTCGTGGGAGACGATTTGTTCGTAACCAATACGCGCATCTTAAAACGCGGTATTGATGAGGCAATCGGCAATTCCATATTGATTAAGTTTAATCAGATTGGTTCCTTGAGCGAGACACTTGATGCGATCAAGATGGCCCAGGATGCCGGATTTACGGCGGTGATTTCACATCGCAGTGGTGAGACAGAGGACGCAACGATTGCAGATTTAGCGGTGGGTACCGGGGCTGGTCAAATAAAAACAGGGTCGCTTTGTCGGTCTGATCGAGTGGCAAAGTACAACAGACTGCTGCGCATAGAGGCTGAGCTGGGTATGACCGCGCCGTACCGTGGCCGCCTCGAGCTGGAGAGAGACGCCTAGGCTTATGAGGCCGCTCCTGTTGGTCTTGGTCGGGCTCTTGGCACTGCTGCAGTACCAGCTGTGGTTTGGGGAGGGCGGCATTAAAGAACGACGAGCACTCCAGGTTCAGGCCGCGGTGGGTGAGGACGCTAACGCGGCACTGCGACAGCGCAATGACACGTTGGCGAGGCAGGTGCTGGAGCTACAAGAGGGTACAGAGATGCTGGAAGCCGTGGCGCGCGAGGAGCTGGGTTTGGTTCGCGAAGGCGAAGAGTACATTCTCTTTATCGAAAAAAAGCCTGAGGAGCAGGCGCCGTGACCAATAGCATATGGGCCATTGTTCCGGCGGCTGGAAGCGGACGCAGAATGGCGGCCGAAACGCCTAAGCAATACTTATTGGTGCACGGTCTGCCGATTTTGGAGCACACACTGCGTGCGTTGTTAGCGTGCCCCGATATTAGGGGTGTGGTCGTCGTCTTGGATCCCAGCGATCGACGCGCGGACTCAGTGACGAGTCTCTCTGATCCGAGAGTATTTACAGCACCGGGAGGGGCAGAGCGATCGGACTCTGTTCTTTCTGGCCTCAGATCACTCACAGACTATATAAGCTTGGGTGACTGGGCCTTGGTTCATGATGCGGCGCGCCCATGTGTTTCAGTCAGCGTATTACGCGAGTTGATTGATCGAGCCCTGTCCAGTGATACCGGTACAGTGCTTGCGCAAGCGTCCACCGACACCGTCAAGCAAGTGGGAAACAATGGACGTGTCGCTGCGACGCTCGATCGGCGCAGCATCTGGCGGGCACAAACACCGCAGATGTTTCGACTCTCGGAGCTGGAGCATGCGCTTTCATCAGCACTTGAAAGTGGCGTTTCGGTAACCGATGAATCGATGGCCATGGAACGGCTAGGCTACCCGGTTTCGGTGCTTGAGGGGCCTTCAACCAACATCAAGGTGACATTGCCTGCCGACTTAGAATTCGCAGAGATTATTTTACGTCGTATGAATGAGGAGAGCGATTCGTGAGAATTGGACATGGCTATGACGTGCATGCGTTCGGTGTAGGCGATCACGTCGTACTCGGTGGCGAGCGCATTTCTCACTCTCGGGGTTTGATTGCACACTCAGACGGTGATGTCGTCTTGCACGCATTGAGTGATGCCTTACTCGGTGCAATGGCGCTGGGCGATATTGGGCATCACTTTCCCGACAACGACCCGACTTTTGCAAATGCAGACAGTCGCGTTTTACTCCGACACGTGATTCAACAAGTCAACGACCTTGGATTCTGCGTCTCGAACACCGACGTCACAGTCATCGCACAGGCTCCCAAACTTGCCGATCACATTGCGGGCATGAAAAAAAATATAGCGCATGACCTCAATGTGACGATCGGTAATGTCAATGTAAAGGCCACAACCACAGAAGCGTTAGGCTTCATTGGGCGGGGAGAGGGTATCGCTGTGCACGCGGTGGTTTTACTGACAGAGAAGGCGTCTGCGTGAGTGATCTGCGTGGCATAGGTATGACGTCTCAACGGACGCGCCTGCGCCTGATTGAGCGACTAAAAGCGCAGGGTATCCACGATGACCGAGTGCTTCAAGCCATGAGCGAGACGCCCCGACACTTATTTGTCGACGAGGCGTTGGCGCATCGAGCCTATGAGGATACCGCTTTGCCTATTGGATTTAACCAGACCTTAAGTCAGCCTTATATCGTTGCGCGGATGACCGAGCTTGCGTTGCAACGCGGCAAGCCTGGTCGAGTTTTGGAGCTGGGTACGGGATCAGGCTATCAAAGCGCAGTGCTGGCTCGGGTCGCCGATGAAATCTATTCTATTGAGCGTATAAAACCGTTGCTCAGTAAGGCGAGAGCGCGTTTGCGAACATTGAAAGCTCGCAACGTGCGTTGCATGCACGGTGATGGCTTTGAGGGGTGGGCTGAGTTTGCGCCTTTTGACGTCATTATGGGGGCCGCTGCACCCGAGACGATTCCGCAAAACTTGTTGTCACAACTCGCTCCAGATGGCTTTTTGCTTCTCCCGGTAGGAGGTAGTGAGCAGAAGCTGGTTCAGATGACCTCCACGCCAGACGGGTTTGAAGAAACGATTATTGAAGATGTCTTTTTTGTGCCAATGCGCGAGGGTGTACATCAGTGACCGAGGGTTGGTTGGGTATTTACCTGCGAGGAGTCGCCATGGGCGCCGCAGACCTTGTGCCCGGAGTGTCGGGCGGAACGATCGCGCTGATAACGGGGATCTATGATCGCTTTATTCATGCAATTTCCAGCGTGGGTCTTGTAACCCTCAAGTCTGTCTTTACCGGGAAGGTGCGTGAGGCGTGGAGTGCGATCGACGGCAATTTTCTAGTCGCTTTGGGCGCCGGAATCGCCACCGCGGTCGTGAGCTTAGCATCGATACTGAATTATCTGATGACGGCTTATCCGTTGCCACTATGGTCTACTTTTTGTGGACTGGTCTTGGCGAGTGCGATCCACCTTATTTTGTCGATGCGGGACCGGTGGCAGTTGCGCGAATACTGCTTTTTAATCTTTGGAATCGGTTGCGCGGTGTTTGTGGGGCTGACTCAAGCCATGCAGTTGCCCGCGAGTACGGGGGCCTTTTTTCTTGCGGGTGTAATCGCCATTTCGGCGATGATTTTACCCGGTATCTCCGGTAGTTTTTTGCTTTTACTCATGGGCATGTACCAGCCGATTATTGCCGCCGTCGTCGGTGGTGATTTACTGATATTAGCCGTATTTGCAGCTGGCTGTGTGGTCGGTCTGATGGGGTTTTCGCGGTTGCTCACAGCGCTACTTGCGCGAGCTCAGCAGGCAACGATGGCGACGTTGTACGGGTTTCTATTGGGATCGCTGGTGATCTTATGGCCTTGGCAGGTACCCATCAGCGCGATGACGGATCGTCACGGTGACAGTCGAACGATACAGAGCCTGCCGGTGACGCCAATGGAATACGGCGAAACAGTGGGTGATCCGATGTTGTTATTGTGTGTGCTGAGCTTCGTGATGGGGGGGATTTTCGTTCGCCTCTTGTCTTCACGAGCACCTGTTAAGCCATAGCCTTGGACGCATCGATGCAGATATGTAAAACACTGTCTGCCATTGTTCTAGCTGCGGGTCTGTTGGGATGCTCAGGCGCAAACCCCGATAATTTGCGGCCGTGGGAGGATGCAAGTCAGGCTTCCACGTCAAACGCGACGAGACCTGAGCGCCCGAAAGCCTACGGATCCAAACTTCGCCCTGGACAACCGTATGTGGTTATTCGTGGTGATACGCTTTATGCCATCGCCTTTCGTTTGGGCATTGATTTCAAAAAATTAGCAGCACGAAATAACATTGGACCGCCTTTTACGATCAAGGTGGGCCAAACGTTGAGTACTGATATCGCAGCGGTAACCCCCTCGGAGAAAAGCGCAAGCCGACTGACCAAGACGCCGAAATTAAAAAAGAGCCCCTCTAATGCGTCAAAAACTACGAAACCAACAGCCAGCGCACCAAAGTCGTCAAAAGTGACAGCGGTTATAAAAAAATCGTCTTCAGCGAGTAAACCGAGGAGTAACCTAGTTACACAGCCAGTGTCTCGTTGGCGCTGGCCCTCAGAAGGGAAGGTGACTCGAACATATTCGAGTAACGTTCATAAGGGGATCGATCTATCGGGTGACCGTGGCGATCCGGTGAGGGCTGTTGCTAGCGGAAAGGTTGTGTATGCGGGAACGGGGGTGACGGGCTATGGCTCGCTACTGATCATAAAACATAACGACACGTACTTGAGCGCCTACGGACACAATGAACGTTTGCTTGTCTCAGAGAACACGAGCGTCACAGCGGGGCAGCAAATAGCAACAATGGGTAGCAGTGGCACTGATTCAGTGAAGCTGCACTTCGAGCTGCGCAGGCGGGGTAAGCCAGTCGACCCGCTGACGTTGCTTCCCATGCGTCGATAGGAGTTCGGGTCGCCAGAGAAGGGGGTTCTTGTGGCTGATCTTGAAGTGCTAAAGGCTTCGCCTAATACAGCGGCGATGACCCTATTTTCGGTTCAGTCGTCAGCCCGTGCAAAGAGCCGCGACGCTGACGCTCTAGCACACGACACTAGTCCTATTCAGTTGTATCTCAATGAGATTGGTGAAACGCCACTGCTTACTGCAGACGAAGAGGTCGTTGTCGCGCGGGCCGCGCTGGCCGGTGATGAGCCATCCCGTCACCGCATGATAAAGAGCAACCTCCGACTCGTCGTCATGATCGCGAAGCGATACGGCGGTCGTGATTTGCCACTCCTCGATCTTATTGAGGAGGGTAATTTAGGGCTTATGCGCGCAGTAGAAAAATTTGATCCAGAGCGGGGCTTTCGTTTTTCAACGTATGCGACGTGGTGGATAAGACAAAATATTGAGCGTGCTTTAATGAATCATGGCCGAACAATTCGGCTGCCGATTCATGTTCAAAAAGACATCAACAAAGTCGGTCGTTGCTCTCGCGAGTTGCAGCGTTCGCTGCGGCGTGAGCCGTCGACGGCAGAAATTGCCAGTGTGTTGCATCGGGACCCGGGGGAGGTCAGTAACCTACTAAAGATTGCAGAGCACAGTTTGTCGGTTGACAACCACGTGACTGAGGAAAGTGATCGATCGTATGTTGAGACTGTGCCCTCCCTTGTTGAAACGGATCCATCAACCATTTTGAATGACAAAGATGTGCAGGCCTGTCTGGTTGACTGGTTGGGCAGCCTTCCTGCGCGCCAACGTGAAATTTTAGCGAGACGATTTGGGTTGCTCGGCTACGAGGCATCGACGCTTGAAGAAGTAGGCAAAGAAGTGGGCCTCACACGCGAACGCGTGAGGCAAATTCAACTTGACGCGCTGGCCAGGCTCAAGCGGTTGGCCCTCAGAAATGGGCTCTCCGAAAGTGTTTTGCTCAGCTAGAGGCTAGCGCTCAAGTAGGGCAAGTTTTCCAGGTTTACCCTCCCACTCAGCAGCGTCGGCGGGCGATTCTCCTTTCTCAGTGATGTTAGGCCATATCTCAGCAAGTTCAGCGTTGAGTGCTAAGAAGTTTTCTTGGTCGGCGGGCAATTCATCTTCAGAAAAAATGGCGTCGATTGGGCATTCTGGCTCACAAAGTGCACAGTCAATACACTCATCAGGGTGTATCACCAGAAAGTTAGGTCCTT
>CBFHJX010000032.1:0-14752 GCA_965656285.1 Luminiphilus sp. | reverse complement strand
CGATGTTCTGGCCAATGCGGCGCAGCTTAAGGTTATTTCGACGGTGTCAGTTGGTGTCGACCACATCGATCTTAATGCGGCCGCAAAGCACGGCATTTTAGTCGGACATACTCCCAACGTGCTGACCGACAGCACTGCCGATTTGGCGTTGGGCCTGATGTTGGCGGTGGGACGGCGCATTGCGGAAGGTGATGCTCTTATTCGAGCCGGTGCCTGGAGCGAGGGTTGGAAGCCCAATTTTTTATTGGGTACTGATCTCAGTGGCGCTACGGTCGGACTGGTCGGAATGGGCCCCATCGGTCAGGCTGTAGCGAAGCGGTTGCAGGGTTTTGGTTGTCGTGTCTTGGCCTGGAATAGGAGTCGACGCACGGTTGAAGGCGTCGAATTTGTAGGCCTGGACACACTGTTCGCCGCCTCTGATATTGTTTCTTTGCACACGGCCCTAACCGCTGAAACACAGGGCATGGTGGGTCGTTCGCAACTCTCGCAGATGAAGGATGGCGCTATTCTGATCAATACCGCCCGAGGCGCCCTGGTTGACGAGACGGCCTTGAGTGACGAGTTACGGACAGGACGGCTGCGTGCGGGACTCGACGTTTACACCGAAGAACCCTTGCCGAACACCAGCGCGTTAAGAGGGCTCCCGGGCTGTGTTGTGTTGCCACACGTTGGGAGTGCGACTCAGCGGACACGCCAGGCTATGTTCCAGCTTGCGCTGGCGAACCTCATGGCAGGTGTCACCGACTCCGAGCTGCCTGCAGCTGTTAGGCTCTGATTGCATCATCTAGGGGAAAAAGAGCAGTTTTATAATCATACCGATAATGGCGAGCGTCAGTACTTTCCGAATCAGCGTCTCTCCATGAGACAAGGTCAGCTTTGCGCCTACGATGCCGCCTGCAATGTTTCCAATCCCGGCGATTGCACCGACGAGCCAAAGTACTTCACTGGTCGCCGCGAATACGAACACGGCGAGCAGCGTATAGGTAAAAATAATGAAGACTTTGAGGATGTTGGTGTTCACCAAGCTCAGGCCAATGACTCGATGCATAATGGGCAGCACCACAAACCCCATACCGATTTGAATAAATCCACCCCAAAACCCCGCAGCAGCCATTAACACATGACCCAGAGCAAGGTTTTGAGGCTGATCTTCACCACTGCCCACTTTTTTCGCTTGAGGCGCCTGCATCAGGATTAAGACGGCAACCATTACGATCGCCAATAGTCCTTCGAATTGCTCGTTATTGAGCTTAGTACTGAGCCAGGCCCCTAAAATCGCTGGAGGAATAGCGACTAACGTTAACGTGAGACACAGTTTCGCGTGTGGAATGCCGTGTTTTAGGTAGGTCACCATGGCCGATGCGTTATGTGCAACGATCGTAATGCGGTTAGTGCCGTTGGCGATTGGTCCCGGCATGCCCAAAAACATCATGATAGGTACGGTCAGAATAGAACCGCCACCTGCCATGACATTGACCAGCCCTGCGCCGAAACCCGCAACGACAAGGATGGCGATTTCCCACCAGACTAAATCCATCATGCGTCGGGCGTTCTCATGGTCACAAACTCTTCTGCTGCGGTTGGGTGAATACCAATGGTGCTGTCAAAGTGTGCTTTGGTAGCGCCCGCTTTCATCGCAACCGCCATCCCTTGGCAGATCTCTCCTGCATCGGGTCCAACCATGTGTAGACCAATGACGCGGTCTGACGCGGTATCAACAATAAGCTTCATTAACGTGCGCTCGTCGCGGCCACTGAGCGTGTGCTTCATGGGCCTGAACTCGGACCGAAACACACTCACGCTTAGACCTTGTTCCGCCGCAGCCTCCTCGGTGAGTCCTACGGTGCCGATATTGGGTTGGCAGAACACGGCAGTCGGTATAACGTCGTAGTCCATAACACGAGGCTCATTACCAAACTGTGTGTGAGCAAAGACCATGGCTTGCGCAATCGCAACCGGTGTCAGCTGCGGACCGCCGGTCATATCGCCCAAGGCAAAGATGCTGGGTTCGTCAGTTTGGAAGTCACGATTAACCTGCACATAACCTCGATCGTTTAAGGCAACCTGTGTTGACTCGAGGCCCAGGCCGTCAATATTGGGATGACGCCCAGTCGCACACAGCACAGTATCGGCGGTGAGCGTGGTGCCGTCAGTGAGTGTCGCTTCAATGCCGTCTGATACTCGCTGTAGCGACGCCACGTTCAGGTTGAAGCGAAGATCAACGCCTGTTTTTTGAATTTCCTGAGCGGCGAAGCGACGAACGTCGCCGTCAAAGCCACGCATGAAAAGCTCGCCCCGGTAAAGCTGTGTGACCTGTGACCCTAAGCCATTAAAGATGCCCGCAAACTCGGTAGCGATGTAGCCACCACCAATCACCAGGAGCCGATTGGGGAAGACTTCAAGATCAAAGACTTCGTTCGACGTAATGGCCAGCTCGCTGCCTGGAAAGTCGGGCTTGGTTGGCCACGATCCCGTAGCGAGTAAAATGCGCTCTGCCCGGTACTCAACGCCGTCGACATCGACAGTGTTAGGCCCCACCACTTTTGCCCGGCCGTCGAGCACCGTCGCTCCTGACCCATCGAGTAAGCGCTCGTAAATGCTATTAAGACGGCTGATTTCTCGCGATTTGTTGTCACGCAGCGTCGGCCAATCAAACGTGGCGTCAGTTACGCGCCACCCAAACCCCGAGGCGTCTTGGAAAGCTTTGCCAAATTCACTGCCGTAAACATAGAGCTTCTTAGGGACACAGCCCACGTTGACGCAGGTTCCACCGAGGTAGAGGTCCTCTGCCACAAAGACTTTTGCGCCTAAACTCGCAGCGACTCGGGAGGCTCGGACGCCACCCGAACCGGCACCGATGACAAATAGATCGCAACTGGTATCCTTACGACTTTCCGGCATGTTGAGTCCTCCACGTTGATGGTCAGCGTCTTGCGTGTCTCGGCTTATCGATGAATCCAATGCAGACTCATTTCATGACTATTGTACCGCGATACCTCGATCAATCTGCTGATTGGTCGCTATCAGTGAAATTCTCTTTTTGTTTCCTTGTGACGCTCTTGTTTTCTGTCGAGGCGAGTGCGATCACCAATGCGCGTGTGATTCTGCACGACGGTTCGGTGATTTTCGCCAATATTGTCGATTACCGAGTTGATCAACTGACACTCGATACAAGTTTTAGCAGTGAGCTGAAGATCGACGCGACGCTGGTCAGAGACATTGAAGCATCGCCAGATGATCGATCTTTGTCATCACTGCTTCTGAAAGACGGTCGCCGTGTTGAGGCCGCTCCGCTCATTGTGACGGGCGGAATTTTGGCGTTGTCCGATGGCGAGGTGATTAAGCTTACAGACATCGATAAGTTGAACCCCGAGCCTTGGGAAATGGGTCAGGGCTACGCCTGGGAGGGCCTGGCCTCAGCGGCATTCACTGTGGCTCGCGGCAATACCGACTCTGACCAATTGGACGTGGCCGTTAACACGCAGTTCGACAGTACCCGCGACCGTTTCACGTTGCGCGCAAGCATCGAGCAGGACCAAGCGAGCGTGGCCGTGTCAAGCGATGCCGAAGCGTCTGACAACGTAACGCGGTCTCGTGAGTCGTCCGCGGACAATTGGCAGGTGGTCACCAAGTACGACTATTACCTTGAAGACTGGTCAAACCATTACCTCGGAGTCAATGCTTCGGTTGAGGCGGATAAATTCACTGATATTCGCTTACGCAGTTACCTGGGGCCTTATTACGGACGCAAGTTGTTTGATGGTACGTGGGGAAAGCTCGATAGTGAACTCGGCTTTGTTTGGGTCGACACGGACTTTTTTGATGCCGACGACACGGAGTACCTCGCTGCAAACTGGAACATCACTGGGGAAAGTGAAGTTTTAGGCGGTGATTCAAAAATCTATTTGACCCACGTGGGTATTTTAAACGTTAGCGACGATAACAGCCTTATTTTGGATACAACAGTTGGCTTTGGTTTCCCGTTTTTCTTCGGCTTGGAAGCCGCTGCAGAATTCAGATTGGACTACGATGGTGCCGCTGCGGCGGGTAAAGAGTCGGTCGATCAGTCTTATAATCTTCGCGTGGGCTACCGATGGTAGCGTCTTACAACTGCGGGTCGGACCGTTGAGCAGTCAGAGTAACGCCGTGTCGTTCTTGCCGTTGGGGGGGTGCGGTGAGATTGGGATGAATTTGAACTTGTTTTCATCCAATAACCGTTGGCTCATGGTGGACTGTGGTATCACCTTTGAACAGGCGATGGGGGATGATAGAGGTCGTCCCAGTATCCAGATGCCTGATCCAAGTTTTATCGCGAACCAACGTGACAAACTTGATGGGTTGATCATCACCCACGCGCATGAAGATCACTTCGGTGCTGTACCTTACCTTTGGCAAGCATTGCGCTGTCCGGTGTATGCCACGCCGTTTGCGGCAGCCGTGCTTCGTAAAAAGTCGGCGTGGCGAGGTTCGCCGTCGCCCGAGCCACTCATAGAGGTGCTTCCGGGCGAAACGCATACGATTGGGGAATTTGATGTCACCTGGCTACCCATTACGCACTCAACACCCGAGACGTGCGCACTACTTTTGGAGTCAAAAGACTGCCGAGTACTCCATACGGCAGACTGGAAAATCGACACGCGTCCGGTGATAGGAAGCCCGTGGTCTCCAGACGTCTGGTCTTCTATTGCAGAGCGTGGCGTAGATGCCGTCATTTGTGACTCCACCAATGCCACAAAACCTGGACGCTCACCGACGGAAGGCGAGGTGGGTGACGCGCTTGTAAAATTAGTCTCGACGCTCAAGGGTCGTGTTGTGATCGCCTGCTTTGCCAGTAATGTGGCTCGCGTTCAGAGCTGTTTTCGTGCGGCTTTTGTATCAGACCGGCGTGTGGGGTTGCTCGGAAGATCACTGGATATCATGGTTCGCTCGGCAAAGAACACGGGTGTGTTTGAGCCAAAAGTGCCCATTATAGACGCTGAGCACCTGGGCTATTTGCCCGAAAATGAGGTGCTGGCGGTCGCGACTGGAACCCAGGGTGAGGTCGGCGCGGCGCTTCATCGACTAATGATGGACACCCATCCACACCTGTCGCTGGGCGAGGGCGATACGGTCATCTTTTCATCCAAGACTATTCCTGGAAATGAAGAAAACGTGCATCGCTTGATTGAGGGGCTCAAAGACCGCGGTGTGGCTGTCGTTCATGCTGACGAGGCTGCCTCCACGCTTCATGCGTCAGGCCACCCATGCGAGGATGAGTTGGCAGACTTATACCGAGCGTTAAAGCCGAAGCTCAGTATCCCCGTTCACGGGGAGCAGCACCATATGCAAGCCAATGCCGCCATCGCTCGAGCCAGCGGTGTACCGCTGACGCTAACGGGTCTGAATGGCGACCTGTTTTACCTGTCTCCCTCGCCCGGTATTCGCCGGCGCTGGACGACCACAGGACGCCTCGAAGTAAACGAAAGGGACCGCAAACTCGAGACTGTAAAGACGGTCTAGCAGACGCGTTATTCCTCAGCGGCGGGGCTAATTCGAATAACGGTGCCGCCCTCTTCATTAATTACCGCTACCGATCCGTCCCGCAGTGCTCTGACGTCGCGAACGCGCACCTCAATATTGGGGAAGGGCTCGCTCAGTACTGGTGTGGCGCTGGATACGTCAACAGCCACAATACTTTTGGACTTCAATCCACCGACCAATAACTTTCCCGTTAAACTTGGTATGGCGTCGCTGGTATAAAGTGCCAACCCAGATGTCGCAATGCTGGGTACCCAGTAGGTGACCGGCTGCTCCATACCGGGGGCCTCCGTAAAGGGCGAAATAATGGCGCCAGAGTAATCGACACCGTAGGTGATTGCGGGCCAGCCGTAGTTTTTTCCAAACTCGACACGATTGAGCTCGTCGCCGCCCTTGGGGCCGTGTTCTGTCATCCAAATGGTTTCGCTTGCCGCATCAACAAGAAGTCCTTGAGGATTCCGATGCCCGTAGCTGTAGACGAAAGGGGCGTCTTTGAACGGATTGTCTGACGGCGCTTCTCCATATTCGGTCATGCGGAGTAGCTTACCCAGCTGACTCGTTGTTTTCTGCGCGTCCTCGCGCAAGGTGTAGCCTTCCCCCACACTCAATAAAAGCGTGCCATCTGACAAGAAGGCCATGCGTCCGCCAAAGTGCCCGCCACCACGCTTATTGGGCGTGACCTCAAAGATCACCGATAGGTCTTTGAGCGAGTCGCCTGCGATCACAGCGCGCGCAACGGTTGTGCGATTACTCTCTTCAGAGCCTGCCGCATAGGCGAGAAAAACGGTTTGGTTGTCTAAAAAATTTGGGTGCAGTACGACGTCGAAGAGGCCTCCTTGGCGTTCGGCGTAAACGCTGGGTACGCCGCTAACTGCGGTCATTTCGCCAGTGACTGCGAGGTGCTTAAGCCCACCGGGACGTTCGGTAATGAGAAAGCCCTGATCGTCGGGCAATTCAGCGATAGACCAAGGGGTGTCCAGGCCTTCTGCGATGATTTGTGTCTGCAAGCTTGCCAGTGAAAACGGGCTGAGTGTCGCGATTAGTGCTGTGATTGCGGCATTGCGAAGGCCATTAGTAAGCATAGCAAGTGTTCCTAAACTGGATTGTCGAGTGACTATAGCGCAACATCCTATTCTCTGTAGAGCTATGAACTGGATGAAGCTATGAGGTGGATTGCAAACCTTCTTATCGCGGTGCTGATGGGATACACACTCAGTATTTTAATTAACACCTCGGTGAGCGCGGCGACACTGGTGGGGTTTGGTATTGAGGTGTCGCTGAGCGATCGCTTTGACATGATAGTGACCGAATGGATGGGCTTGGCCACACTGTACTTACCGATTTATCTGGTCGTTCAAACTGGCGCTTTTCTATTATTACTGCGTCTGGTTCGATCGGGCCAGTATCAGCGTTTGACTTTACGCGGGCTGTATACCGCAGTGGGGGCCCTTTCGTTGATGGCGGTTTATCTCGCGTTCGACACTGCTCTGGGACAAAGTGGTGTACTGGTGGCTTCTGGCCGCACTACCGCAGGATTGCTTGCGCATTCAGCGACGGGGGCCGTATCGGGATTAGTCTTTTGTTTGCTCAGGGAGCGCTCATCTGGCGCAACCGCCTAGCTGCATTGAAGGAGAAGCTTGCCGGCATGGGTACCCGATGCCATGTAGTCCTGTGCCGCCAATGCGTCGTTTAGTGCAAATGTCTTGTCCATAAGTGGGGTCATTCTTCCCGTCTCCACCAAAGGCATCATGTGCTCATTGACTTCGCCAAAACAGCGCGCCTTTTCTTGCGGGGTTAAACGTCTCAGCGTGCTGCCGCTCAGAGTTGCGCGTTTCATGAGCAATTGTGTGAGGTCAATGGTCGCCTGACCTCCGCGCATGAGACCAATGCAGGCGATTCTTCCATCGACGGCGAGACACTCGAGATTAAATTGTTCGAAGTCGCCGCCTACCATGTCTAGAACTACATCGACCGCGCCCATGACGCCGTGTGCCTCACATTGCTCTGCAAGTGTGGACTCTTTGTAGTTCAGACTGAGGTCAGCGCCGATGGTGTTCAGTAACTGGCATTTTTCGGGTGACCCAGCCGTCGCAATCACGCGGCAGTCCATCGACTTGGCAAGCTGAACGGCGATGTTGCCGATCCCGCTGACACCACCGTGAACCAGCAGAGTTTCCCCAGCTTTGAGGGAAGCACGGACAATCACGTTGTACCAGACGGTTAGAAACGCCTCGGGCAGACACGCTGCTGTCTTCATATCAATGCCCGGTGGTATGCGCAGCGTGCAGGCCGCTTTTGCAATTGTCTGCGTGGCGTAGCCCCCGCCGTGCACCAAGGCACAGACTGGTTCTCCTTGAGTAAAACCACTGTCGGCGCCTGCTTGCCGAATAACACCGGAAACCTCAAGTCCCATGACCGGGCTCGCGTCTGGTGGTGGTGGATAAAAACCCATGCGCTGGAGAACGTCAGCACGGTTAATGCCTGCATACGCAACATCAATAACGACCTCGTCGGCCGTGCAGCTTAAGTCGTCGCCTTCTTGAAGGCTCAGTGTTTGAGGGTCTTCGATGTGAACATAGTGATATGACATGGTAGCGCTGAATCGTCCTTAGAGTTACTGTTGAAAAAACATAACATCAAAGGCATCGCAGACGTAACTGCGGATGACCACAATGTCAGAGGTAAATATGGCTAAACCAATGTTTCTTCGAAAGCTGAAAAATCGCTTTTTCTTTGCAATGGCGAAAGTCATTGCGGGTAAAGCCAAAGGACAATACATGGCGTTCGTTGGCAAGGCGAGTTGCGCGCGGTTATGCGACCGAATTGTGGAGTTAGGACATACGTCGGTGCTTGTCGTCACCGATAAAGCGCTTCGCGACTTGGGGCTTGCAGATGAGGCTGTTGCCGGACTGAATCGCGACGGTGTGACGCTGACTTGGTACGACCAAGTCGATCCCGACCCTACTTATGCGCATGTCGAAGCCGGTGCGAGAATATTACGCGAGTCAGGCGCAACTGCCATTGTTGCAGTAGGGGGTGGCTCATCGATTGACTGCGCCAAGGTCATTGCGTTGAGAAAGTACAGCGATGGCGATATGACCAAGTGGCCAGGCATGGGGAATTCACCTGACGAAGCCGCGCCATTGTTTGTGATACCCACCACCTCTGGCACCGGTAGCGAAGCCACTATGGGCGCTGTAATTACAAATCAAACGACGCACAAGAAGGAAATTATTGGCGGTGAGGCGATCCATCCAAAAGCGGTCGCTCTCGATGCGTGTTTAATGGTGGGCCTACCAAAGCCGATCACTGCGGCAACCGGTATCGATGCGCTCACCCACGGTATTGAGGCTTATATCTCGACCTGGGAGCGTGGTAACCGAACAGAAATGGGTCGTATTTCGGTACAGGGCGTCTTTCGATGGTTGCGCTTAGCCTGCGATGAGCCTGGCAATATGGACGCGCGTGAGGGCATGGCACTGGCGGCCTACAATGCAGGAGTTGCTATTAATCAGGTCAACGTGGGTAATGTGCATGCGATTGCTCACCAACTGGGTGCCAATTTTGGTGTCCCGCACGGTCACGCTAACGCCCTCGTACTGCCCCACGTTCTCACCCTTTATGGGGAGACCGCCGTGGAGCGGTTGGCGGAGCTCGCCGTGGCCACCGGCGTTTCTGATTCGGGCCATCCAGAAACGCGCGCCCGAGCATTTATTGCCAAGGTTGAGCAGCTGATTGCAGATGTTGGGATCGCACCGACTGACGCGCGTATTAAGCGTGATGCTTTCGATGCGATTGCCGAAGCGGCGATGGACGAGGGTGATGGTTATTTTTGTCCGCGGCAGCTTGAAAAGTCAGAAATTCTCAATGTTCTTGAGGCGATCTCAGAGTAAGCGGTATTGCTAGCCATTGGCTTGCAATGCTGACGGCTTTTTGAAAATGTTCTGAGTCTCCCTCTGAACAAACGAATCCGTGACTTGCATGATCCAAGTGCTTGTAGGTGATTTTGCGACTCGATCGATGCAACCGAACCGCGAAGCGGGCGCCATCGTCGCGGATAGGATCCCGCTCAGCGGTGATAATGAGCGTTCTTGGGAAGTGATTCAGTGACGTTCGCCGGCCAGGGAAAATACGCTCCAAGATAGGGTCTGCAGGCGCCATTCCATCGAGGTAAGTGTCACAGAACCATCGCATGTTTCGCGCAGGAACCAGACCTGACTTCGCATGCTCTGTATGCGAAGGTAGATCGCTTATGTAGTGTTGCGTCGCTGGGTAGATCGCAAGGCAGCCCGCAATGCCGTGGCGGTGCTGAAGTGCAAGCGTCGACGCAATTGCAATGTTACCGCCCGCGCTGTCGCCCGCTAAAATAAAGAGACCGTTGTTGGGCGCAAGATTTTCGAGATTTTCAATCACCCACTCTGTGGCCTCTAGGCAATCGTCGTGTGCGGCGGGGAATGTGTGTTCCGGCGCTAGCCGGTAGTCGATCGATACCAAGCTGCAGCCGCTACCAACACTTAAGGCGCGACAGAATCGGTCGTGCGTCTCCAGGCTACCAATGACAAAGCCACCACCGTGTGCGTAAATGACCATGGGCTTATCGGGTTGCCCGTGATACATGCGCAGACCCACTTGACGTCCCTCAAGCTCGACGCACAAGTTACTGACAGACACCGCCAGCTGAGGCTCCTCACCCCATGCTCTCTGGTGCCGCCGGAGGTAGAGGTGGCGCGCAGCCTTTGCAATCAGTCGATTAAGCAGCGACGTCATCTGCGTGAATGAACTGTGAGTTGGGATTTGCGCGGTAGGTGTAGAGCCCTTCTGAATTGATATCGCGCGTCACATTACCCCGCTGCAAGAGGTAGTTTAAATGCGCGATCGTTTCTCCGGTCGCCAGATGCACCTCATGTTCTTTAAGCTCTCTATTGAACAGATAAATAAAACACTCGGGCACAGTCTTTGATTCAGCCAGATTTTTGTAGAGAAGCGCCAGTGACTGTCTATGGCTGTCAATGATTTGATTAAGTCGTGTTTTAGCACCTCTAAAAGGTGATTGATGGGCCGGAAGCACCAACAGGTCTTCGGGTAAAATATCCAACAGCCGTGTATTAGAAGAAAGCCAGTATTCCAAAGGGTTGCCGTCGGGTTCGGTGGGAAAGACCGAGACGTTAGGCGTGATCCTTGGGAGGATCTGGTCCCCAGCAATGATCAATTTAAGACCTGGACAGTAAAGGCATGCGTGTTCCGGTGAATGGCCCTGTCCGATGACGACTTGCCAGTAGTGGTCTCCAATATTAATGGTTTCAAGATCAACAATCCGACGGTAGCTGTGGGGCAGTGGCGCTGACATCTTGCCAAACGTACCGAACCGTTGCTGATACGTGGTTAATTGCTCCTCGCTGAACCCTGCGCGCTTGTAAAACTGAAGTGCCGTACTGGGGAGATCGTCTGAGGTGTAGCTGAGCAGTAGGCTCCCGTTGAGGTATTCACTTCGCGTCATCCAGACTTCGCAGTCGAATCGCTCGCAAAGCCACCCGGCCAGACCAATGTGGTCCGGATGAAGGTGCGTACAGATGACTCGCAAAATAGGTTTATTTTGCATGAAGCCCGTGAACAGCGACTCCCACTGCTCTTTAGCGCTGTCGAGCTTTAAGCACGTGTCGACCACGGTCCACCCGTCGGCTTCTTCTAAAAGCCAAATATTAATGTGGTCCAGACCGCCGGGCATTGCAAAACGCACCCACCAAACGCCGGGGGCCACTTCTAGCGGTTGACCATACTCTACTGGACTCTGCCTACCCCACGGATAGACGAGACCTCTATATTCTTCGTTCACCATAGCTGTTCGGTATTCCTATAATTTAAACGATCCTTACCCGATCGGGGTACGGTATAACCGCTTGCGCTTGTGGAAAATACAGCGACTAACTGGAGATGATACCGTGAATGCGACCCTAGAAACGAATCAACTGCGACAACTTGATCAGCAGCATCACCTGCACCCATTTACTGACTTCCGCGACTACGCAGAAAACGGTGGTCGGATCGTGAGTCGCGCCGAGCATGTTTACATTTATGACTCTGACGGTAATAAGATCCAAGATGCCATGTCTGGCTTGTGGTGCTGCAGTTTGGGCTACAGCCAGGACGGCATTAAGCGAGCGGTTGCTGATCAGCTAATGGAGCTACCGTTTTATAACAACTTCTTTCGGTGCTCTAATCAACCGGCCGTTGAGCTAGCAACCCGACTGAGCGCTATGGCGCCTGCGAACTTCAACAAAGTATTTTTTACGAACTCGGGTTCAGAGGCAAATGACACTCAAATAAAGTTCGTTCATCGCTACTACCAGCTGCTGGGTAAGCCTGAGAAGCGGCTCATCATCAGCCGCAAGAACGCGTATCACGGCAGTACCATCGCTGCAGGATCGCTCGGCGGCATGAGCGCGATGCATGATCAGACTGAGGGTCTTGATTATATTCATCACATCGAGCAACCCCATTGGTTCGAGCTCGGTGGCGACAAGAGCTCCGATGAATTTGGTCTTTGGGCGGCGAATGAGCTTGCTAAAAAGATTGATGAGCTTGGTGAGGACAAGGTTGCTGCGTTTATTGCTGAGCCGATTCAAGGCGCTGGTGGTGTGATCATTCCGCCTGATACCTATTGGCCTGCGGTTCAAAAAATTCTGGATGAACGCGACATCTTGTTCATTTCGGACGAGGTTATTTGTGGGTTTGGCCGAACCGGGAGCATGTTTGGTTTCGAGACCTACCAGACCAAGCCCGACTTGATTACGTTTGCCAAGGCGGTGACCAACGGGTACATGCCATTGGGCGGCTGTCTGGTGAGCGACAAAGTCGCCGACGTGCTTTTGGGTCACGGTGGCGAGTTTGCACATGGCTTGACGTACTCGGGTCATCCCGCTTCTTGCGCTGCCGGATTGGCAACGATGGATGTGTTAGAGCACACCGATATTGTTCATAAGTCTGCCACAATCCTTGCGCCCTACTTCGACGCGGCACTGCAAACACTGAGCGATCATCCTATTGTGGGTCAGGTTCGCGCGAAGGGGTTGGTTGCCGCCGTTGAGCTGGTCAAAGATAAGTCGAGTCGTGAGCGCCTAGCACCCGAATCGGGTGCTGCTGTTTATTGTCGTGATCGCGCGATTGAGGGCGGACTGATGGTGCGTCAAACAGGGGACGCCATGATTATGTCACCCCCATTTGTGACGACAATGGGCGAAATAGATGCACTGATCGCAACGCTTGTAGAGGGCCTCGACAAGACCGCAACGCATTTTGGCGTAAAATCGTAATTTCTGGCGATCTTAAGGTCTAATTTGGCCGTATCAGCACCATGATGTTGATCGAAAAAACATGGTTTAACGCCCTCTGGTTCCAGACGACCTGGTTTAGTTGTGTACTGGGGCGCGAGGACTGGATGCTACTGACGGCGGCCCTCATCGCCTTTCATTACGCTGCGGTTTCAAATATTCGTTTGGAGTTACGCCGCGTTTTGCCCGCCACTGCATTGGGTGTTGGTGTTGATTTCACCCTCGCGGCCACGGGCGTCTATGACTTCGGCGGGGTCTTTTTCCCGCTTTGGATGGTTTGTCTTTGGCTGGTGTTTCCGACGGTGCTCCCGCGCGCTATGGCCTTTCTGGCGGTCACTTGGTGGCGCCCCGTTGTATTAGGTGCGGTTGCGCCACTGAACTATCTGGCGGGGGCAAAGTTTGGTGCGGTTGCACTTCCGCTTGGCGATGTCACGAGCATGATGATTTTAGTGCCATTGTGGATGGTGATGCTGCCGCTCATGGTGCGATTTAGCCAGCGCGAGGCCGCTGTGGCGTGAGAGCAAAGGTGGCCGCAGCGATACTCGTCTGCAGTATTGTGACATCGGCCGCTGTTGTGGCCCGGCCTGCGAGTGACGCGGTTGATGTCTCGGTATCGCCCATTGCAGCGCTTGAGTCTTTGCGCCCGCTGTCCTTGGTGGGACGCTCTGAACTCAAGGTGGCCTTTTTTAAGGTGTTTGACTCGGCTCTGTATACGATGTCAGGTGAGTGGACGAACCCCAAGCACTCCTTTCGGTTTTTGTTGACCTATCGCCGCAATATTTCTGGACGTTTTCTCGCAAATCAAACAGCGAAGGAGTGGGATCACCTTGGGCTTAGTGATTTACGAAGAACGGCCTGGGAAGCGCAAGTGCTCGAGATGTGGCCCGATGTCTCCAAAGGCGACAAGATCGTGTTCGATGTGGATGAGCGTGGCATTAGCCGCTTTTATTACAACGGAACATGGGTAGGCGCCATTGAGGACCCCGATTTTGCACCTGCGTTCATCGCGATATGGCTATCCCCAGAAACGTCTCGGCCAGCGCACCGAGACGGTTTGCTGGCCGATTCTTAGGGTTTAAAGCGGGTGGCTTAGTCCCAGTTTATACCTGTGCGGATTCCAATCGTTCTTGGACGCATGGGACCGAAGAAGTGCGACGGTATGATACCTCCATTGGCGTTGTAGCCGTCCCAAGTAAACTCGTTAAACAGGTTTTCAGCATAGGCCTGAACATACCAATTGTTGTCAGACTCGTAACCCACGCGAAGGTTGGCTATTGCATATGATCCTATGATGCCCTCGCGATTACCTTCCCACGCGCCGCCTCGCTCACTTTCGTAAGAAACCTCGAAGCTGGTCGCAATCGTTCCGTTATCAACAGGGACGTCTACATCGAGTTTCGCAGCGCCCGTTAATTTGGGTGCCCAAAATATTCGACTTCCTTCGCAGCCTCTTCCATCGCCCTCTTGATCGACGTCGATACTGCACAGAGATTCATTGACGCCATCGTCAAGGTTGGGGTCCCCAAGACCAGTCACGTCGGTATTGAGGTAGCCCATCGATAGGTAAAAAGTCGTGTACTCGTTAATCGCAACAGTAGTCGATGCCTCGACACCCATTCCTTCGGTCTTGCCGGCGTTTAAAACTCTTGCAGAGAAGGTGTCTCCTACATCGACATATTGAATAACTTGCGCATCGGTATAGTCGTACATGAATGCCGTCAAATCGAAGTTACCAGCGCCGTCGAGGTAGCTCGTTTTAAAGCCAATCTCGTACGAGTCCATTTGCTCTGGCTTGAATGTTCCCGGTCGGAAACCGTCTGCTTGCGTAATACCTGTTTGAGCCACCTCAGGCGGTATACCTTGAGCGTCTTCAATCCAGAAACTACCAAAGCCGCCAGATTTGAACC
>CBFHJX010000031.1:0-14865 GCA_965656285.1 Luminiphilus sp. | reverse complement strand
CGAAAGGGAAATCATCGTAAAAGCGCTCAGTGACAAGCGAGGGCCGGCCGCGGCAGCGCAAATGCTTTATGCGGAAACCGATGCCAGTATCGCACGGAGAGTGCGCGAAGCGCAGGCCCGAAAGGCGGCCGGAGGCGCTGTTGCACGGCCGACCAACAAACCGGGAAAACACGAACGCAAGGCCCTCGAACGACTCCGAAAGCAGTTCGATATCTAGGACTCGTCCGGGGCGTCCACTTCACCAAAGGTAATCCGGTTCCGGCCATTCGTTTTACTTAGGTACAGCGCGTCGTCTGAGGAGCGTAACAAAGAATTTACAGGTATAATGTCTCCATGAATTTTGATCAATTGCCAACAACAGCGCCAGAGACCCCGGTCCTCGACCGAATCGCTGACGCAGGCCATGAAATCGCTTCTTTGAATGACGAAGAGTTGGTGCGCCTTGCAAACGAACTGCGCGAATTTCTGCTCTACTCCGTCTCCACGACCGGCGGCCACTTTGGTGCGGGGTTGGGGGTCGTCGAACTCACAATTGCACTTCATCACGTCTTTAATACCCCCGACGATCGCATCGTGTGGGATGTTGGACATCAATGTTATCCGCATAAAGTACTCACAGGCCGGCGGGAACGCATGTCGTCAATGCGACATAAAGGCGGCCTGAGCGGCTTCCCCAAACGATCAGAAAGTGAGTTTGACACCTTCGGTGTTGGCCATTCGTCAACCAGTATCTCAGCAGCAATGGGTATGGCACTCGCCGCGAGACAGCAAGGCATAGACCGCAAAGTGGTTGCCATTATTGGCGACGGTGCGATCACCGGGGGTATGGCGTTTGAGGCCTTGGCACACGCGGGGCACGAACGTCCCAACATGCTGGTCATTCTCAATGACAATCAGATGTCGATTGGCCACAACACGGGCGGCCTGGCGAAGTACTTTGCACGTATCTGGGCGAGTCAAAACTATCTCACTTTGCGTGAGACCTCTAAGAAACTACTCGAGCACGTGAAACCCGCCTGGGAACTTGCCAAGCGTACCGAAGAACACATGAAGGGAATGGTTACGCCGGGAACATTATTCGAGGAGCTTGGATGGCACTACATTGGCCCTCTTGATGGTCATGACCTTCCCTCACTGGCCAAGGTGCTAAAGCGCGTATCATCTTTAGATGGACCGCAAATCCTCCACATTCGGACCATCAAAGGAAAGGGCTTTGCGCCCGCCGAAGCGGATCCCATCGGTTACCATGCCTTGGGTAAAATCGACACTAAAAAGCCAGAGTCTTCAACGTCCGAGCCAAAGCCGCCCAAATACCAAGACGTGTTTGGTCAATGGCTGTGTGACACGGCCGCAGAAGATTCAAGACTTGCAGGGATCACACCCGCCATGGGCGAGGGCTCCGGCATGGTTAATTTTGCCGCGTCGTACCCTGATCGATATTTTGATGTCGCCATTGCCGAGCAGCACGCCGTCACATTGGCCGCCGGGATGGCCTGCGACGGGGTCAAGCCCGTCGTTGCGATCTACTCTACGTTTCTTCAGCGCGGCTATGATCAGTTGATTCATGACGTGGCTCTGCAGAACTTAGATGTGACCTTTGCGATCGATCGGGCCGGTCTCGTCGGCCAAGACGGTGCTACGCACCACGGCGCCTTCGACCTTAGCTACTTACGCTGCATTCCAAACTTAATCATCGCAGCACCAAGCAACGAGAACGATTGCCGGCAAATGTTAGTAAGCGCTTACAACCACACAGGTCCCTCGGCGGTAAGGTACCCTCGCGGAGAGGGCGTGGGTGTCCGGATCGAGCCCCAGCTACTGGGCGTTAAAATAGGCGAGGGCCACGTTGTACGCGAGGGTGAGGAGATAGCGATACTCAACTTTGGCGTACTGCTCACCGAGGCTGAAAAAGCCGGCGAAGCACTCAATGCAACGGTTGCCGACATGCGCTGGGTGAAGCCGCTCGACACTGAGCTTATTACGCAACTTGCAAAGACTCATTCTTGTTTTATCACGGTAGAAGAGAATGTGGTGGCTGGTGGTGCCGGTAGCGGCGTCGCCGAGTATTTGGCATCACAGGGGCTGAGCATTGAGATTCGACACGTGGCGATTGATGATCGATTTATCGATCATGCCAGTCAGGCGGAGACGCGAATAGACGCTGGGTTGAGCTGCGATGATATTTTAGAACAGGCAAATCTTGGGCATGCGAAACTTAACGGAACACAGACTGCGGTGGCGTTATGAGCGAAGTAAAAGGCGATGAAAAAAAACTGAGCGCGCAGATCGAGGAGCTGACCGCATTGGTCAGTCAATTAGAAGACCCCAACATTGAGCTGGAAGATGCGCTGGCCGTTTACGAATCGGGCATGAAAATAGCGCAGGCCGCGCAAAAAGCCTTAGAACAAGCCGAGCAGCGTATTGAAACGGTTACCAACAATCATCAAAGCTAAGCCGTTTTGTAACGGTATGTGGGCTTTAAAATCATGAATCCAAGTGTGTCCATTGTCTGCAGCGACCCGCGGCTTGAGGCCGCACTCTCTTACGCACTCTCCAAACCCGGCAAGCAGTTGAGAAGCCAGCTGTGCTCATCCACCGCACAAATGGTAGCGGGCAAGCCACTTGATAGCGCCACTCGAGCCGGTCAAGCGGTCGAATTCCTTCATACCTACTCGCTGATCCACGACGATCTACCTTCGATGGACGACGATGACCTGCGACGAGGTCAACCAACACTGCACAAAAAGTTTGATGAGGCGACAGCGATTTTAGTCGGTGACGGCTTACAGGCGTTGGCGTTTGAATGGATTACGGACACACCGCAACTTGGTGCGCCTCAACAAGTGCGCTTGATAAAGCTACTCAGTCATGCGGTTGGTTTTGACGGCATGGTGGGCGGGCAAGCAATGGATATTGCAGCAGAGGGTCGCTCACTCGATGTATCAAGTCTGCAAAAGGTGCACCTCCGTAAGACCGGTGCTCTGATCGAAGCAGCGGTTTTGGCTGGGGCAATTTGCGCCGAGGCCACTCCGTCTCAGGAAGAAGCGCTGGCGCTGTTCTCAAAACGTATTGGCCTTGCCTTTCAGGTCATGGATGACGTGCTAGATGTCACAGCCACCTCTGAGGCGCTCGGCAAAACTGCCGGGAAGGACATTAACGCCGCTAAATCGACTTATGTTGCGTGCCTGGGAGTGGATGCTGCACGAAACTTCGCCGATGCATTATTGGCTGAAGCGATCGACGCTTTGAGCGACTTTGGTGAGTCCGCGAACACGCTCGCGCGACTGGGCCGGCTGATGGTGCATCGCGCCAGCTAGGCGACTAAGCCTGGACCCACGCCAACTGCATGAGTGAATAACCACCTGCCACCAGGCCTGCGGCGATCAAGGCAGCAGCAACATCGTCAATCATTACGCCTAAGCCACCGCCAACCTGTTGATCGAGCCAACTGACTGGCCAAGGCTTTACGATATCGATCAATCGAAAGCTGACAAAACTCAGCGTCAAAACAACGTACGGGTCGATGCGTGTCAAAAACCACGTCCCGAGTATCAGTAAGGTTAAGCACTGCCCCACGACCTCGTCGATCACAATAATTTGAGCATCGTGGCGCCCAGTGGACCGCTCAAGGTGGTTGGCACACCAAGTCCCGAGCATAAAAAGCACGAGCAGTGTCACGCTCGAACAAAGAATGGGCCAATGGAGCAATAAAACCGCTAGCGGTAATGCCGCGATACTGCCGACCGTCCCCGGCGCAACAGGTGAGAGGCCAACACCAAAAAACGTAGCAACAATGAAGGGCAGTCCCCTCGACTCAGTGGAAGTGGTCATAACCACGCTCCTTGGGCATCACGTCACACTCTACGCCCTCGCCGCTCTCAACGCGACCGATCCTAACCGCCCCAATGGGCGGATTACCGGTTGGCGGCAACGTGAAAAGCAGCTGGTAGTCTTCGCCACCGTGCAGCGCCAAGTCACGTGCGCGGGGCTCACTAGCCGCCCGCTGCAGTGCAGGCGAAAGGGGCACTAAACCGCTTTCAATGATGAATTTACAGCCGCTCGCATTCGCAATATGCGCTGCGTCTTGAAGCAGCCCATCAGAGACATCGATACAGCTCGACGCCTCGCCTCTCAAACGCACACCCAAGTCTAAATGTGCGTCGGGTGCTGTAAATCGTGACACCAAGTGATCTTGATCTTCGAAATCCAAATCCAGTCCGCGGTGTTCACCTGCCAGTAACGACAGACCGAAGGCCGCATCGCCAAGAGTTCCACTGACGTATATCAGGTCGCCAATAGCAGCACCTGAGCGAAGGATTTTTTCTCCGCGCGGACAGTGGCCCAACACCGTAACCGTCAGAGCCAGTGGTCCGCGAGTGGTATCACCACCCACCAACGGAATGGCATATCGAGCGCTGGCGCGA
This sequence comes from Luminiphilus sp., assembly GCA_965656285.1. Taxonomy (GTDB): domain Bacteria; phylum Pseudomonadota; class Gammaproteobacteria; order Pseudomonadales; family Halieaceae; genus Luminiphilus. Next base: position 10,441 of record CBFHJX010000031.1, on the reverse strand, counting down.
GTGAGTCCTTGCGACAAACCCTGCAACCACAGGGGATCGTTATCTGGCAGAGTCAGCGCCAAGGTCATACCGAGCGGCTCAGCCCCCATTGCAGCCAGATCACTAACCGCAGCCGCGACGGCCTTATAAGCAACGTCTTCAGGGAAGAGATCCTCGTCAAAGTGCGTGCCGCACACCGCGGTGTCGGTCGATACGATGAGCTCTGAACCTGTCGGAACAATCAACGCAGCCGCATCGTCACCAACGGACAGTGCGACAAAGTCTCCGGCACCCAACGAAGAGAAATACTGAGTGATAATATCGAACTCACTCACGACGAGGCTTTCAACCTTCGACCAGTTCGTCTGGTCGCAACTTAAGGCCCACTTGATCGAGCACACCGTTAATGTAGCGATAAGAATCTGTTGCCCCGAACTTCTTTGCCAGAGCCACCGTCTCATTGAGCGTGACCTTCGCAGGTACGTCGATACGCTCCATCAACTCAAAAGTCCCAAGACGAAGGAGGTTCCGCTCTATGCAGTCTAGCGCTTCAATCTCTCTATCAAGAAACGGGACGTAAAGTGCGTCAAGGTCCAGCGAACGCTCTGCAATACCAACGAGTAACTCATTGAAGTAGTCGACATCGACATTCGCAAAGTCGTTATCGGTACGAAACTCTGCCTCGATTGAGGCTGGGGTGGCCCCTGTCATGGACCACTGATACAGCGCTTGAATACAGAAATGACGGGCCCGCCGCCGTTGGGCAGCTAGCACATTGATTGATGTCATCAGTTTTTCAAAGCACCCAGTAGGCTGACCATTTCGAGGGCACTCATTGCCGCCTCTGCACCCTTGTTTCCCGCTTTGGTCCCAGAGCGTTCAATCGCCTGTTCGATTGAGTCGACTGTCAAGACACCGAAGGCAATCGGTACGCCAGAGTCCAATGACACCTGTGCAATGCCTTTTGTGCATTCACCAGCCACATGCTCAAAGTGCGGAGTGCCACCGCGTATCACGGCCCCCAACGCGATAATCGCATCGCAGTTACCCTGCTTGGCTACCGCCTGACACACCATGGGGATTTCGAATGCCCCAGGCGCACGCACAATGTGCAGTTGGTCTTCACGGATACCGTGACGCTTGAGCGTGTCAATGGCACCCTCGAGCAGATGCTCTACGACAAAACTATTCCAACGCCCAACGACGAGCGCAAAGCGTCCAGAAACAGAGTGCAGTTGCCCCTCTGTAGTCGTAATTGATTGTGACGCCATACTTTCTCTCCTCATTTACGCCGGAGGCATTGCCTCTGGCTCTACAAACTCGACGACTTCAAGTCCAAAACCTTCGAGCGCATTGTACTTCACAGGCGCGCCCATGAGGCGAATTTTACCCACCCCTAAATCACGTAATATTTGCGCGCCCATCCCCACCTGGGAATAGCCGACGCTTTTCTGCTGCGAATGATCAGGCAAATCAGCGCCCAACACAGTATCCACCTGCGCTAACAGCTCCGCATCGGACTCCTGTTTGTTGATCAGTACAACAACACCACCCTCGTACCCAACGCGCGACAAACTGTCTTGTATGGACCAAGAGGCACGCTCGGCCGATGAGACAGCCAATAGATCTCGGACAGAGGAGACGGTGTGCACCCGCACAAGTGTCGGCGTCTCCTGATCGAACTCGCCCTTGCTCAGGGCCATATGAACATGTCCTTGCGTGCTTTCTTGATAGACAGACAACATAAATTCGCCGTGCCGCGTTGTTATCTGACCACTTCGGATCAAATCGACTGTTCGGTAGTGGTTAAGTCGGTAGTCCACCAAATCAGTGACGCGACCCACACTCAGATCGTGCGCGTCAGCAAAGGCCACGAGCGCTGCTGCATCGGCAAGCTCTCCGTGGGTGTCGAGCACTTCGGCAAACACAGCAGCGGGGGTCAGTCCTGCAAGAGTCGCCAAATCGACCCCAGCTTCAGCGGCTCCCGTGCGAATCAAAACGCCGCCTGACAGTGTCGCTACCGGAAAGACATGGCCCGGCTGAACCAGATCAGACGGTTTGGCATCAGGCGCCACAGCAACGCGAACCGTGCGTGCTCTGTCGGCGGCGGAAATACCCGTATCGATACCGGTGCTGGCCTCGATAGAGAGTTTCACCGCGCCTGACGTGGCCGGATCAGCCATGGGTGGCAGATTAAGTTGCTCGCAACGCGCTTCGGTCAGCGCAAGACTAACCAACCCTCGAGCCTGCCGAGCCATAAAGGTAACGTGACTGGCTTCGCAGCACTCCGCAGCCATCGCCACAACACCTGTTTGACCACCGTCACTTTGGTCAAGCACCAACAACACCATTTCACCACGCCTAAACTCGCTAATAAGCTGTTCCGCCGAGGCCGGCGGTACTGAATCAATCACTGTGATACCCCGCGTTCTTCAATGTCTCTACCGTAATACTGCTCGCCGTTGGCGCAACACCTGATTGAAGCAATCGCTCAAGATACCGCGCGATCACATCTACTTCGAGATTCACCTCGGTACCCAAGGCGTAGCCGCTGAACACTGTTTCTTCCCATGTTTGAGGAATGATATTTAACTCAAACCGCGCGCCTTCAACCGAGTTGACTGTGAGGCTCGTGCCATCGACACAGATACTTCCTTTTTGAGCAATGTAGCGTGCAAGATCCGCCGGCGCCTCAATCGACACGCGCCAAGACCGTGCGTCTCGCGTCAAACCAACAACCCGCCCTAAACCATCGACGTGGCCGCTCACTAAGTGTCCACCCAAAGCCGTTGTTGGCGTTAGCGACTTTTCTAAATTGACTGCGCTGCCCACCACAATGCTCTTTAACGAGGTCAATGACAGCGTCTCAGTAGAGACGTCAGCCCAATAGCCGTCGCCGGGCAAATCCGTCACCGTCAAACAAACGCCATTGGTAGCAATACTGTCGCCTAGGTGGACGTCTTCTAACGGCAAGGCGCCGGTTTTAATGCGTAATTTAACGTCACCGCCTGTTTGCTCGATAGCGGCCACTTCACCGACGGCTTGAATAATTCCGGTAAACATAGATGTCTCTCGTGAGGGTTGATGCCAGCAGGACTGTCCGTCAGTCTCTAGTGGCCGGGCGCATGATAATACGTAAATCGTCACCAATCATGTCGTGCGATACTATGGCGTAACGATGTGCGTCAGCCAATGACGAAAAGTGAGCGCTGTGTAAGGGTCTTGCGTCAGGGCCTAGCATGACAGGCGCCATGTAAATCAACCACTGGTCAATCAGGTTTTGTCGCTCTAACGCACCGACTAGTGTCGGACCCGCTTCAATTAAAATTTCGTTAGCGCCCCGCTCACCCAACGCGCGAAGTATCTGACGCAAATCAAGTCCCCCGTCACTCGTCGGTACTTTCACTTGTGTAACAGTGGATGGCATCGCAACATCGAGGGATGTGGCGTCCTCGGTGAAGATCAGTGTCGGTACGTCTCCCGTGACGACCTGCGCCAAGGGCGGTGTAATACCCTGCGAGTCAATGACCGCTCTAAGGCTCGGCGCTGTCAGTGCGCGCGACCAATCGTCGCTGTCGAATCGATTGTCACACGGCCGGACGGTCAAGGCGCAATCGTCCGCTGCAACAGTGCCGCTAGCCGTCACTATCACGTCACTTGATGCGCGCCACGCTTGAACATCTGACCGCGCATCAACACCCGTAATCCACTGACTTTCACCAGAGGCCATGGCCGTTCTACCGTCCGCCGAAGCGCCCACTTTAACCGTCACACGCCCCCAACCGCGCTCGAGTCGCAAGAAGAATCCACTTAGATCTTGCTGTGCCTCAGACTCGCAAACCCCCTGAACCACCTCGATTCCCGCCGCCTTGAGGCGCTCAACACCTTTGCCCGCAACCCGAGGATCAGGATCAATACAGGCAATGACAACGCGCGCAACACCGGCGTCGATCAAAGCATCGACACACGGTGGTGTCCTACCCGTGTGATTGCAGGGCTCCAGGGTCACGTAGACTGTCGCACCCACAGCGTCGCACGTTTGCGACAGTGCATGCGCTTCGGCGTGTGCTTGCCCCGCGGGGTGCGTAAATCCACTACTGAGCAGAGCGTCGTCACGGACGATCGCACAACCTACCGCTGGATTGGGCGCAGACCATACGCGGGCGCGACGCCCAACTTCCAAGGCCAAGGTCATCCATCGCTGATCGGTATTGGCCATCCCTGCCACTAGGCCTGAGGGTCGGCTTCAAGTGACGCTATCGCGTCACGGAACTCAGCCAGATCCTCAAAGCTGCGGTAAACAGAGGCAAATCGCACATAAGCCACCTGATCTAAGCGCTTCAGCGCCTCCATAACCAACTCACCCACCACGCGTGAATCCACTTCTCGCTCACCAGTGGCTCGCAATTGATTCTTGATTTGACCAAGCTCGGTCTCGACCGCCTCCACCGACACAGGGCGTTTTTCCAGTGCGCGTTGAAATCCATCGCGAAGCTTTTCTTCATTAAAGGGTTCACGACTGCCACTTTGCTTAATGACCCGGGGCATCACCAGCTCAGCCGCTTCATAGGTGGTGAAGCGTTCACGACAGCTGACACACTCTCGACGACGCCGGACTTGCCCCCCGTCCGCAACGAGTCGCGAATCAATGACTTTGGTGTCGTCGGCAGAGCAAAAAGGGCAGAACATAGTCAGTCACCTACTTTTTAATCGCCGTAAACGGGGAAACGTCCACACAGCGCTTTGACGTTCTCCCGAACACGGCCTATCACTTCCTCAGCGTTGTCAGAGTCTAAACTCTCTAAGACATCGCACATCCAATGCGTCAGCTCTGCTGTTTCGGCATCAGCAAACCCGCGGGTCGTAATCGCTGGGGTTCCGAGCCTTAAGCCTGAGGTTACAAAGGGCGATCGAGGATCATTCGGAACTGCATTTTTATTCACAGTAATAAAGGCACGGCCAAGGGCCGCATCGGCGTCCTTACCGGTATATGTCTTGTCTCGCAGATCCAACAACATGAGGTGATTATCCGTTCCTCCAGACACAAGGTTAAAGCCCCTGGCACAAAACGTTTCAGCCATCACTTTTGCATTTTTGACCACCTGCTGTTGATAACCGACAAACGCCGGATCCATGGCCTCCTTAAACGCAACCGCCTTTGCCGCAATAGCATGCATGAGGGGACCACCCTGCGCACCTGGGAAAATCGCCGAATTAAGCTTTTTATGGAGCGCTTCGTTGTCGCGCGCCAAAATCAAACCGGACCGAGGTCCGCGCAATGTTTTGTGGGTCGTGGTCGTCACAACATCTGCGTGCGGAATCGGACTTGGGTAAACACCGGCTGCAACCAATCCTGCGACGTGCGCCATGTCCACCAGTAAATAAGCGCCAACGGTATCGGCAATCTCCCGAAACTTACCCCAGTCCATAATTCGGCTGTAAGCACTGAACCCGCCAATGATGAGCTTGGGCTTGTGCTCGAGCGCCAACGCCATGAGATCATCGTAGTTAATCTCGCCCGTGGCAGTGTCTATGCCATACTGGACTGGGTTATAGATTTTTCCCGAAAAGTTAACACTGGCACCGTGCGTCAGGTGGCCCCCATCAGCCAGACTCATCCCCATTACGGTATCGCCAGGCTCCAAGAGCGCGTGAAAGACAGCAATATTCGCGCTTGATCCCGAGTGCGGCTGGACGTTTGCGTAGGCCGCGCCAAATAACGACTTAGCCCGCTCGATCGCTAACACTTCAGCGCGATCAACGAATTCACAGCCACCGTAATAGCGCTTTCCCGGATAGCCTTCGGCATATTTATTGGTCAGCACACTACCCTGCGCCTCAAGTACTCTGGGACTTGCGTAATTTTCCGACGCAATGAGCTCAATATGCTCCTCCTGACGCTGGGCCTCAAGACGCATCGCGTCCCAAAGCTCTTCATCAAAAGAGGCGATACTTTGTGACGCTGAGTAGCCGTGCCCGGCTGGCATGTTTGCTGCCTGATTCATTAAAAGGGTCTCCAACAAGTTTGCAAGTCGCGTAAGAAAATCGATGATGTAGCGCATGATAACGCAGCTGCACACACCATGCAGTGGATTAGGTAGTTTTACCTGAGCGAGTCGGTGTCCGCAGCCTTCGCTGTCACATTTCATTCACAAAATTGCAATAATATGCTGACTTGGATTAAGACAACAGGGCGTTAAATCATGCGAATTAGTATCTTTGGCAGTGGTTATGTGGGCCTGGTACAAGCAGCGGTTTTTGCCAACGTGGGTCACCGTGTGATTTGCATGGACGTGGATGCAGACCGCGTTGAGCGTCTTCGCCAGGGCCAGGTCCCCTTCTTTGAACCTGGCCTGAGCGAGTTGGTGCGCCAGGGCGTCAGCGAAGACCTACTGACGTTCACCGATAACACACAAACAGCGGTTCAAGACAGCGATTATCTTTTCATCTGCGTCGGAACACCCGCAGGCGATGATGGCAGCGCAGATTTGCAGTACGTCATGAGTGTGGCTGACGGTATCGCAGAGCACATCAACGGGCGAAAGATTGTGATCAATAAATCGACCGTCCCTGTAGGAACAGTGGATGCCGTTACGACGCGTATCCAAGCAGGTCTTGACCAAAGCGAGAATCATCATCCATTTGAGGTCTGCTCAAACCCGGAGTTTTTAAAGGAGGGGTCTGCAGTTGCTGATGCGAAGAGTCCTGATCGTATTGTGATTGGAGCAATGTCCTCTGACACCATCGAAGAGTTTCGACTCATGTACGCCGCATTCAGTCGCAACCACGACAAGCTAGTCATCATGGATCCTCGCAGTGCCGAGCTCACGAAGTATGCAGCGAACGCGATGCTCGCCACTAAAATCAGTTTTATCAATGAGATTGCCAATATCGCGGAAACCGTCGGGGCTGACATTGAGCAGGTCAGACGTGGCATTGGCTCAGACCCTCGTATTGGCTACCAGTTCATCTATCCGGGCGCCGGCTACGGGGGCTCTTGTTTCCCTAAAGACGTCCGAGCCTTGAAACACCTCGCCCAATCTAAGGGCGGCCAAGCCTCGATTCTGACCGCTGTCCACGACACCAATCAGCGGCAGAAAAATAAGTTAGGTGAGCGCCTGATGGCGCGCATCGGCGCCAACCTAACCGGAAAAACCATCGCCGTTTGGGGCCTGGCCTTCAAACCCAACACCGACGACATGCGCGAGGCGCCGAGTCGCTTCCTCCTTGAGAATATCTGGTCATGCGGCGGACAGGTTCGGGCGTTTGATCCAGAGGCCATGGCATCGTGTAAAGCGATTTATGGTGATCGCAACGACATTGTTTACGTCAACAGTAAGGATGAGGCACTGGAGGGTGCTGACTGTTTGGTGGTGTGTACCGAATGGAAAACGTTTTGGTCACCAGACTTTGACAAGATAAAATCCACACTTCGCCAACCCGTGATTATCGATGGTCGGAATCTGTATGATCCTCGTCATCTTGCGAGTATGGGGCTTGAGTACTATGGCATCGGCAGAGGGTTATCGGTGACAAAATGTTAAATGCATACACATTGGGCTGGAGAGAGTGGGTCGAACTGCCCGAACTTGCCATTGGTCCCATTAAAGCAAAAGTAGACACGGGCGCTCGGACCAGTGCATTGCACGCCGTCGATCTAGAGTTGTTTGAGCGCAACGGCGATCAATGGGTCTCGTTCGCGTTTGAATCCGCAGACGGCTCGCTCGGCGCTGTTAATGAAGCGCCGGTTATTGAATTTCGAGAAGTGACAAATTCGGGTGGGCAAAGCGAATCTCGCCCTGTCATTAAGACGCCCTTGAAACTAGGCGCGGTTTTTAAGCTCGTCGAGCTGACGCTGACCCAGCGCGAGAACATGGCGTATCGGATGCTGCTTGGACGCACTTCTTTGTTCTCCGACTTTGTCGTCGACCCCTCTGAGAGTTTTTTGCAAGGTGGTGACGAAGACCACCCGGGAGCAACCGAATGAAGATCGCAATTTTATCTCGAAATCCCGACCTCTACAGCACCAGTAGGCTAAGAGAAGAAGCCGAGAAAAAAAGCCATGAGTGTCGCGTGATCGATACGCTCAAGTGCTCGATCGACATTACGACAGCCAATCCAGCAATTTGGTATACCGGCGAGAAGCTTGAGCGTCAGGATGCAATCATCCCGCGCATCGGTGCGTCGATCACCGATTACGGGACGGCAGTCATCCGTCAATTCGAGATGATGGACACGTTTTGTTTAGTGGGCTCAATTCCACTGGGGCGCTCGCGCTCGAAACTTCGCGCACTGCAACTTCTTGCGCGCAAAGGCCTGGGCATGCCTGCCACCGGATTTGCACACGACGTGCACAATACCCGTCAGCTGATAAAACTAGTAGGCGGCGCCCCTGTTGTAGTGAAACTCCTCGAGGGCACTCAGGGCCGTGGCGTTGTACTCGCTGAAACCGTCAAAGCCGCAGAATCAGTGATCGATGCATTTACTGAGCTCAAAGCCGACTTTTTGGTTCAAGAGTTCATCAAAGAAGCCGGCGGCAGCGACGTTCGGTGCTTCGTGATCGGGAAGCGGGTCGTAGCCGCGATGGAACGCACGTCCTCTCCCGGTGAGTTTCGCTCTAATTTACACCGTGGTGGCAGTGCTCAGCTGACGAAACTTTCGCCGGCTGAACGCAGAACCGCGGTTAAAGCGGCGCAAACGATGGGACTGGATGTAGCCGGTGTCGACCTCATTAGATCGAGCCGAGGCCCACTCGTTCTGGAGGTAAACTCCTCCCCAGGGCTGCGAGGTATTGAAGAAGCCACAGGGGTGAACGTTGCTGGAAAAATCGTCAAGTACATTGAAGATAATGTGGACTCGCCACGGTCGCGGCGTAAAGATAAAGGGTAAATTTTCTGCGATGCCAAACCGGGCCTTATCGCTGCAACATGCGAACACAATTCGAACGAATCAATAACGAGATCATACAAAGTCCGAATCAGACAAACTCGTCAGCCCCTAGCCGATGGGCTTATGTGTCTGGGGGTAGATCTTTTCTCGTGAAATAAGGTTCTCATCGGTAAACTACACGCCTTGTCTCTACCAAGAGTAAACTCTTGGTTTTCGAGCCCATACTCGACCACCACAATCGCTAAAGGCGCTATTCATTATGAGTGACAACAAGCACGGCAAGTCTGGTCAATACGTTTATTCAATGAATCACGTGAGTAAAGTAGTGCCGCCAAAGCGCGAAATTTTGAAGGACATTTCCCTGTCGTTCTTCCCCGGCGCCAAAATTGGCGTGCTAGGCCTCAATGGTTCTGGAAAATCGACACTGCTAAAAATTATGGCGGGCATCGATACAGACATTCAGGGCGAGGCCCGTCCGCAATCGGGTATCAAGATTGGTTACCTTGCACAGGAGCCGCAGCTTAACCCGGAAAAAAATGTCCGCGGCAACGTTGAGGAAGGGTTGGCAGAGGCGATCGATGCCTTGGCCGGACTGGATAAAATTTACGCCGCTTACGCTGAGCCCGACGCTGACTTTGACGCACTCGCTAAAGAGCAAGCGAGACTCGAAGACACGATTCAGGCGACCGACGCACACAATATTGAGACCCGCCTTAACGTCGCAGCCGATGCCCTACGGCTTCCTGATTGGGAGGCGGATATCACCACACTATCGGGCGGTGAGCAACGCCGAGTCGCACTGGCAAGACTCCTGTTGAGCGAGCCCGACATGCTGCTGCTCGACGAGCCGACCAACCACCTCGACGCCGAGTCAGTGGGGTGGCTCGAGCGCTTTTTAGAGGGTTTTACGGGGACAGTCGTTGCAATTACGCACGACCGCTATTTTCTCGACAACGCGGCCGGTTGGATTTTAGAGCTCGACCGCGGGCGCGGCTTTCCTTACGAGGGGAACTATTCAACCTGGCTTGAAGCCAAAGATCAGCGGCTTGCTCAAGAGCAACGCCAAGAGGCGTCGCGACAAAAAGCCATCAGAGCCGAACTTGATTGGGTTCGATCAAATCCGAAAGGACGTCAGGCAAAGAACAAGGCCCGCCTTGCTCGTTTTGACGAACTCAGTTCGCAAGACTTCCAGACGCGCAACGAGACCAATGAGATCTACATACCACCCGGTCCGCGTCTTGGGGACAAGGTCATCGAGGTGCAGGGACTGCGCAAAGTCTTTGGTGACCGATTGCTCTTTGACGACGTGACCTTCACCGTACCGACAGGGGCGATCGTCGGTATTATCGGCGCGAATGGAATGGGTAAGTCGACGCTCTTCAAACTCTTGATGGGCCATGAACAGCCCGATGGCGGTAGCGTCATCGTCGGCGAGACCGTTCAACTCGGCTACGTAGACCAGTCGCGCGACGACTTAGACGGCACTAAAACAGTGTGGGAAGAAGTATCAGACGGTCTGGATATTATTAGAATCGGTACGTACGAGGTACCGTCACGCTCATACATTGGCCGC
>CBFHJX010000030.1:0-14992 GCA_965656285.1 Luminiphilus sp. | reverse complement strand
ACAAATCGCTTTTCCAATCAGGAGCCATACCCGTCGACGTCACGATTAGTCCGGAGCGACTCGTTACCGACGCCATTCACCAACTTATTTTAAATCCAGGCTCTCTTCAGGTCATGGATTTTGCGAGCGGAAAAATACGTTTGGTGGCTGTTAAGGCTGTCGAGGGAGGTCCCATTGTTGGCCGAGAGCTTCAAGAGATTCGTGAACATATGCCCAACGTGGATACGCGAGTTGCCGCTATTTTCCGAAAATCTCAGAGCGCCATTATTCCCGAAGGCAGCACCGTTGTGGAGCCGGACGACGAGGCCTTCTTCATTGCCGCAAGTGAAAATATTCGTGCGGTGACCTCGGAGCTAAGGAAGCTGGATGAGCCTTACAAGCGCGTGATCATTGCGGGCGGTGGGAAAATTGGCGCATCGCTGGCAAAACGACTGGAACGCGATTATCAAGTCAAAGTGCTTGAGCTCAATTACGACCGCTGTCGCGTCCTCTCAGAAGAGCTCGAAGAAAGTATTGTTCTCAATGGCAGCGCCAACGACTCAAAGCTCATGCAGCAAGAAAACATAGGCAATACCGATGTGTTCTGTGCGCTGACGAACAACGGCGAGTCCAACATCATGATGTCCATGCTCGCCAAACGACTCGGCGCAAAAAAGGTGATAACACTGATCACCAACTCAGCCTATGCCGAGCTCGTGGGACAAGAAATCGATATCGCAATATCGCCGCAGCAAATCACGATTAGCAGTTTGCTTACACACGTTCGTAAAGGCGACATCAGTGCCGTGCATTCACTCCGACGCGGTGCTGCTGAAGCACTAGAAATAACAGCACATGGCGATCCAAAAACCTCAAAAGTTGTGGGTCGTCGGCTGGACGAGCTCGACCTACCCTCCGGCACCACGATCGGCGCCATTTTAAGAGGCGATCAAGTCGTTATTGCGCACCGACACGTCGTCGTGGAAGAGGATGATCATGTGATTTTATTTCTCACCGATCCCTCCAAAATTAGCTTAGTTGAGAAACTGTTTGTCGTAGGCGGCAGCTTTATCAAATGAATATCCGACTGTGTGCTCGAATTGTCGGGTTGCTGTTAATGCTCTTTAGTCTCGGCACCTTGCCCTCGATGACGCTCGGATGGATTCAGGCGGACGGTACAGCCGATGTATTTGGGCAGGCCTTCGCTGCGACCGCGACCTCCGGGGTTGCACTGTGGCTGTTTACGCAAAGCGCAGATTCAGAACTGAAGATTCGCGACGGCTTTTTAGTGACTGCGGCATTTTGGATCGTACTGGGTCTCTACGGATCGTTGCCGTTCCTGCTCAGTGATGCAATCGACGTGTCAGTATTTGATGCTGTGTTTGAGTCTGTCTCTGGCCTCACTACGACGGGTGCCACCGTGCTCATCGGCTTGGATACACTGCCCCAATCAATCCTTCTCTACCGTCAGCTTCTTCAGTGGTTAGGCGGTATCGGTATTATCGTTCTCGCAGTCGCTGTGCTGCCGATGTTGGGCATTGGCGGTGTTCAGCTATACCGAGCAGAAAGCAACGGACCGGCAAAAGACAGCAAGCTCACACCGAGAATTACCTCAACAGCTAAAGCACTTTTTTTGATCTATCTTGGCCTGACGGTGGCCTGTGCCCTCGCGTACTACTTAGCAGGCATGACGGTATTCGATGCCATTAGCCACGCTTTTTCGACCATCGCTATTGGCGGCTTCTCAACCCATGACACCAGTATGGGATTTTTCCAGAGTGACGTGGTGTTGGTGATCGGAAGCTTGTTTATGCTTATTAGCGCCGTTAATTTCGGATTACATTTCATCGCTTTTTCCAAGCGAAACCCAAGCGTTTATAGCTTCGACTCTGAAACGAAGTTCTTTTCCTGGATGATCCTATTTGCCATTGCCATTACCTGTACCACGCTGGTTGTAATGGAGACACTCCCCCTTGAGAAAGCCATTATCCACGGCTTGTTTCAGACTGTTTCAATAGCAACAACGACCGGATTCGCCAGTGATAACTTCTCGATATGGCCCTCATTTCTCCCCATTTTTCTAATCATGCTCAGCGTCATGGGGGCCTGCGCAGGGTCCACCGGTGGGGGCATGAAGGCTATGAGGATTTTGCTAGTCTTCAGACAAGGTATGCGAGAGCTCCGACAACTGTTACACCCGAATGCGGTCATACCGCTGAAGCTAGATCATCGACGAGTACGCCCAGCGGTAGTTAGCGCAGTATGGAGCTTCTTCGCCGTCTACATGTTCTCTTCATTTATCTTAGTGCTGTGCATGCTCGGAACCGGCCTCGACTTTTTATCGGCCGTCAGTGCGGTGATGGCCGCCATAAATAATTTAGGCCCAGGCCTAGGTTCAGTGGCGGCGAATTACTCAACGGTGACCGACATGGGGAAGGTTATTCTGTGCATCGCCATGCTTTTGGGTCGACTCGAAATATTCACGCTGCTCATCTTATTCACGCCAACGTTCTGGCGACCGTAACACTGTAAATTCCTACTTCAGACCTCGCGATTCTTTAATCAAATCGTACGCCGTCGTAATGTTTTGTGATCGTTCAGTTGCCAAATCGACCATTTCCTTGGGCACCCCACGAGCGCTTAATTTATCGGGGTGATTCTCGCTCATTAAGCGGCGATAAGCCTTCTTCAGTTCCCGGTCATCAACATTGGCAGTGACGCCGAGCGCTTGATAAGCGTCGTTAAGTTGACTTCGCTGGGGTTGATACTGTTGGCGCTGATGCTGCCGTCGATCCCCAAAATTCGCCTGCGCGGCCACCATGTTAATAATGCGCGTCAACGCCGCATCGGAAATACCGAGGCTTTTAGCAACGCGCGACAACGCTGCTCTCTCAGCGGCATCAAGTTGACCGTCGGCCAAGCCCATACTGACGAGAAACAGAAGTAGTGTTTGAGACGTCTGTGGACGCAAGGATGCGGTTCGCCGGAACCGCAAGAGCTCTTCGGCGGGGTCAAATTGGGGTTCAGCGCCACGCTGAAATCGCTTTATAGCAGACGCACGCTGCGAGGGAGTAAGACGCAGCTGCGCAAACATACTTTCCGCCTGCGCAATTTCCGACTCGGTCACACGCCCATCAGCCTTGGCGATGTAGCCCAACATAATAAATGTTGTATCAAAAAATTCTTGCTGCAGTGCGTGGAGGCCGTCAGGACCTGTCATCCGTATCGCGCGAACCAAGCCTGAGTCGAACATGTGTCCCACAAAAAACCCAACCAGGCCGCCTACCACGCCGAGAGTCATAAAACCCAAAAAGGCCCCTAACACTTTCCCCGTGTAAACACTCATTAACTGTGACCTCGATTCGGCTTCTTCACGCCATCATAATGATTTGTCCCATCTTTAGGCAGGGTTCTAAAGCGTTTGTAGGACCATTGATATTGCGCATCGCGCCCCTTGATGAGCGTTTCAATATCGTCATTCATTGCTCGCAACGCCACGCCCAGATCAGCCTCATAAATCCCATTGGAAGCTGGTTGATAAACCAATTCCCAACCGCCCTTCACCCGAAAAACGCCGGCCATTACGGCACGCGCGCCCGACTTAGTCAGTAGGTTCGCGCAGAGGCTCGCTGTAAAGCACTCAACCCCCATAAACGGAACGTTGAGTCCCCCTGACTCATGCCCTGGGACTTGGTCTGGCAAAATCCCCGTCATACCACCCCGTTTAAAGTGTCGAACAAGTTTAACGAGTCCTTTAGGTGTGGTCGGCACGTATGCGCCGCCGGCACGCTGCCTTGCCGCCAGAACTTCGCGGCCCACCGACGGCAACTTCTGTGGCTCAAACAAGCACAACAAATCGCCCTGCGTTACTAAATGATGCGAGAGTACTTCCCAGTTTCCAACGTGCGGCGCCAACACCAAAACACCGCACTCGTCTCGGGCCGCGGATTCTAAATGCTCAAGGCCCACCACACGAAGTTTTGATAGGACGTAGGCGCTTGAACGACGCCAGACGTGTCCAAGTTCAAAGACGAGGGCGCCGTGCTCGCTCATAGTGTCTTTCAGTAAGCGTACTCTGCCCTCGCGCGACAAATGAGGGTAAGCCAAATCAATATTACGCCGCACGATCCTGACAGTCTGAGTGTCTGCAGTAAGCAAAAGCCTCGAAAAACCACGCCCTACGGCACGAGAAACCTCCAGTGGAAATACCGAGGACACGAGCAATACTAGACGCAAGACAAACACCGCCAGTCCGTCTTTTAATCGAAATTTGAGTGAATTGTGATTCTTTGCCACTGAGATGCACTTAAATCGCCCGGGTTGCCGATATTATGCCAGTGCTGGCCGCGGTATACTTGTCCCATTGACATGTCGGGACACTGAAGTGAGTTCACTAACTTTCCAAGAGCTAATCCTAGAGCTTCAAAGTTTCTGGGGAGAAAACGGTTGCGTCATTATGCAGCCGCTTGACCTAGAGGTGGGCGCAGGCACATTTCACCCTGCAACATTTTTGAAAGCACTGGGTCCGGAGAATTGGAATTCGGCCTACGTTCAACCCAGTCGCCGCCCGCAAGATGGTCGGTACGGTGAAAACCCTAACCGACTCCAACATTACTACCAGTTTCAAGTGGTTATGAAGCCATCACCCGCGGACTTTCAAGAACGGTATCTTGCAAGCTTAAAGCGCCTTGGGCTGGACCCACTCGAACACGACGTCCGATTTGTTGAAGACAACTGGGAATCACCCACATTAGGCGCCTGGGGTTTAGGCTGGGAAGTATGGCTTAACGGCATGGAAGTATCTCAGTTTACTTATTTTCAACAAGCAGGCGGCCTTGAATGCTTACCCGTAACAGGGGAGATTACCTACGGCATTGAGCGACTCGCCATGTACTTGCAAGATGTCGACTCTGTTTACGACTTGGTGTGGTCGGAAACGCCAACGGGCACAATCAAGTACGGCGATGTGTTTCACCAAAACGAGGTGGAAATGTCGGCATATAACTTCCAACACGCTGACATAGACCATTTATTTACTCACTTCGATTTTTGCGAGCGTGAAGCACAGCGCTTAGTCGCTCTTGATCTGCCACTCCCAGCCTATGAGTTCGTCATGAAAGCCTCGCACACCTTTAACCTACTCGACGCGCGCCACGCGATCGGGGTGACTGAACGGCAACGGTATATTTTGCGAGTGCGCACACTGGCCCGCGCCACTGCTCAAAGCTATGTTGGGTCTCGCGCCAAACTTGGATTTCCCCTCGCCGATGAAGATCTTGCGGCCGCTGCGTTAGCTAGACTTGTTGAGGAGGATCGCTCGTGAGTTCGCGTACGGTGTTATTTGAGCTGGGCGTCGAAGAACTGCCAGCAGGTGAATACTATGCAATGGCAGGCGCCCTTGCTGACGCCTTGGTTACGGGGCTGACCAACCATGGCCTATCGATAGGAAAGTCTCGTATTTTAGCAACGCCTCGACGATTATCGGTACTAATCACTGATGTTGAAGAAAGCGCAAAAGACACGGAACAAACGGTGCTTGGCCCGCCCATAAGTGCTGCGCGAAATGCTGAAGGAGAGTGGACACCAGCCGCCATTGGATTTGCTAAGAAGCAAGGTATCGCGCCATCAGACTTACGCGCCATCGTTACCGACAAAGGTGAACGCTTGGGCACGATCAAAACCGTTAAAGGCGTTATCTCAGTCGACGTTCTCCCGGCCATAGTAAGCCAAGCAGTGAATCAAATCCCTGTATCAAAAAGGATGCGCTGGGGCAGGGAACGTCATGAGTTTTTGCGGCCTGTTCAATGGTTAGTGCTGCTTTACGGAAGTGACACCATTGACCTATCGCTGTTTGGACTGCACGCCAGTAGAACCACTCGAGGTCACCGCTTTCACGGTGATCAAACCGTTGAGCTAGCAAGCGCCGACGCCTATGAAGAGACGTTGCGCGCGCAACACGTCATTGTGTCAGTCGAAGAGCGAAAAGCGTTGATCTCAGCGCAGGTTAAAGAGCTGGTGTCAGACGGTGAATGCGCTATTGTGGAGGACGATTTACTCAACGAGGTGGCCGGTCTCGTGGAGTGGCCGGTCGCGCTCAGGGGCACATTTGACACTGCCTTCCTCGCGGTGCCGAGACAGGCGCTTATTTCCTCGATGCGTGAACATCAAAAATATTTTCATATCGAAGATCAAAACGGCGCGTTGCTGCCCGCCTTTATCACCGTGTCGAATATCCAGAGCAAAAACCCACAGTCCGTTATCTACGGCAATGAAAAAGTGATACGCCCGCGACTGGCGGACGCTGCTTTCTTTTTTAACACGGACAAACAGACCACGTTAGCCAGTAAGGCAGCACGATTGAAAGGTGTTCTTTTTCAGCGAGACTTAGGAACACTTGCCGATAAGCAACGCCGCATCGTAAGCGTTGCGGGGTCGCTGTGCTCGAGCCTGGGTGCCGACTCAGCGACAGTAGAAGCTGCGGGTACGCTACTAAAGGCCGATCTGGTCTCAGATATGGTGGGTGAGTTTCCAGAGCTCCAAGGGATCGCGGGGCGCCACTATGCACTTCATGACGGTGAGAGTGAGTCAGTAGGAGACGCGATTGAGCAGCACTACTGGCCAAAATTCTCAGGCGACTCGCTCCCGTTGACACCCGAAGCCGCAGCTCTTGCGCTGGCCGACAGACTCGACACCTTGGTGGGTATTTTTGGAATTGGTCAGTCTCCCACCGGTTCAAAGGACCCGTTTGCATTACGTCGAGCCTCACTCGCGGCTATTCGTATTTTGCTGAGGTTTGCGCCCAAGGCCAATATTAACGACCTGCTTCAAAAGGCCTCTGCGTCGTTCGACGAGGGCGTGCTTGCGCCGAGCGTAATTGAGACCGTCAAAAACTATCTACTAGACCGGTTACCCGCGCACTACGACGAGCAAGGTGTCTCCGTCGATATTCTACGAAGCGTGACTGCAGTTGGGACCGATAGCTTTGGTGACATCGACAGTCGAAGCCTAGCGGTAACCGCGTTTGCAGGCACAGATGCAGCTGAAGCACTTGCCGCAGCCAATAAACGCGTCGCCAATATCTTGGCAAAAGTGAATGAGGCGATCGGCGAAGTGAATGCCGATTTGTTGAGGGAGCCGGCAGAAATTGCATTGAGTGGTGCGTTAAATCGTTCACGCGAATACCTTGCGGCGGCTGTCGCAGACAACGATTTTCCCGAAGCACTGAACCAACTTGCGCTGCTGCGCAGTGACGTCGACTCATTTTTTGATACGGTACTGGTTAACGCGGAGGACGAGGCCGTGCGACTAAACCGACTGGCACTACTTCACGAGCTACGGGCGCAGTTCCTCAAAGTAGCCGACCTTGCAGTCCTGGCGCGATGAGATCTTTTATCAATGACTGCTAATGTGCTTCTCGTTGCGTTGAGCCTCATTGCGCTGAGTGCGATTACTGTTGGTTATCTTATTCATCGGCAGAGTATCTACCGCAGGTCAGTAGCAGAGGCGCTCACCCGCGGAGAAGTCGCTCGCGAAGAGTTGGTTCGCGTGCAATTAGAGCTTCAAGCAATCAGTGAACAGCTCCTCGCAACCTGCGGCCGAGAAGAAGGCCTCAAAGCGACGTTAGCGCTAAAAGACAGTCAGCAGGCCGAGAAGACGGCGCTTCTTGAAGAGGCAAAAAAAGCGCTTCGTCTCGAATTTGAAAAAACAGCGCAAGCCCTTGTGAGTCAAGGTGAGCGATCACTGTCCTCTCGTAATCAGGAGTCGCTTGATCAGCTACTTAAGCCACTTTCACAGAAGATCGACGGTTTTCAAAGCAGAGTTAACCAAGTTCACACCGACTTGACGGGCCAAAATTCAGCATTGAAGACACAAATTAAGCAGCTTCATGAGATAGGACAAGGGATGTCCGCAGAAGCTAACAACCTCACCAACGCCTTAAAAGGTGATAAAAAACTCGTGGGTAATTGGGGGGAAGAACAGTTAGAGCGAACATTGGAGTTGGCCGGGCTGAGGCGAGGCGAACACTTCGAGGCGCAGCAGGCATTCAAAGGCGAGGACGGGCAACGACTGCTTCCTGATTTTGTGGTTTATCTGCCACAAAAGAAGCACGTTGTCATTGACAGCAAGGTCTCGCTAGTCGACTACGAGCGTGCGTTTTCAGCAGAAGATGACGCAACGCGCGCACTGGCACTGACTGCGCATGCCGGCGCCGTTAAGCGGCATATCGATCAGCTTTCTGGTAAGGATTATGCCAATCTAGCAGGGCTGCAAAGCCCCGATTTTGTATTGATGTTTATGCCTGTAGAGCCCGCATACATTGAGATTATGCGTACGCATCGAGACCTGTTTAATTACGGCTACCGGAAAAATGTCATATTAGTCTCACACACAACACTCATGCCGATCTTGCGCACAGTAGCCAACCTCTGGATGGTCGAGCGAAGCAACAAAGAGGCTCGCGAAATCAGTGATCGTGCCGGCGACATTTTTAATGCCGTTTGTCTTGTGGCAGAGCGAATGGAAGGCGTTGGTGCATCGCTTTCACAAACCACTAAACGCTATAACGAAGCGGTTACGAGCTTAGTCGGGCGGCAGGGCCTCCACGGTAAAGTGGACCGATTTCAGTCACTTTCCACGCGCGTGTCGAAGAGCTTTCCCGAAAACCTAGACATTCTTCCCGATCAAACCGACGCTAATCAACTGTCGCTAGCGACCGAAAAAAAGGCGCTCAACGATAAAGATGAGACCAGTTAGCGAGCTTTAAACACAATTAGACATCTAGATTCGCCACGGCAAGCGCATTTGTCTCAATAAATTCGCGTCGTGGCTCGACGTCATCGCCCATAAGCGTCATAAACATCTGATCCGCACGAATCGCGTCTTCAATGGTCACCCGCAGCATGCGTCTTTCGGCGGGGTCCATGGTGGTCTCCCAAAGCTGGCCAGGGTTCATTTCACCGAGACCCTTGTAACGTTGAACCGAACATCCGCGGCGCGCCTCATCAAGCAACCAACGCATAATTTTCGAAAAGTCGGCCGCAGCAAAGACCTTTTCTCCACGCTTCACATAGCTATCAGCCGTCACCACCTCACTCAAGACATCACCTAAGTCAGTCAGGTCGCAGTATTCACTTGAGCTAAATAAATTGTGACCAAGCACAATATCAGTAGCCACGCTGTGGGCTGTTCGGCGCACAACCACGTAATAATTTCCACGCTCCGGGTCACGCCGAAGCAGGCATTCATAGCTTGCACTGCTATCCGTAATCGATAGTAAGCGCTCACTTAAAGCTTCAGCGAAAGCAGCAACTTTTGATTCGTCGCCCATGTCGTCAATCATTAACCGAGGCACATAAACTAACTCCCACAATACGTCGCTCGAATACACTCGACTCAAACGACTCACCGTCGCCTCGATACGTTGATACCGCGTTACTAATTCGGACAGAGCGTCTCCTGATAGTCCTACGTCAGCGTCGTTCTTAAACAATGTAGTTTCGATGAGTGCTGCATTTGTCAAATATTCGGAAAACGCATCTTCGTCTTTGAGGTACTGACTCGACTTGCCGCGTGTCAGTTTATAAAGGGGCGGTTGTGCGATGTAAACATGACCCCGCTCAACAAGTTCGCGCATTTGCCGGAAAAAGAATGTCAGCAGCAAGGTTCGAATGTGAGAGCCATCCACGTCCGCATCCGTCATGATAATAATTCTGTGGTAACGAAGTTTATCTGGATTAAATTCTTCCTTACCAATGCCACAGCCTAGGGCCGTGACAATCGTACCCACCTCGGCGTTACCCAACATTTTGTCAAAGCGAGCGCGTTCGACATTCAGGATCTTCCCCTTAAGCGGCAAAATAGCCTGAAACTTACGGTTCCGCCCTTGTTTTGCCGAGCCACCCGCTGAATCTCCCTCCACCAAGTAAAGCTCGCAAAGCGATGGGTCTCGTTCTTGGCAGTCCGCTAACTTTCCAGGCAGACCCGCAATGTCCAATGCGCCCTTGCGTCGCGTCATCTCCCTCGCTTTTCTCGCCGCCTCCCGAGCTCGGGCTGCGTCCAGCATTTTTCCGACAATGGACTTTGCATCACCCGGATTTTCAAGTAAAAATTCGCCAAACGCCGCACCCATGGCCTGTTCAACAATGGGCTTCACCTCACTTGATACCAACTTGTCCTTCGTCTGCGATGAAAACTTAGGGTCAGGGACCTTCACCGAAACAATAGCCGTCAGTCCTTCACGCGCATCATCACCCGTCGTATTGACCTTGGCTTTTTTTGCGTGGCCTTCTCGCTCTATGTAACCGTTTAGGCCACGCGTCAGTGCGGACCTAAACCCGGCAAGGTGTGTTCCGCCATCGCGCTGAGGGATATTGTTGGTATAACAAAAAATATTTTCTTGAAAGCCGTCATTCCATTGAAGTGCAACCTCAACACTAACGCCGTCATCACTCATCGTTTCAAAGTGAAATACCTTGTTAATGGTTGATTTTCCTTGGTTTAGGAAATTAACAAATGCGTTTAATCCGCCCTCATAAGAATAGGTTTCGCTCTGTCCACTGCGCTCGTCAGACAACACAATTCGAACGCCTGAGTTTAGAAACGCCAGCTCTCTGAGGCGCTTTGCCAGAATGTCGAAGTGAAATTTAATATTGGTAAAGGTCGCATCCGAAGGTTTAAAGCGAACAGACGTGCCCGACTCTTGCGTGTCACCAATCACAGATAGCGGCCCATCGGGCACGCCATGACGGTAAATTTGTTCGTGAAGCTTACCTTGGCGTCGGATCGTCAGACACAACTCCTCTGACAATGCATTAACCACAGAAACACCAACGCCGTGTAACCCCCCCGACACTTTGTAGGTGTTATCGTCAAATTTACCCCCAGCGTGAAGAACCGTCATAATGACTTCTGCGGCAGAAACACCCTCTTCGTGTTGCTCCGTCGGAATCCCGCGACCATCATCACTCACACTGACTGATTCGTCAGGGTGAATAACAATATCGATCTGACTGCAATGCCCAGCAAGCGCTTCGTCAATGGAGTTGTCGACAATCTCAAAGACCATGTGATGCAGTCCAGTGCCGTCATCGGTATCGCCAATGTACATACCGGGACGCTTCCGGACTGCGTCTAGGCCTTTCAGTACTTTAATGCTGGACGAATCATAATTCGTCTCGTCGGCGCCTGGTGTGGTGTCTTCCATGAGATCTCCTGTCAGTGGCTTCTATTATGCCATTTTATTAGCGCTTGTGAGCACCCCTTGTTCCACGTGGAACATATCCGTCACATAACGCTTGAGCCCTTGCGCGGTATCGTTCAAGGAGACCATTGTTGCGAGCACCTGTGCGTCTTCGGCCGCTAATACGCTAAATATTGCCTGAGCATTAGTGGCGTCAAGCTCCGCTCCCACATCGTCGAGGAGGTAAACCGGGGCACGATGGGTGGTTTCTTTGAGAACGCGGCCCTGTGCAATCCTTACCGCAGACATCAGAACCTTCATTTGGCCGCGAGACAACACGTCACTGGCCAACCCACCTGCCACAAAACAAGCCAAATCACCTCGGTGAGGTCCAACTTGTGTATGTCCCCGGTCGATATCGCTCGATCGATTCGACTCTAAGGCCAAGGCAAACGACACCCCCTCCTTCCAGCCCGACCTCAAGGCAAGCCGCAATGACGGAAAATCAACCTTCATTTCCTCCAGCACCCCGAGCAGTTGTGCTGCCAATAGATCCGTGGCGCGGGCCCTTGAGTAATAAAACTGCTCCCCAAGCACCGCCAACTCCGCAACCCAGGCCACATCATCGTCGACCACGCCCTTCCTCAGAAGCGCATTGCGTTGTTTGAGCACTTGATTGTATCGCTGCCAAACACCAACAAATGAATGTTCCACGTGGAACACCAACTGATCCACCAGCTTACGGCGGGCTTCGGGCCCCTCACGCAAAACGTCTAATGTGTTTGCGTTAATCAAGATCAAGGGAAGCTCGTGCGCCAGGGTTGAAAGCGCTTTCACGGACTTCCCCGCCATGCGAACCTCCCCCCCACCTTCGCGCAATCGCTTTACACCCACAACGGACTCCGGCCCACCATGACGAAAGCGACCTACCACCTGGAAATGCGGGGCCTTTTCTTGAATGACTTTACTTGAATGATGACTGGTAAACGGCTTGCCCGTCCCCAGCACATGAACTGCATCCAGGACTGTGGTCTTTCCAGCGCCATTAGGCCCTACAAAAGCTGAAATTCCGGACCGCAGGTCGACTGATGCGGCGCTAATATTCCGGAGGTTTTCTATCGAGAGCTGTGTAAGCAATGGGTGTTCAACAAGCCTTAAAGACGCATGGGCATCACAACGTAAAGCGCCTCTGCGCCGGCATCACCGCTGGCATCACCGTCCTCAACGAGTGCAGAGCTTGCTGAGTCTGACAGTGACATACGCACCGTGGACCCCGAGAGAACGCCCAACACATCGAGCAAATAACTCACATTAAAGCCAACCTCTAAAGCCTCCCCCGAATAATCAACGGGAACCATTTCCTCAGCTTGCTCTTGTTCAGGATTGTTCGCTGTTATCTCGAGTGAGCCATTGGTCAGCGCCAGCCGCACTCCACGATACTTTTCGTTTGAAAGAATCGCTGTGCGCGTGAACGCTTGACGAAGTTCTGTTCGATCACCCGTAACAGACTTATCAGGCGACCTTGGCAACACCCGCTCATACTCAGGGAACTTCCCATCAATCAACTTGGAGGTAAAGGTAAACTGATCTGTCGCTGCTCGTATGTGGTTTGACCCCACGGTCAGCGTGACTGACCCATCAGCATCGAGCAGCCTTGAAAGCTCCAAAATCCCCTTGCGAGGCACGATGACCGACTTATCCTCAGCCTCTACTTGACCCGGCGCTGTGCACAGTGCGAGTCGGTGGCCGTCGGTGGCAACAAAACGAAGTCGGCCCTCTTTTATTTCCATGTACATACCGTTGAGGTAGTAGCGCACATCTTGTTGCGCCATAGCAAAACCCGTGCGATCAATCATTTGCCGCACCAAAGTCTGAGCCAACTCTAAATCTATCTCACCCTCTCCCGCCTCAACCGTTGGGAACTCCGCAGCGGGTAATGTGGATAAGGTAAAGCGACTTCGTCCAGCCTTTACAGTCACGCGCCCATCTTCAACGCTAAACGCAATATCGACGCCGTCCGGCAAGCTTTTACAAATATCGACTAATTTTCGCGCTGGTACGGTAATGTCGCCGTCAGGACCGTCATTTTGAACCTCGATACGCCCCACCAACTCAACTTCTAAATCAGTACCTGTTAAAGACAGGCGACTGCCCTCTAAACTCAGCAATACATTTGACAGAATAGGCAGTGTTTGACGACGCTCTACAACACCCGCCACCAAATTTAAAGGCTTTATCAGCGCTTCCCGCGATACTGAAAACTTCATTCGTACAATCTCTCTTTTTTAAGCTTACATCGCGCGACTAAGTCGTCAGCGAACGCAGCAGGTTTTTATAATCTTCACTAATATCGGACGTTGTCTCTTTTAACTCCGCTATCTTACGACAAGCATGCAGCACTGTCGTGTGGTCTCTTCCCCCAAACGCGTCACCGATTTCAGGAAGGCTGTGATTGGTCACCTCTTTTGCTAGTGCCATAGCCACCTGGCGCGGACGTGCGATCGAGCGATTTCGCCGTTTTGATAAAAGATCGGCCACCTTAATTTTATAATAATCAGCGACAGTCCGCTTTATGTTTTCTAAAGACACTTGTTTTTCTTGGAGCGCCAGTAAGTCCTTTAAAGACTCCTTAATCAGGTCAATATCAAAGGGGCGACCCGTAAAGTTTGCACTGGCAATCACCCGCTTCAACGCCCCCTCAAGCTCTCGAACATTAGACCGAATACGCTGGGCTATAAAAAATGCAGCTTCGTGAGACATTGTTATGCCTGACTGCTCTGCTTTTTTCATCAAAATAGCGACCCGCGTCTCGAGCTCCGGCGGCTCTACTGCAACCGTCAAACCCCAACCAAAGCGACTCTTTAAACGCTCTTCCACGCCATCAATCTCCTTGGGATATCGATCGCTGGTTAAAATCATTTGTTGCCCGCCCTCTAACAAGGCGTTGAATGTATGAAAAAACTCTTCTTGGCTTCTGTCTTTATTCGCAAAAAACTGGATATCGTCAATCAGCAACGCATCCACCGACCGGTAAAAGCGTTTAAAATCGTTTATCGCGTTTAGCTGCAGCGCCTTCACCATGTCAGCAACAAAGCGCTCGCTGTGCAGATAGACAATTTTAGCATCGGGTTTTCGCTGACGAAGTGCATTACCCACTGCGTGCATTAAGTGTGTTTTGCCAAGGCCAACACCACCGTAAAGAAAGAGTGGGTTGTAGGCGTCACCAGGGCTCTCAGCCACCTGCTGCGCGGCTGCTACCGCCAGCTGATTGCTTTTTCCTTGAACAAAGTTGTCAAAGGTATAGCCGTTCACCAAATTATGTTGGTGCGTCGGCACAATAATGGCGGGCGCAACCCTTTGCACGGCCGGCTGAGACTCAGAAAAAGAACTACGACTAAACACCTCTGGCGCTTTGCGGCTGCCGCCATCCGCGCCGATTGGTTGTGCGCGGTCAATAACGCCAGGCTGACTGACTGCCGTATCTTGGCCAGAAATAACACTGATCGGCAACTGGTTCCCAGGCGACCCTAGCGATGCCAAACAAGCGGATATCTTTTGGCTGTACTTTTCCTCCACGAAATCTCGGATAAATCGATTCGGCGCCCTCAGGACGAACGCGCGATGATCATCGACTGCTGTGAGTGGGCGAACCCAAGTGTTAAATTGAACCTCTGGGACCTCGTGCTTCAACGACTCGAGACACCGCGCCCACAACACATTGTTTGAGGGACTGGTTAAGGAAGATGGTGCACTTTGCATTTTTTGCTGTTCTCTTTGTATTGTTATCGATTGTGACGTACGCGCGATTGACTGTGGCTTGAGAAATACTCACGA
>CBFHJX010000029.1:0-15107 GCA_965656285.1 Luminiphilus sp. | reverse complement strand
GGAGATGCAGTCACCGCGTTCGACAACGCCGAAACGATCATTTCTGCTGATTATCGAGTCCCTTATTTAGCGCACACCACCATGGAGCCACCAAATGCGACGGCTGAGGTATCGGCGGATCGGGCGGAAATTTGGGTCGGCTGCCAAAACCCATTGGGCTTTCGACAGCACATTGCTGCCCAGCTGGGACTGGATTTTGACAAGGTAACGCTGCACAACCACTTTTTAGGCGGTGGTTTTGGACGCAAAAGTAACGCGGACTATGCGCTCCAAGCAGCACTCATTGCTCGGGCGGTGGGAAAGCCCGTTCAGTTGGTCTACTCGCGTGCAGAGGATATACGGCAAGATTTTTATCGCCCTGCGGTTCACAGCCGTTTCAAGGCGGGACTGGACGCTCAGGGGAATTTGATCGCTTGGCAAAATACGTACGTTGATAAGCACGAGCCGGTCGAGGCGCCGCTGATTCCCTATGCAGTAGCGGCGCAAGACATCGGTCATGTGGCGAGTCCAACGCACGTGCCTTTTGGCGCGTGGAGAAGTGTAGATCATTCGCAACATGGGTTCTTTACCGAGTCATTTATTGATGAGGCGGCACATGCGGGTGCTCGAGATCCGTATGAGTATCGCCAGTCCCTCCTGAAAGGTAAGCCCAGAATGCTGGCGGTTCTGAACCGTGTTGCCGCCGAGGCGAGTTGGGCTGTACCCATGGAAGCCGGCCGCGGCAGGGGTATCTCGCTTCAAGAGTCATTCGGTTCAATTGTCGGGCAGGTTGTCGAGGTGACCGTATCGGGTGGAAAAATTTGGGTCGATCGCGTGGTCGCGGTTATTGATGCGGGCTACGCCGTTTCACCAGACGGTATGAAGGCGCAGATTGAGTCGGGCATTATCTATGGTTTGAGTGCGGCCATGTACGGCGATATTACAATCGAAAATGGCGCAGTGGCGCAAAGTAGTTTTGCTGACTACGACGCGATTCGCATGCATGACGCACCGGTTATCGAAACGCATATTATTAACAGCGGTGCTGAAATCGGTGGGGCAGGTGAACCTGGCACTCCGGGTGTTGCGCCCGCTCTTGCCAATGCAATTTTTGACGCTACGGGTAAGCGTATTCGGACGCTTCCAGTGATTAACGCTGACCTTCGCACGGACTCCGAATCGAGTCCGTCCGTTGCCGCCTTAACGCGCTAGTGTTCTAAGCAAAAGCCCTGCCCTCGGTGGGGCAGCACCGCGTCGCTACTGCACTGTGGCTGTCTAGCGCGTTTGCTCGAAGGCCTTACGGGTGGCGATGTTTCGGGCCATTTCGCGGTTGTGTTTTGAGCGCTTTTTGTCGTCTTCGTCGGCATAGGTACGAAGTTTTTCAATGCTCCAGGACTCCATTTTTTTTTCGAGTGCTTTTCTGCTTTTCCCGAGATTCCGACTCCAGACAATAAGCACGATGACCAAAATGACCCCCCAAAAGGACTCAAGCATCACCAAGCTCCAAAGCGTTCTGGTCCCAGATTGTTGTATCTCTGGTGTGTCGCACTCTCGTTAAACAATCGTAAAGCCTTCCTTGCTGATGGGTAGAGATCGTATACGCTGACCACAGGCGTTAAAGACTGCATTGCAGACCGCAGGTGCCAGCGGCGGTAATGCCGGTTCTCCAGCGCCCGTGGGCGAGTAACCTGAGTTTAGGACGTCGACGTGCACCCTGGGGCTTTGTGGCATCCGGAGTAATGGGTACGTGTCGAAGTTACTCTCAACAACTGCGCCGTTGACCACGGAAATACTCTGCGCCGCCAGAGTGCTTAGTCCATCGATAACAGAACCTTGCAGTTGATTTTCCAAGCCCGATTGATTGATCACCTGACCCACGTCTGCTGCAACCCAAACGTCGTGAACGGTAACGCTTTTACCTTCAATACTGACTTCGGCGACCTCAGCAATGTGGCCGGCGTGACTTAAAAAGAAGGCCAGTCCCAGTCCTCGACCTTCTTTGAGCTCTCGACCCCAACCTGCCGCACGGGTCGCGGCTTTTATCACGGCGTGAGCACGTGTTGTGTTTAGGCTGGCGGGATCATCCTCTTGAATATGTCCTTGGTAACCAATGGCATTCAGTAAAAAGGTCTCGTGGTCTTGCCCGGCAGCATGAGCCAGCTCGGCAATAAAGCTTTGCTCCGCAAAGGCATAGACGTTGGAAATAGGTGCCCGCCACGCGCCTGTGGGCGTTTGAGAGGGCACAAAGCTCTGCTCAACGGAGACGTTCTTGATGACTTTTCCAGGGAAGTCGAAGGCGCGGTAACTGGCGCCGTAATTCGCTTTTTTGCCATCGGCTGATGCGGCGGCGAGTAAGTTTTTCCAGCCCGTTAACTGCCCGTCCTGGGCCACTGCGCCTTGCAGTCGGTAATACGTGGGCGCCCTGAAGTAGTCAAACGCCATGTCATCTTCGCGTTTCCACTGCAGCTTGACCGGCGCACCGACCTTTTGGGAAATCAGCGCGGCTTCAAACACGTATTCATTGGACAAACGCCGACCAAAACCACCACCCCCTCTGATCTGATGGACCGTAATTGTCTTGGGGCTGACGTTAAGCAGCTTCGCAAGATTCGCGGTAATAAAGACGGGTGTTTGACTGCTCGTCCAAACTTCAACCTTGCCGCTGGCTGCCGAGACTAAAACGCCTTGTGGTTCAAGTTGCGCGTGTGACACGAAATCTGTTGAATAGGTGGCGTCAGCGGTAATCGCCGCATTGGCGAAGGCGTCGTCGACATTACCGACCCGTTCAATCTCCTCCTCGACTTTTCCGTCGGCCAGCGCTTTAAGCGCCTGCGCTTCAATGTCTTGCGTATTGTCTTTTGAGGCTGCAGAAAGGTCCCAATTAACGTCGAGTGACGCGCGGGCTTTAAAGGTCGACCACGTGTCTTTAGCAACAATAGCGACACCCGACTGGGTGGCGTAAGACTCGCGGATATCAAAGTTGTAGGGGCCGGGCGTACCTTCGATAAGAAACGCGTCGATAATTCCGGGAAGCGCTTTAATCTCGTCAAGATTAGCCGACTTTGCTACCCCACCAATCGCTGGACATTTCACGAAACTGGCGTAAACCATGCCTGGCGTCTTAGCATCGATTCCAAAGATGGGTTGACCTGTTGCGATGTGCTCAGCAGAGGCATTCACAACGCGATTACCCAGTAACTGGTATTGGTCTGATGTTTTAAGTACGACCGTGCCTTCGGCAGGGACTGGGAGTAAGGAAGCCCGACTCACTAAGTTCTTGTAGTGTGTCGCGCGTCCTGTGGGCGCGTGCAGGACCATGGATGAGCGTGTGCTTAGCGCGTCCTGAGGGACTCCCCATTCCTGCGCCGCCGCCTGAACTAACATCGTACGCGCAGTGGCGCCCACTTTTCGCAGTTCATCCCACCGCATAGGCGTCGACAGTGAGCCTCCGGCAAACTGCATACCGTAATGTTGCGCGATGGGCGCCGCTTCGCAAACGACCTCATCCCAATTGGCGTCGAGTTCTTCAGCCACAATCATGGGCAGCGACGTATTCACACCTTGTCCCACTTCAGGGTTTGGGGCATAGATAGTGATGCTGCCATCCGCGTTAATCTGCACATAAGCATTCAGTGTTCCCGAAGCTTCTGCGGCGGCAAGAGACATCACGGATACACCGCCGGTCGATGTGAGGGCCAGGCCCAGCGATACTTTTAAGAAATCGCGCCGGTCGGGGTTGTTGAGTGATTGGTTATTGTGGCTCATACCGGCGTCTCCTCTGTCTGTGTCGCATCGTAGAAGAGGGCGCTGGCGACCATCGACGCACTCGCCGTTTTAATGGCTGACTTAATCCGCACATAGGTACCACAGCGACAGATATTGCCTTTCATGGCGTGGTCAATTTCGTCGTCAGTTGGACTCGGATTCTTCTCAAGCAGTGCCGCTGCGGACATGATCTGACCGGCTTGGCAGTAGCCGCACTGCGCTACATCATGCTCAATCCAGGCTCGTTGAACGGGGTGCAGCGCCTCCGTTGCAAGTCCTTCGATGGTTGTCACGGCCTGTCCGTTTAACGCGCCGATCGGCAGCAGACATGACCGTGTTGCGATGCCGTCCAGCCACACGGTGCAGGCACCGCATTGGCCGACGCCGCACCCGTACTTAACGCCCTGTATCCCGGCGTGGTCACGCAGTGCCCAAAGGAGTGGCATGGTCGGGTCTAAGCCCTCTAGGGAATGATCTTTACCATTTATTTTAATGTTTACCACGAGCGGGGACCTTTATTGAATTCGCCCAATAATAGTCGCACAAATGGGGCAAAAATGAAGGAGAAATAACCGCGCTACTGCGCAAACCAGGCGCTCAAATGATTTACCAAAGCGTCACGTGGGCTGGGTGGCGATTTAGCTTTACAGGTCTGTCGCAGCGTCTAGCTCGCGCGCGAGTGTCAGACGAGCATCAGCTCTGGGCTTTGAGAATCGGGCGAGTGCGAGATAGATCACCGGTGTCAAAAATAGCGTAAAGATGGCCGTCAGCCCCAAACCACCAAACACGACCCAGCCCACGGCTTCCCTGGCCTCGGAGCCCGGACCCGATGAGAGAATTAAGGGGAGGGCGCCAAGGACCGTCGAAATCAGTGTCATTGCAATGGGCCGTAAGCGAATGTTGGCGGCATCTTCAATCGCATCTCTAACCGACGCGCCAGCGTCGCGCCGCTGATCGGCAAACTCAACCAGTAAGATGCCGTTTTTTGCAATGAGCCCGATTAGCATTACCAACCCGACTTGCGAGTAAACGTTCAAAGAATTGCCGGTAATGAACAGAGCAAAAATTGCAGCGGCTAATCCGAAGGGTACGATGGTCATGATGACAAGCGAGGAGGTGAGGCTCTCGAACTGTGCAACGAGAACGAGGAACACAATGAGTAAGGCTAGACCGTACGCGTAGAAGGAGTCGCGTTGCGACTCACCAAGGCGTGCCGCTTCACCTTCTGGCACGACGCTGATTGAAGACGGTACGACCTCGTTTGCTAATGCCGTCAAGTCGTCGACGGCAGTTTGCAAGTCGACGCCCTCCACGGTTTGCATATCGATGCTAATCGAGCGACGTTGGTATAACCGGCGAAGTTCATCGGGGACGCCTTCCTCGACTACGGTAACCAGCGACGCGAGTGGAATTAGTTGTCCCTCCTGCGATCGAACGAACAGGTTGACCAGGTCGTTGGGACCTTGAATTCGATTCTGACCGGCTTTGAGTACCACAGGGATAGATTGATCGCGCCCGTTCAGGTCAATGACTCGAACGCCGTCGACCATGACGCGTAAGGTTTGAGCGAGCTCGTTAATGGAGACGTTGAGGTCGGCCAATCGCTCTCTGTCGATACGAATAGCCACCTGAGCCTGCGTTGGCGTGTAGTCGATTCGTGGGCTTCGGACGCTGGTGAGCCGCTCACGAATGGCATCGGCATAGACTCTGGCGGCTGCATAAATTTCCTCATAGTCGTTGCCCAGAAGAACAAACTGAATGCCACCCCGCCAGGAGCCTCGAATATTCAAGCTATTACTGCCGTAAATTCGCGCGGTTACGCCAGGGAGTTGGTTCAGTTCGGGCTGAATTTCAGCGGCCAGCTCCTGCTGGGAAATCTCACGTTCGTTCCATGGTTTGAGCGTACCCACGACATAAATAATGTTTGGATCCCATCGGCCGGCGACAGTGTAAAGCTGATCAATGACACCAGACTCAAGATAGGGCTGAAAAATAGCCTCAATCTGGTCTGACTGACGTTCCGTGTAGGGCAGTCCGACGCCGGCAGGTCCACGAGCAAACATATTGAGCTTACCCCGGTCCTCGGTGGGTAAGAGTTCGCTGTCCAGAGAGGTGTAAACACTCGCGGCGCCCACAGCCAGACCGACAGAGACGATGATCGATACCAAAGGAAAGTTCAAAACGGTATGCAGTGCTGCGCTATAAAGTCGCTGAATAACATTGGGTTGCGTTGCTTCAAGCCCAATATTTTCTGGTTTCCCCAAGCGCGCCATTAAGGCAGGAACGAGGGACAGTGCAACAAATGATGAAATTGCAACGGCGACCGTCAGCACTAGGCCAAATTCTCTAAACAGCCGGCCCGAGGTTCCGGGTAGAAATGCAATGGGAACAAAAACAGCGACCAAGACCATGGTTGTCGCAATGACAGCGAAAAAAACAGACTGAGTACCTAACACGGCAGCCGCGCTGGCCCCTTCGCCTTTCTGCTGACGACGTTGAACGC
This sequence comes from Luminiphilus sp., assembly GCA_965656285.1. GTDB lineage: Bacteria > Pseudomonadota > Gammaproteobacteria > Pseudomonadales > Halieaceae > Luminiphilus. The sequence continues at coordinate 8,860 of CBFHJX010000029.1, read as the reverse complement.
TCTCAAGTACCACTATGGCGTCGTCGACAATCAGTCCAGTTGCAAGGACGAGGGCCAGAAGGGTTAAAATATTGATCGAAAATCCCAGTGCCCAGCTCGCGGCCAGTGTTCCGAGCAGTGAAATGGGTATCGCAATCGCAGGAACGATGGTGAATCGCCAGCTGCCTGAAAACAGGCGTATGGTCAAAATAACAATGATGACGGCAAAGCCCAGCGTTCTTACAACTTCGGATACTGCGCCGTTAATGAAGACCGCCTCGTCAGAGATGACTTGCAACTTTATGTCGTCCCGTTGCGCGTTAAATTGTTCAATAGCTTTGCGGGCGCCTTCCGAGATTTGAATGGTGTTAGAGCCCGCTTGTCGGACTACACCGACTCCCAGAACTCTCTGTCCGTTGAGACGAACCACTGAGGTTGCGTCGTCGGGTGTGTAGGCCACACGAGCGACGTCCCGGAGTCGAATTTTATCGGTGATCAGTAGATTGCCAATGTCCTCTTCGGAGTCGACTGCGGCATCGGCACGCACCAACAACGTCTGGTCACTAGTCTTAAAGCTGCCGGCCGGGACATCCAATGGCGCCTGCGATAGGACCGACCTTATGTCCGTGACGGTCAATCCATAAGTACTCATCCGCCCGGGGTCAAGCTCGACCCTCAGTATTTGGCGTCGTGATCCAAAGAGGGGTACGTCGGCCACGCCGGGAAGTGAAATAAATGCGGGGACGACGTCTCGCTCGACGATTGTCGCGAGATCCTGCTCCGATACACCGTTTGCAAGTACGGCGATTCGCATAATCTCTTCGGCATCTTCATCTGATTTAAATACGGCGAGTTGTTCAACATTTTCCGGCAGTTGTCGCTGCACCCGACTGACTGCTTCACGAACATCGGCTGCCGCGCGGTCCACGTTAGCGTTTGGGTTAAATACAGCTCGTATTCGCGAGCTTCCCTCTTCACTGTTGGAGTTGACCTCTTTAACACCGCTGACTCGTGCAACGGCGCCCTCTAAGATTCGTGTCACCTCCGAGTCCATTGTTTCAGGTGAGGCGCCTGGGAAGTTGGCTCTGACATTGACGACTGGCTGATCAACATCGGGCAACTCTCGAACCTCAATGGCAAGTATCGCGACAAAGCCCGCAATAGCGATCAGTAGGTTCATTACAGCCACGAGCCAAGGGCGTTTTACCCCTAAAGCAGGGAGCCCACCACCGGCCAGATTATTAAGCGCAGTTTTCATTATAAGTCGTCAGAAGAGTTAACCCCGGTCTGCATTATCGATGGCTGGAGTCTTCGCGGTTTCTTGCTTCACGTTGATGTCTTTGATCTTCATGCCGGGGCGGACGCTTTGTATGCCTTCAATAATGACACGGTCGCCTTCGGCAATCTCACCTCGAATCAGCATCCGACCGTTGCCCCGGCGAATCATTTCAACTTGAGCGCGCTGCGCGCGATTGTCGAGTGTCGACCATACGTAAGGACCGTCGGCACCCCACTGAACAGAGAGTTCAGGAACACTGAGGTAGTCTCCCTTCTCGATTGAGGCGTCAATTTCAAAGGCCATGCCCGGGCGTAATGTGTCCGCGGTGTTGTCAATTGCAGCTCTTGCTCTGAACGCCCGTGTTGAGGCGTCGACACGCGAGTCGACCGCGACGACAGTACCTTCCGTGGAGTTATCGGGTGACTCCCATTGCCGCGCTTGGACTTTGAGGTTCGTTACAACTCTGCCGATAAAACTCTCGGGGACCGTGAAGTCGACGAGCAGGACTCTGCGGTCATCCAGCGTGGTAACGACCGTGGTGGTGTTTACTCTATCGCCGATCTCCACATCGGTAATGCCGATACGTCCCGAAAAAGGGGCCTTGACCGAGCGCCGTGAGAGTTCAACCTCCGCCTGCGACAGCCTTATCTCAGACAAATCAACGTTGCTTTGCGCGGTATCGATCGTGCTCTGTGAGATGTTAGCTTCCGTCGCGTTCAGGGAGTTGTAGCGATCCAAAACACGCTTTGACTCTGACAGTTCAACGTGTGCCTGCCGGACGGCAAGGGCTTCATCGCGGTCATCGAGCACCAGTAGCACCTCGCCCTGCTCTACGAAGGCATCGGGCGCTAATTTAGCAAATGTCACAATGCCTGCGCTCTCTGGAAAAAGCGTCACACTTTGCTGAGCGCGCGCGGTACCCACGGACTTGATGGCGTCTATCAATGGTGCGCGTTCCACCAGTGCTGTGATGACGGGTAGTTCACGCGCGCCCCAAGACCCGCGGCCCCCGCGTTCCGTATTTTCCGCCTCTTTCGAGCACGCGGAGAGTAGGGCCCCCAAGATGACGAGGCTGGTGACGGCGGTGAGCGATGGAAAAACAAATAATCTCATCACTTAACTATAGCCCGTAACTGTTCGGTCAGCCCTAATTTTTAGCGCGCCCTTGCATGTCGATATCGACAAAGCTCCGACGTTGGCTTAGAGCATGACCTCAATTAAACGAGGACCGTGCTCTGACATTGCGTTTGCCATCGCCGTATCCAGTTCGGCGACCGTCTCCACCCGCTGAGACACCATTCCCATTCCACGGGCAATGTCGGTCCACTGAATGGCTGGATTGGTGAGATCGAGTAAGGACTGGGCAGTCGGGCCTGGATGTTCCACTCCAACTCTGGCGAGCTCGATATTCAAGATGGCGTAGGAACCATTGTTAAGAATGAGAACCGTCACGTCGAGGTTCTCTCTGACCATTGTCCAAAGAGACTGAACGGTGTACATAGCAGAGCCATCAGCTTCGAGTGCGAGTACTTTGCGATCGGGGCAGGCGACAGCGGCCCCAATAGCAAGCGGTAACCCTTGTCCGATAGCGCCTCCTGTCAGGGTCAACCAGTCATGCGGCGCAGCATTATTGGTCATAAGGAAGGCTCCCAACCCATTAGTTGCACCTTCATCCGAGACAATGGCGCCCTCAGGCAGTCGATTGGCAATGACCTTACCAAGTTCGACAGCGTTGATAGGCCCTTGTGCGAGTTCATGTTCCAGGCGCTGGGCAACTTTGCTCACCTGCGGCGGGGCCCCAAGAGCATCTGCTAATCGCTCAAGTGCATCGACCGTATCGACGTTCGCATCGCCGAGCCTGATTAGGTTAGCGTTATCGGGGGAGAGCCAGCCTGGTTTACCAGGGTAGGCGAAAAAGGATACGGGAGGCTTTGTACCCACAAACACTAATGTATCGAGATTTCGCAGATGTTCCGCAGCCATTTCGCCAAAATAGGGCAACCGCTCGGTTTCAACCCGTCCGGCGCCGCGTGATTGACGAGTAAAAAACGTTTCCGTAATGAGTCGTGCACCCGTTGCTTCTGCAACCCGTCCGGCCTGAAGCAGTCCCTCCTCGCGAAGTGCATGTCCACCCATGAACACGGCAGTGGCTCGTCCACTCATCAGCGCCTCAGCGGCCTCACTAATCTGCTGATCGCTGCAGGTATTTACAGACGGTATTTCGGGAACCTTCACGTCTGCACTCGTTGGGTCCCAGGCGTGATTGGCGGGGGCGACAAAAGCGGTGACCTGTCCTGGATAGGTAAGACTCTCTTGCCAGGCTTGTAAACCCACCGCTGCCAAATCGTCGGCACTTGTTGATGTACCAGTCCAGGAACACACCGCAGCGGTGAGTCCTTTTATGTCAGAGGTGAGTGGGGCGTCAAGCTCCAGGTGATGCGTGGCATGATCACCGATCATATTCAGTACTGGCACTCGCGCTCTGGACGCATTGTGTAAGTTTGCAATTCCATTGGCATAGCCGGGACCGAGGTGAAGTAGTGTCAGCGCAGGCGTATCGGTCATGCGCCCAAAGCCATCAGCAGCGCCCGTTACAACACCTTCAAATAGTCCGAGTATGGCCCGTATTCGCGGCTCTTTATCGAGCGCAGCAACCAGTTGCATCTCAGATGTTCCGGGGTTGGCGAAGCAGGCAGTGACGCCGGCATCAGCAAGTTTTTTTATGAGGAGATCTGCGCCGTTCATCGTTGGAAATCCTGAGGGGGTATAAGAGTGGCGACAGTATAAGCAGACTTTGACGCCAATACCTGTAAAGGCGTCGATTTCGTCACGTCTCACTGAAGCGCTAGCTCAGTCATGAGACGGGACTTTGCCGAGCTTTGAATAGGACTGCTGAGAGAGTAGGGTCGCTCGCCCACGCTAACCACAGACCGTGATTTTCAGCGCGCGGTGCCGACTCAGTAAGTTCGCCGAGCGATTCGTAGTGTGACACAGCCAAACGGAGTCAGTCTGAATGTGCAGACGAAATCTTGCGTGTGTTGGTAATTCTGAACTTTGGCGAGTATTAACGCTGAATCGAAAGTGCAGGCTTGGCCGAGCGATCGGCTCGATACAGTCCCCAATGCTTTTCCGGCTCTAAGGGGTGATCCGATCCTTTCCAATTTTCATCAAAGGCTTCAAAGACATAGACCAGAATCTCTTGCTCCTCAGCCCATGAAAGCAGTTGTTCCAAGTACTCGCGTTGAAGCATTTCGCCGACGTTGTCCGGTGGAATGCCTCGGCCGTTGGAGGCCGTGGCCCAACCTGCCTCTGTAATGATGACTTGTTTGTTGGGGTACCGCGCTTGAACCGCTTCAAAGTTTTTGCGGGTGTAATCCATTGCCTCGTCGAGTGTTTTATATTCCCAAACGGGGTAAGTATGAATGGAAATGACGTCGAGATTTGCGGCTAGCTCCTCGAGGCTTGTGAGCCAAGGGACGTAGTTCTCACAAAATGTGACAGGCTGTTTGATCTGCGATCGCACATCTGAGGCGTACGCCCTGACTGTCTCAGGTTCGATCAAGTGATCGGTCCAGTCGACGGTGGCCTCATTGCCTACGGACACCACATCGACGATGTCGGGGTAGCGGTTAGCCCATGCAATCGCGCGATCCAGCTCCGCGCGATTCGCCTCTTTATTTGCAGCGAGTGTCGCGTCCTCGTAAACACCGCCCCAAGGACAGTTAGGATTATTAACTTCTGCGCCAATGTAGGCGCCCAGCATCACTTTAAACGGTAGTCTTTCTCGCTCGATGGTTCGCAGTACACGCTCGGTGTGTACGTCACACGCATAGACACGAAGTGCAGACCAGTGACCACTGAGTAAAAGGAGATCTTCGAGAATCTCGCTTTCCGATGGAAAGACGCCGATGTCAGGGCTTTGATTGTCTCGAAAACCGGAATAGCAGATTGCTCTCTTGTAGGACAGTGGTCGCGTTTGATTCATATTATTCTCGAATATTTGAAGCGTTCTTCCTCGTCCCAAAGGCCCCAGTGAGCGCCGACGTCGCCCTCACCAGCGTCTCCTGATACCTTCCAGCCTTCATCGAAGGAAGCAAAGTAAAACATTTCAATATTTTCTTCAGCAGCCCATTCCATGGCTCTTAAAAAATAAAGGTATGCGCCTTGAAGTGAGGACTCTGCGCCGTAAAAAGTTCCACCTGAACTGGGCCAGCCGGTCTCAGACACAATGACGCGTTTTCCCTGAGCAACCTTCTTCACTCTGCGATACATATCCTGCATGTAAAGCGTGGCGTAGGGCAAGGCACATCCTTCCCAAAACGGATAGCAGTTCGTCAACAGGACATCACAGGCCGCGGTCACGTTTGGGCGATCCTCGAACTCGTAGTAAGCGTCAACATAGCCGATGGGTATCTGCGAGGGCACTCGTTCACGGACCTCGGTCATGAATTCGAGTAATTCACTTTCCTCGAGGTCTCCGCGATACAAGACCTCGTTACCGACTGCCGCCACATCGACAACACCCTCGTTGGCAAGCGCGATTAGGTTGTCAATTTCCAAGCGATTTTTGTCTGCATCCTTTCCCAGCCAAGCCCCGACGAGCGTCTTCATCCCCATGGAGTGTGCGACTGTCGGAATATGCTCGTTTCCTTGCGTCGTTGAGAAAGAGCGAACCCAATTAAAGTGTGGCTCGAGCAGTGCCATGCGGTGTTTGACTTGGTCCCAAGTCACCTCATCGCCGGGTTTTTGTCCCTGGCTGTAAGCGCTAAACGAAATGCCGTGCATCTTTTCCGACAGTAACTGCTCGAGGCGTGTATCAAGATCTACGTCACTCGAATTTCGCGCGTCATCTCCAATAAGATAGTGGTGTTTTCCGGCCCGCTTGGACATTTTGCTCCCTTCCGAGGTGGTGTGTATGTGTGTGCGATGCTAAGCAAGGACTGGAATTTACACACCCGTAATACGATAAAACGCAACATTCACTGGTTAAGGTGGATTTCGGTACGTATCCGAACCCGAATCGGTGTTTTAGGATAGGCCTCCATATCACAAGCGGCGACCTGGGTGATTCCGGCGGTGCTGTACCCACAGACCGAATGGGGCTTTCGAGCACTAAGAGTAGTGAACAGGTCCCCCCCGAGAACGCCGATGTTGAAACTATCATGGGCGCTTCGGAAAACTTGGCAAAAACAACTTAAAAGATTGAGAGATATGACTAACACGACGCTGTATTTGGGTGACAATCTTCTTAATTCTGCACCGGCCTCGGTAGAGGGCGACTACATTCTGCGAGACGGGGAATCGTTTTACCGAATCGGTAACGTTGACGCGATGGATGATTTTTTCATCAGTGTGGTGAGCGACTCAAGCCACTGGATGTTCATTTCCACCCGTGGCGGCTTGTCGGCTGGTCGGACCGACTGCGACAGCGCATTGTTTCCGTATTACACCGAGGACAAGATCCGTGACAACTCGGATAATACGGGAAGCAGGACGATTGTGATCGTCGAGGTGAAGGGCAGGCGCGTACTCTGGGAGCCATTTTCGAGGGCGCACGCTGGAGTCTATAACGTTGCTCGTAACCTTTATAAAAACGTTTTAGGCGATAAGCTGGTCTTTGAGGAAATTAATCAGGATTTGGGTCTTTCGTTTACTTACTCGTGGTCAACATCGGACCGTTTTGGCTTTGTCAAAGAGTCTAAGCTCTCTGCGATCGGTGATAGCGCTTGTCGAGTCGATCTGCTTGACGGGATCGAAAATATTCTGCCTTACGGCGTCCTGGCAGGGACTCAAAATGAGTTGAGCTGCCTCGTTGACGCCTACAAGAAGAACGAATTAGTCCCTGATTCCTCTTTGGCTATTTATGCGATGAGTTCAATTTTGTCTGATAAGGCCGAACCCAGTGAGGCGTTATCTGCTACCGCAGTATGGTCTTACGGTACGCGTGCTGACACCTACCTTATTAGCTCAGACCAGGTAGACCAGTTTCGTCAAGGCGCCAGTATTGTTTCAGAGTCTGAGGTTGTTGGACGAAGAGGGTCGTACTTCGTGCGCCAAAGGCTGACGGTGTCGCCCGGCGAGGTACATACTTGGGGGATTGTGGCTGACGTCAATCAAGGGCCGGCCGCGGTGAGAAACACGCTCGCACTCTTATCCAGTGGGCAGGATTTGGCCCCTGCTGTGCTGGATGACATTCGAGTGGGCACCCGCAATCTTGAACGACTGATCAGCACCGCTGATGGTATTCAGGTTACCGGCGATACTCTCAGTGCGAATCATCACGCCTCAAACGTGCTTTTTAATATCATGCGTGGTGGCTTGTTCATTGATAATTACACAATCCAAAAACGGGACTTGGCGTCGTTTTGCAACAGCTGGAATAACGGTGTTTACGAGGCGAATACTGACTTTTTCGACTCGCTTCCCGAGACACTTACCTACCATGATTTAGAGGTCTCGCTGGGCCAGCACGCGGACCCGCAAACGGAACGACTCTGCCGAGAGTATTTGCCCCTCAGCTTCAGCCGACGCCACGGTGACCCCTCACGTCCCTGGAATCGCTTCGCTATAAAAGTGAAAGACGATAGTGGCCAGAAGCTACTCAACTACGAAGGTAATTGGCGAGATATTTTTCAAAATTGGGAGGCGCTGAGTTCGTCGATTCCCTGTTTTGGCGCCAACATGATTACGAAGTTTGTTAATGCAACGACGGCCGACGGCTATAACCCTTACCGTATTACCCGCCAGGGGATTGATTGGGAGCGTCCTGAACCCGAGAACCCTTGGGCGAACATTGGCTATTGGGGTGATCATCAGCTGATTTACTTGTTGAAGTTAGTCGAGCAGTCGATCGCACATAACCCTGCTGCCATTAAGTCGTTGATGTTTAGAGAAATATTTGCCTACGCCAACGTTCCATATCGTATCAAACCGTATGCCAGTATTCTGAAAGACCCCTACGACACCATTGAGTTTGATGAGGCGCTCGACAAGGTCATCGACGAGCGAGTGGGAGCTGTGGGAGCTGACGGTCGATTGTTGTTTTCGCCGAAGGGTGGGGTTTATCAGGTCAATCTTGCGGAAAAAATATTGGTGACGTTACTGACCAAAATGGCCAATTTCATTCCGGACGCTGGTATTTGGATGAACACGCAACGGCCTGAGTGGAACGACGCGAACAATGCATTGGTGGGGACTGGGGTGTCGGTCGTGACCCTTTGCTACCTGCATCGCTTCCTCAATCGTGCGGTCGCGTTGTTTGATGGGCTGTCTGAAGCTGAGGTCAAGCTGTCTACAGAGGTCGCTGACTTTATGTCGGAGGTGGCCGCTGTGCTTAAGCGGCATGCAAGCTCTACGGGGTCTGGTCCGGTTGGTGACGAGGTCCGAAAACAGGTCATGGAAGCCCTTGGCACCGCTGCCGAACGTTATCGGGCGGGCATCTACTCGCAGGGGTTTAGTGCAGAAAAAGTGTCGGTTCCACTCGAGGAAGTGACCCATTTTCTGAGTCAAGCGCGTGATGTCAGTGCTATCAGTATCAAGTCTAATCTTCGTCAAGACGGCCTTTATCACGCATATAACCGAATTTCAGTAGCAGAGGCGGGT
>CBFHJX010000028.1:0-15724 GCA_965656285.1 Luminiphilus sp. | reverse complement strand
CACGTTCGGTTAAATCGAGGCGACAAAATGAATGCGCTTGATCCGGCAATGTTTGACGCCGTTCTCGCGACCATTGAGGCACTGAGCGATGATTCTTCGATTCGTGTCATTGTGTTAAGTGGCGAAGGTAATGCCTTTTGCGCCGGCTTAGATGTGTCAAGTTTTGGTGCAAGTACTGACGGCCCAACTGACTTGCTCCCAAGAACCCACGAGAAAGAGAATTTTGTTCAGCAAATGGGCTGGGGTTGGCGACAACTACCTGTGCCGGTCATTGCCGCCGTGCACGGCATCTGCTTTGGCGGGGGGATGCAGTTGATGGCCGGTGCCGATGTCAAAATTATTCATCCGGAGACTCAATGCGCGGTCATGGAAATGCGCTGGGGTCTCGTCCCCGATATGTCGGGCTATCCCCTTTGGCGTGGCAATGTTCGAGACGATATTTTAAGGCGTCTGGTCTACACCAACGAAATTTTTTCCGGCAGCGAAGCCCAGCAGTTTGGATTTGCGACCGAGACGAATGACGATCCACTGGCTCGCGCAATGTCACTTGCGAAAACGATAGCGACAAAGAATCCTGATGCTATTCGGAGTGCAAAACGTCTTTCTAATCACATGAGCGACGCAACAGATTCCGAGTTGCTCACCGCTGAGTCAGTGGAGCAGACCGGTATTATGTATCAGCCGAATCAACTCGAAGCAGTCGCCGCATTCTTTGAGAAGCGTCCAGCAGCGTTTAGCTAGACCCCTGTTCGATAGAGCCCGCTCCGGCTTAGGACAGCGCAGCCTCTAGCTGTCGTTGGTCGGCTACAAACCGGCGGATGCCGTCGGCGAGCTTCTCACTCGCCATAGCGCTCTCGTTATGATCAAACCTGAACTCCGCCTCTGTAATTTCAGCGGCTATACCGCGTGTTGCTGGGGCGTCACTGAGCGCGCGCTCGAGCGCACCGTCGGCCGCCCCAAGTTCGGCAAGTAGGTTGGGTGCGATGGTCAGCCTGTCGCAACCGGCTAGGGCCTCAATTTGCCCGGTATTTCTGAAGCTTGCCCCCATGACCACGGTTTTATAGCCGTGAGTTTTGTAGTGATCGTAAATTCGGTGTACCGACTGGACGCCTGGATCCTGCAAGGGTGTCTCAATGCTGACGTCTGTGTTGGCCTTGTACCAATCCGTAATGCGTCCGACAAAGGGTGAGATAAGAAATACGCCGGCGTCTGCACACGCCTTTGCCTGCTCAAACCCAAAGAGCAAGGTCAAGTTGCAGTGAATGCCACGTTTCTCCAGTTCAGCGGCCGCGCGAATACCTTCCCAGGTTGACGCTATTTTAATAAGTACCCGACTCGCGTCGACACCAGCCTTCGCGTAAAGCTCGATGAGCGCTTCGGCTTTTGCGACGGTCGCTGTGGTATCAAATGAGAGCCTGGCATCGACTTCAGTACTAATGACACCCGGTACGAGTGAGACAATTTGTGAGCCGACCCTCACCGCGAACTCATCCGCGGCGTTGTCGGTGCCTTTTAGCGACACCACGTCACTCTTAAAACGCTCAAGTCCGGCTGCTTTTAGAAGCAACGACGGATTGGTGGTGGCGTCGACTGGTTTGAGCGTTGCGATCGCATCAATGTCTCCGGTGTCAGCGACTACGATACTCATTGCGGCCAGTTGGTCGAGCTTGCTCATAAGGGAGTCCAGTCTAATTAAAAGTGACATAAGTTTATCTCAATTAGGCGAGTGTCCTGTACTATTTGTCACCACAAATTCCTTATAAGAGACCACGCTATGCCAGCGATTCATCGTCATGTGTTTTTGGGAGAGGGGCGTTTTAATCCTGAGACTTTGGGGCAATTCGATGACGCCATCTCGGCCGCCATCGCGGATGAGGAGTGTCAGGTTTTATTGCTTTCAGGCGAGGGGAAAAATTTCAGCCAAGGTTTGGATTTGGAATACCTCATGGCCTCTGGCGATAAGCAGTTTCCAGAGCTTTGCATGCGTGTCTTGGTGCGGCTTTTAGATGCGCCAATACCGGTAGTCTCTGTTATGACCGGTCATGCCTTTGGCTTAGGCGCAATGATTGCGCTGGCGTCTGACTATCGGGTGATGCGCGAGGATCGGGGGTTTTTCTGTCTTCCCGAGGTCGATCTCAACATGACGCTGACTGTGCGAATGAACGAGTTGGTGTGCAGTAAGTTGAGTCCAATTGCGATCAGAGCGGCACTTCTCACAGGCGAGCGCCTTACGGCGACGCGAGCACTGGCGCTGGATGTTGTCGATGCCGTCGTCGGCTTGGACGCTCTCGAGACTAAAGCGCTTGAAATTGCAGCGCCCATGATGGGTAAAAATCGACGCTCATTAGCGGGCCTAAAGCGCGGGTTTAACCAGCCGATAATTGAACTTATTGAGTCTGACACAAGTGATACGCCGATCGTGTCGCCCGATTATCCATAACATCTGACGGTGCAATGCTCTGGTCGCCAAGACTGAGCGATATTAGTGATCTAGGCATCCGTTTAGGGCAAAAATCGTGCCCCCAGCGACGCCGCTGCTCTAACCGTTGGCCAGTGCATCCAAAAGCATCTCACTGTCTGCCCATCCAAGGCAGGCGTCGGTGATGCTTTTACCGTATGTGAGATCGGCCGTAGCCGCAATCGGTTGGTTACCGCCAACAAGATGACTCTCAATCATCACACCACGAATCGGGGAGCCACCTCCACGTCGCTGGTCAACAATGCTCTGGCAAACACCAATTTGCTTCGCATGATCTTTGTGGCTATTTGCGTGGCTGCAATCCACCATTAACCCAGTGCAGAGACCGGCATTTTCAAGCAGTAGTTCGGCTTCGCGCACACTGGTCGCATCGTAGTTAGGCTTTAGGCCCCCTCGAAGAATGAGATGGCAGTCTGAGTTCCCAGAGGTTTTGACAATGGCTGCAGAACCCGTCTTGGTGACTGACAGGAAGTGGTGACTCGCACCAGCGGCTTTGATCGCATCGACCGCGATTTGCACATTGCCCTCGGTTCCGTTTTTAAATCCAACAGGGCAGGACAGCCCCGACGCGAGTTGGCGATGATTCTGGCTTTCGGTTGTTCGTGCACCAATGGCGCCCCAAGACATTAGATCAGCGACGTATTGTGGGGAGATTGCGTCAAGAAATTCACCGGCTGTGGGAATGCCCATGTCATTGATGGTCAGCAAGAGTTTTCGAGCCAGTGCTAGACCTTCATTAATTCGGAAGCTCCCGTCGAGAAACGGATCATTAATGTAGCCCTTCCAACCCAAGCTGGTTCGGGGTTTTTCAAAGTAGGTGCGCATGACAATTTCCAGCTTGTCGGCGTGTTGATTGCGGACGTGCTGTAACCGTTGTGCATACTCGATGGCGGCGTCCGCATCATGAATTGAGCAAGGACCAATGACGACCAGTAAGCGCTCATCTTCACCGCGCATAATGTTGCCGATTTTTCGGCGAGTCGACTGAATGAGTGCCGCCGCTTCGGGGGAAACGGGATATTGGTCGATAATCTCGTTGGGCGCCACGAGGTCATTGATACCATCGATGCGGACATCATCGATGGTAGACACATCAGAGGGGGACACAAAAACTCCTTAAAAAGCGGAAATGCCGGTCTGGCTTCGGCCCAATATTAACGCATGAACGTCATGCGTGCCCTCGTAAGTGTTCACAACTTCCAAATTAAGCATGTGCCTAATTACGGGGAAATCGCCTGAAATGCCGTTACCGCCGAGCATATCACGTGAATCGCGGGCAATTTGCAGCGCCTTACCGCAGGAGTTACGTTTGATCAAACTAATCAGGTCCGGCGATATGGCACCTTCGCTCATCATCACTCCCGCACGGTGGCATGACTGCAGACCTATTGAGATCTCAGTCTGCATATTTGCCAACTTAAGCTGAATGATCTGTTTGCTCGCCAGCGGTACATCGAACTGTTGACGATCGAGCGTGTACTGGCGAGCCGTTTGCCAGCAGGTTTCTGCCGCCCCCAATGCACCCCAAGCAATGCCAAATCGAGCGTTATTTAAGCAGCCAAAAGGGCCTTTGAGTCCCTCTGTATTGGGTAGATGGTTTTCGGCAGGTACGAAGACGTTGTCCATGACAATCTCTCCGGTTATCGAGGCTCTCAGTGCTAGCTTTCCTTCGATTTTGGGTGCGCTAAGGCCCGCCATGCCTTTTTCTAAAACGAAGCCTCGTATAATTCCATCGTCGGTTTTCGCCCAAACCACAAAGACGTCGGCGATCGGGCTGTTGCTGATCCACATCTTTGAACCAGTAAGCCGGTAACCACCTTCAACAGCACGGGCACGTGTTTTCATGCCGCCAGGGTCAGACCCGTGATCAGGTTCGGTTAAGCCGAAGCAGCCGATCAACTCGCCAGTGGCAAGACCTGGTAGATAACGTTCCCGTTGTGCTTCGGTTCCGTAAGCGAAGATAGGGTACATGACCAGGGACGACTGGACGCTCATCATCGAGCGATAGCCTGAATCGACACGCTCTATCTCGCGAGCAACGAGACCGTAACAGACGTAATCCACGCCCGGACAACCGTAGCCAGAAATGGTCGAGCCGAGCAAGCCGACGTCACCCATCTCCCGGAAAATCTCCACATCCATGCGCTCGTCAGCGAACGCAGAGGTGACTCGGGGTGCAAGCTTTGTTTGCGCATATTCACGTGCAGATGCCTGCACCATTCGCTGCGTATCGGTTAGCTGTCTGTCGAGCTCAAAAGGATCTTCCCAATTGAGTTTAGTCCAGCGTGTAGTACCGCCCATCATCATTCCTCGTTAGAGCCAAATAAACATGTCCGTAACATGCAGGTTTAGGGTCTAAGAGTAGGGGGGTGAGCGCTGAGGAACAATCCCCCTTTTGTGGAGGCTATGCAGTTTCTTGGAAGATCTCGCGGCCAATCAACATTCTGCGCACCTCGGAGGTTCCTGCGCCGATCTCGTAAAGCTTCGCGTCTCTCAAAAAGCGTCCGGTGGGGTAGTCCATGGTATAGCCGTTTCCACCGAGGATTTGAATCGCATCCAAGGCTGACTTTGTGGCGGCCTCTGCTGTGTAAAGAATCACGGCTGCCGCATCCTTCCGACTGTCTTCCTCGCGATCTAACGCGCGTCCCACTTCGTAAAGATAGGCTCGGCAAGCGGCCGTAGAAGCGTACATATCAGCTAATTTACCTTGAATTAGTTGAAACTCACCGATCGGTTGTTCGAACTGCTTGCGCTCGTGAACGTAGGGCACGACGACATCCATGCATGCTTGCATGATTCCAACAGGACCCGCTGAAAGGACGGCGCGCTCGTAATCCAGTCCGGACATCAATACCGCGACGCCTGCGTTGACCTCGCCGAGTACATTCTCAGCGGGCACGTGGCAGTCCTGAAAAATCAACTCCGCCGTGTTTGAGCCTCTCATCCCCAGTTTGTCGAGTTTTTCGCCTCGGGTGAAGCCGGGACAATCTCGCTCTACAATAAAGGCGGTAATACCTCGCGAGCCCGCTTCGGGGTCAGTCTTTGCGTAAATGACGTAGGTGTCAGCATCGGGACCGTTGGTGATCCACATTTTTGTGCCGTTTAAAACATAGTGATCGCCCTTAGGATCAGCCCTAAGTGCCATGCTCACGACGTCAGAACCGGCGTTAGGTTCGCTCATGGCGAGCGCACCGACCTTGGCACCGGAGCACAACGCGGGAAGGTACTTTTCTTTTTGACTCTCCGACCCGTTGCGATGGATTTGATTCACGCACAAATTTGAGTGTGCGCCGTAAGATAATCCGACTGACGCGGAGGCTCTACTAATCTCCTCTAGGACGATGATGTGAGCGAGATAACCCATGGCTGAGCCGCCGAAACGCTCGTCGACTGTAATGCCGAGCAGCCCGAGCTCTCCCATTTTGCGCCACAGGTGATGCGGAAAATCATTGGATCGATCGACTTCGTCCGCAATGGGCGCTAGTTCCTTGAGTACAAAGTTCCGAGTCGTATCCCTTAGCATATTCAGCTCGTCGCAAAGGCCGTGGTTCAAGCTTCGCAGTGGGTTGGTCATTAACACTCTCCAATTGACGTCGTCGTACAGCTTAGATTCTTGTCGTGTGCTGTCAACTGGTGTGACAGGGACGATTGCGAGTAATGAACCAGAGATTAAACGTTACTCGAGAGCGAGTCGTATGAGGGTGGCATTGAGCGAGGTCATGCGCTCTGATGTTGGGTGCAAAATGTCTTGCCTCTGTCCGCACTAAGCCAAAGCAATTACGCCCTGATGCGACTCGCTGTGTTAATCTTCGCCCGAAATGTTGGGGGTATCACTTGGACACGCGCGCGTTACGGAACACCTTGGGGCAATTCGCCACTGGGGTCTGCATTTTGACCACACAAACGTCTGACCGTCGTTCGATCGGCATGACGGTGAATTCATTTGCCGCTGTGTCCCTAGACCCAGCCCTTGTGTTGTGGAGCATTCAAAACACGTCGGAGTGTTTTAAAGAGTTCACGGAGTGCGAGCGGTATGGCATTTCGATACTAAAGAGCTCTCAGCAAGCATTGTCTGACCGTTACGCTCGGTCGTTAGCCCACGAAATGGATGTTGCTGACAGAATTATTGGTGACACCGGTGTGCCTCTGGTTGAAGGCGCGCTTGCCACGTTGTCGTGTCGACTCACCGCGCTTCACCCGGGGGGTGATCACCACATAATCGTTGGCGAGGTCGAGGCGCTGACACACTCAGAAGGCGAGCCGCTGGTGTTTTTCGGTGGTGGCTACCAACGTCTCGTTTAATTTACATCCCGTTGGGGTAGGCATCCAAGTCAGCGGCGCCCGACGCACGCACCTGCGCCAACGCGAGGCCATAAGCGAGCAGTTGCCTGATGCAGTAGGCGCTGCGCTCCGACACATAGCGGTGCTCTTCAGGGTCGTTTTCTGTTCCACTTTCATTCATCACGACCATGCAATTGCGGACAATTAAATGCTCCGGTAAGTAGCAGAGACGGTTGTTTTTGTAGCTGCTGGTTCGTAACTCGTTAACGGGATAAGAGCCGCCAGGCCCGGCGGACACGCCTACGACCAATGCGGGCTTATGGGCCAGTGTTCCGTCTGCGCCGCAGACCAAAAAGAAGTTTTTTAATGCGGCGGGAACCATGCCGTGCCACTCCGGTGCAACCACGATCAGGGCGTCTGTGTGCCCCAAGTTTTCGTTTATCGGACCGAGTGCACGCCAGTGGGGGGCATCAGTTCCAATGTCCTCGTCCCACAGGGGCAGAGGGTCTTTACCAAGGTCACAGGTCCAGCACTCGTGATCACCTAGTGCCTGAATCTGCGCTTGTAGAAAGCGTCCAACCTTCGCACTTTGAGAGTCTTTTCGATGGCTTCCGATCACAATGGCGATGCGCATGGCAGTGACTCGTTCCGTAAACTATGAGTAGGAATCATACTGAGCCGACTGAGTCATGGCTAGACTTTGGTCCCACGCCGGTGTGGCTGCTGGATCAATGGGTTCGCATTGCACTTAACGCGACAAAATCGTCCACACGCCGCAGTTGTGCAAGAGCCTCGCGACCGTGTGAGGGCCTTTCTGTGGTTCTCTTCACTGAGCAAATAGATTACGCGCTACCCGGTGTTTTACAGCCGTTGCTGGATCTTCTTATGGGTTTTCAGCAGCGCGGTTACTCGCCTCGATATTGACGCCGTGCAATATTAATCAGGCGTTTTATGCCCTCACAGACCACGTCTGGATCACCTGCATAGTTGATTCGCAGACATTCCCGCGCATGTTGCCAGGAAGACTCGAGTCCCTGAAAAAAGTGTCGACCGGGTACGGTGATTACGCCTTCATCGACTGCGCGTCGGTAAAGAGCATCAGTGCCACCGGGTAAGCCCTCAAACCAAGTCCAAAGAAACATGGCACCGTCCGGCTTATGGATCCGAACCGGCAGGTCGTGAGCCGCAGTCAGCATGGCGTCAATGGCGCGTTGCTGTTTTGCGAGGTAGTGGGGCTTGATGACGCGCTCACACAGATCGGACAACTGCTGGCGTTCGATAAGCGGCAATAGGAGCTCTGGTCCGGTGCGCGCAGGCGCAAGACCATTGATGGCGTTGGCATTGCGAATCAACTGAGTCACTGCGGTGTCCGCCACGACAATGCCCGTCCGAACCCCGGGCAACCCCAATTTTGACAAGCTTAAGCATAAAATTGTGTTTTCGTCCCAAAAAGGGGTGGCCTCGGTGTAGATCATACCGGGGAAGGGCAGCCCATAAGCACTGTCAATAATGAGCGGCACGCCCGCCTCTCGGCATTGTGCAGCAACGCGCGCGAGCTCTTGGTCCGAGATCACGTTTCCGGACGGGTTGGTGGGTCGAGACAAGCAGACGGCACCGGTAGTGGTCGGGTTGACCGAAAACGCTGAAGTGTCGACGCGATATTTAAAGTGTTGGTCTGACAGCAGGTCGATCTGCGCAGCCGATGCGCGCAGTATCGAATTCGCTTGTCTCGACATGTCGTTATAACCCACGTACTCAGGAGCAATCGGCAGTGCGATTTCGCGCCAACTGCCGTCGTCAAAGCGACCCGCCAGAGAATTAAACAAAATCTCAAAGCTGGCCTGACTGCCATTGGTGATCGCGATGTTATTCGCGTCAATGGGACGTCCGAATAGGTTCGAAAGCTCTGCGGCCAGCACGCACCTAAATTTTTCATGGCCTTGAGGAGCATCGTAGTCGCCGATCATGCTGGCGAAGCGCGACCCACTGTCGATTAAGGCTTGAGCGCTGTCTCTAAGCGCTTCCTGAACCTCGTGTATGTGCGCCGGATTACCCCCGCCCAGAGGGAAAGTGGCCTGACCAGGAGATGCGGCGATCGACAAATCCTCCATTAGCTGGACGATCCCGCTTTGGCTACTGTAATGTTCGGCGTAATTTGAAAATTTCACAATTTCTGTTCACCTGAAGCGACGATAAGGACGAGGTTAGCCAACAGTGCTTTGTCCGCTGGCGTTGCGATGAGAAAGGTCAAATGATACCAAAGTTGATTGTCGCCAACTGGAAAATGGCCGTCGACCTCGATGCCGTACGAGCATTCGAGTGTGAATGGAATGATTGTCCCGAAGTGACCACTGCCGATGTCGTGGTTGCGCCGCCCGCGGTATTTGTCCAACAGGCTGCCGCTCTACTCGGAGTGTCGCTTTGCGGGCAAGACGTCTCGATTCATTCGGGGGGTGCGCATACCGGTGAGGTGTCGGCTGCGATGCTCAAGGCTTTGGGATGTCGCTACGGAATTGTCGGTCACTCCGAAAGACGGTCGGGTCACGGTGAGACCAACGCTGTGATTGCGCAGAAAGCGTTGCGCTTGGAGACCGAGGGACTTCGACCCATTATTTGCGTCGGTGAGTCACTGCTTGAGCGCCAATCAGGGGGCGCCGAGTCGCTCATTGCGACACAGGTCACTGAGTCCTGTCGGGGGTTAAGCGCTGTACCGATTATTGCTTACGAGCCGGTGTGGGCTATTGGCTCAGGTGAATCGGCATCGCCAAACGATGTTGTTGTTATGCATCGCCATATTAAGCGAACCTTGGACCGCGCATTTGCCGCGGATGTTCCTGTGTTGTACGGCGGCAGTGTAAACCCTGAGAACTGCACTCAATTTACCGTACACCCCGAGGTCAACGGCTTATTGGTGGGTGGTGCGTCGCTACATGCGCGACAATTTTGGAACATGTGTACATCTGTAGGAGGTCAACGTTAGTGCAGATCAAGGACAATATGCCAGTACTGGTTGCGGCAAGTCAGGTGGTGGATCGGCTGGGTCCCCAGAATCGTCGGTTGGGCCCCGTGGAGCTCGCCGCAGAGGCGGTTAGAGAGGCCTTGAACTCACTGGGGGTCGCAAACGTTGAGCAGCATGTGGATCAAGTTATGGTCATGCGGACGTTTGTCGATTCGGTCCCCGACCGAATTAAGCCGCTGCTCGCGCCGTTTGGATTCAGTGATCAGTTTGCCCGATCGGTTGCTGATAAAGCTAATTTAGAACACGTGCATGCGCGATATGCGACTGCTGGGGGGCAAAGTCCGCAACAGTACACGGCCAAGGCATGCAGTGCGATTGCGCGTGGAGACGCGCAAATGGTGGTGCTTTGTGGAGCAGAGGCTATTGGAACGATGCGAGCGCATCAGCGATCGGGGGAGGCACTGGATTGGTCGGCAAGTCCAGTAGGCGAGTCGTCAGACGACGGCATGGGGCTTGAAGATCAATTTGTTCCGGCCCTCGCAGCCCATAAAGTCATCGCACCGATTGATATTTACCCGTTGATAGAACATCGAAAGCGCAATAGCCGAGGTCTTTCGCGCGCTAATTACCGATCTTATTTGGGACGGGTATTAGCGCCGCTGGCCGAAGTCGCACGAGTAAATCCATTTGCAATGTTTGAGCGCGTACCGCAGGCCATTGAAATTACTGAGCTTTCTGACCGAAATCGAGTCGTTGGCGATCCACACCTCAAATCAATGGTAGCCAAAGATGGGGTCAATCAGTCTGCAGCTTTAGTGGTTATGAGCTATGAGTTGGCGGTAGCGCTTGGCGTTCAGACGAACGCTGTGTTTCTGAGGGGCTTCGCTGAGGCCACCGAACGTGCATTGTTAGAGCGAGCGGACTTGTCGACGTCACCGGCGCTTCGCTGGAGTTACGCAAAGGCGCTTGAGAGGGCCGAGCTCGAGGCCGCCGATATTGACGCATTCGATCTTTACAGCTGCTTTCCGGTGGCCGTTATTGAAGCCATGGAAGCGTTGGGGATTGATGTCGATGATCAACGCCCCAAGAGCTTAACCGGGGGTCTGGCGTTTTTTGGTGGTCCCGGAAATAATTATTCAATGCATGGCATTGCCAGTGCAGTGGCCAGCATTCAAAGCGGACAATACAGCGATGTTCTTGTTGGCGCGCTGGGTGGTCACCTGTCTAAACACGCGGTGGGCGTTTACAGTCGTTCGCCCGGTGTGGCCGACCCCCTCAGTCATGAGCTGAGCTTTAAAGAAGGTGGAAATAGTATTGCGCTTGCCTCAGAATTCAGCGGCGCTGCTGTGATTGAAACGTTCGTCATAAAATCGATACCCGAGGGGCAGTGGCTGGCGCTGCTGGCGATTAATGACGCAGGTCAACGCGTCATCGCAGGCGCGCTGATTGAGCAAGGCGGCCTCGCGGATCTGTTTGCCGAGGGCGAGCCAATTGGGGAGAGGGTGCTTATCGAGCCCTCCGGAGAGAACACGCATCACGTTGTCGGGATTGCCTGACACAAAGTCACTTTACAGAGGATTGTTATGAATATTTCAGGAAGAGCTGCCGTTGTTACCGGTGGTGCATCGGGTATTGGTCAAGCAGTTGCGCGACGGATTTATGCTGACGGTGGCAATATTATCATTTTCGACCTTAACGCTGAGGCGGGTGCGGCGATGGTTGAGGAGATGGGCGCTGATCGTTGCCACTTTGCGCAGGTCAATGTCGCCGACGAGGCTTCTGTTCAAGCTGGGGTTGACTCCGGGATTGATAAATTTGGCGCAATTTATGCGGTTGTTAATTGCGCAGGTATTGCTAATGCGGCTAAGACGGTAGGCAGAGACGGGGCGTTCCCGTTGGATCTCTGGGACAAAGTGATTGCCGTGAACCTTACCGGGACCTTTAATGTGCTTCGTCTCTGTGCCGTTCGTATGCAGCACAACGAGCCTGTGGATGAGTATATGGGTCGTGGCGTGATCATTAACACAGCATCGGTTGCCGCTTACGAGGGCCAAATGGGTCAGGCCGCTTACAGTGCCACAAAAGGTGGCATTGTTGGCATGACGCTGCCGATTGCGCGTGATTTAGCGAAGATTGGTATTCGAGTGAACGCCATCGCGCCAGGCATGATCAACACACCGTTATTTGCAGGTCTTCCACAAGAATCTATCGATTCTCTGTCACAGGCCGTACTCTATCCGCAACGTCTAGGCGCGCCCGAGGAAATTGGCAAGCTGGTCGCGGCAATCATCGATAACGATTACATCAACGGCGAGAGCATTCGTATGGATGGTGGCATCCGTATGCAGCCTCGTTAAGATTAAGCGGACACAATAAGGAGAGATAATATGAGTGAAGCAGCTGTTTTAACCGAAGTCGCCGATGGCGTCATGACGATCACGATTAATCGTCCAAAAGCAAAAAATGCCGTCAATAAGGACGTCGCGGAAGGCATTGCGGCGGCGCTCGACGCGCTCGACGCGGACGACAGCACGCACGTGGTCATATTGACGGGCGCCGGCGGTACATTTTGCTCGGGTATGGACTTAAAGGCCTTTGTGACTGGCGAGACGCCTTATGTTGAGGGTCGTGGCTTTGCAGGTATGGTCCAGCGCTCGACAGACAAGCCTCTGATTGCGGCGGTTGAGGGTTATGCCCTCGCCGGTGGTTGTGAGTTAGCCATTACCTGCGATCTCATTATTGCCGCAGATAACTCTAAATTTGGTATTCCGGAAGTCAAACGTGGCCTGGCTGCTGCGGCTGGCGGCCTGGTGCGATTACCGCGTCAGATTCCAAGTCGTGTTGCCATGGAAATGGCACTAACCGGCGACTTTATGGACGCTGATCGTGCGCTCAGTATTGGTCTGATTAACCAGATTGCACCGGCGGGCGAGGCGTTGGCTCAGGCAAAAGTGTTGGCGGCAAAGATTGCTGAGAATGGTCCACTTGCGGTTAAACGCAGTAAGCAAGTGATCAGGGAGTCTATCGACTGGTCGCAGGAAGAAATGTTCGACAAGCAGCAAGTCATTACGAGCGCTGTATTTTCGAGCGAAGATGCGATTGAGGGCGCGACAGCCTTTGCAGAAAAGCGTAAGCCGAACTGGAAAGGTCGTTAAACCCGTTTGTCCATAATGACCCGGCAATGCCGGGTTTTTTTTTATCTAAGGTGCACTATATGCGTTCATTGCTTGTCTTGATCTTGGTGTCGGGCCTTACGGCTTGTGCTGCGACTTCACAAAAACCCTCGGGCGCAGACCCCGTGGTCACTGATACCGGATCTGTGAGAAGTTATTTAGCTGAGGGTGATGTCCTTCAATGGTACGACATACCGTTTGCTCAGCCGCCGGTGGGTGAGCTGCGATGGCGCGCTCCAGTAGCGCTGTCGGTGACAGATCAAATACTCGCGCGTAGGGAAGATCCCGTAATCTGTCCTCAGCAAGCGAGCAGCGTCAGTGGTGTCGAGGGTGACGCCGCTATTGGGACTGAAGATTGTTTGTACCTCGACGTGACTGCTCCCAAAGACGCCGACGGTCCGCTGCCTGTGATGTTCTGGATTCACGGCGGTGGCAATACAAGCGGGCATAAAAATACCTACGACTTTTCTCGATTGGCGGCTGAGCAAAATGTGGTCGTGGTGACCATTAACTATCGCTTGGGTCCCTTGGGCTGGTTCACGCATCCGGCCCTGGACAGTGGTCCCGGCGCCATCGCAAACTTTGGAACACTCGACATTATTGCAGCGCTGGGGTGGGTTCAGCGGAACATTGGTTTGTTTGGTGGCGACAGAAGCAATGTCACGATTTTTGGTGAGAGCGCGGGCGGGCACAATGTACTGACCCTGCTCGCCTCACCGTTGTCGGACGGTTTGTTTCACAAGGCAATTTCTCAGTCGGGGTATGTGAATAGTCTGAGCCCGCGTCAAGCGCACAACCGCGAAAGAGAGTTCTCGGAGGTCGATCGCGGAAGCTGGGAGTTTACCCAGGCGCTAGGGCTAGATGCTCGTGCCGTGACGGCGGCTGATCTGCGTGCTGAAGACGCGAGTGACATCATCATGACTTATTTTGATATGCCCTCGGATCACAGTTCGCCGGGCATTATTAACGACGGGGTCGTTATTCCAGCTGAGGGATTCGCCGCTGCATTGGCAAACCCGAAGTACGCCAAGCCTTCGGTGCCGGTAATGGCGGGCGCAAACAACGAGGAGGTGACCCTCTGGATTGGACTCAATCGCTACTTTGTTGACGCGGCTTATCCTCTAACAAAATGGTTACCGCCAAAGGTCAGTTTGAAAGATCCTGAGATGTACAAGTTTTGGGTGCGGCAGCGTTCCGAGGGCTGGAAGGCGCAAGGCGTGGATAGCCCATTGACCTCGCTCGAATCCGCAGGTTACTCGTCCCTTTATGCTTATCGTTACGATTGGAATGACCAAAAGGACAGCTTTCTGATTAAATTTTCAGAGGTGTTGGGCGCGGCTCATGCAAGTGAAATCTCGTTTATTCAGGGAAAAGCCATGTACGGACCGATTGGTTCGTATATGTATCCGGATACGGAGTCTGCAGCTGACATGACAGACATCATGATGACCGCCTGGGGCAATTTTGCTCGCAATGGGGCTCCTGGTGCCGTTAAAGGTTCGGCCTGGGCGCCCTACAGCGCCTTGGCGCCGCATTACATGGTCCTGGATTCTATGGGTCAGCACTCGCTCAGAGCGGAT
The DNA here is from genome assembly GCA_965656285.1 of Luminiphilus sp. Classification (GTDB taxonomy): domain Bacteria; phylum Pseudomonadota; class Gammaproteobacteria; order Pseudomonadales; family Halieaceae; genus Luminiphilus. Next base: position 1,252 of record CBFHJX010000028.1, on the reverse strand, counting down.
GCTGCGAACATGGACCAGATACTGGCTAAAGTGGCTGAATCGACACTTCTAAAACCCCAAGAGCGGTGTATTCTGGCGTGGGAGTTATCCACTGCTTTGGGGGACCCTGCCTACGGTACTTACCAACGCTGGAACGGCGGTGAGTGCGCAAATACAGACGTCAGGGCATTACGTAAAACAATACGAGAGTCGCTTGAAGAAGAGTTTGGAAGTGCGTCGGTGCTCTGAGGCGTCCCCTAGTAGCAGCGCATTGTAGGTAAGAGTGGTCTAGTGAGCACGGTCGTTGCATTCGTTGGCGCCTCTGGCAGTGGTAAAACACGGTTAGTCGAAGCCCTCACGATGGCGGAAGGCTCACGCTGTCCTGCCGTTATGCGTGTGGATGATTATTATCGAGACTTGTCGCACCTCGACTTTGCGTCTCGCGAAATCATCAACTTTGACCATCCTGACGCAATTGAGTTTGAACGTCTTGCGGTGGATCTGGGGCAGTTAAAATTGGGTGTATCAATTCATGCCCCCGTTTACGATTTCACTCAGCACACACGATCAAACGTGACTCAAATTATCGAGAGCGCTGAGGTGGTGATATTAGAGGGGGTGCTGGCAATGGCTGAGGTCGCAACTCGGGCATTGATCGATCGACTGGTTTTTGTCGATACACCGCTTGATACCTGTTTGTCACGACGTATTGCCCGTGACGCACACGAGAGAGACCGTAGTGAGGCCTCCGTGCGCGACTTCTGGGAAACTCGCGCGGCGCCAATGTTTGAGCATTACGTTCGGCCATGGCAAGGACAGGCTGATCTGACGCTTTGTGGCGACGGCGATTTTACAACCGAGTTGTCGCGCGCCCGGACGTGGTTGCATACCCTTTGAGCGGTTAGGCCGTCTCGCGCTGTTTAGCGACCCAGCTAAAATGTCCACGCAGTAACTTGTCGTCGAGTAAGTATTCGAGCGAGTGCAGTCGAGTGCCCAGCGTGAGCTCATCGTAGAGCGCATGGATTCCGCGGTGGCACTTTTGACAGACGTGAACACCAATATTGAGTTCTTCTTTACTAAAGCGTCTGCGGAAGCCCTTACGTCGATGAAGTTTACGCGGTATCAGATGGTGGAATGTCAGAGGCACGTACCGCTTGCAACATGCGCACGGCTGCGCCTCCTTCAATTTCCGCACAAGGCGTGATTATTCGCTGTCTGATGTCACTTCAGCTATGAGATCACGAAGCTCGGCGCTGTCTGGTCCGACGCTTGA
>CBFHJX010000027.1:0-15975 GCA_965656285.1 Luminiphilus sp. | reverse complement strand
CTTAAACTACCCTCAGCACCCAAATTTAGACGGTGAATGTAACTTCGAAGGCGGCTATGACCTCGACGGTCTTGAGCGGTCCTGGCTTAACCAAGCTTCGTTCGGTCTTCTGGACCCACCCAAGGCGCCTCAATTCGACTACCGGCCGGGATTCGAGTCTTAACGCTTACGCCACGCCCACGAAATCGGGTAGCGGCGGTCTCTTCCAAAGCCACGTGTGGTTATCCTGACACCCACGGGTGCCTGACGCCGCTTGTACTCGTTCAGATCAATGAGCCTAACGACTCGTGAAACGTCGTGTTCAGCAAAGCCTGCTGCCACAATTTGCTCAACACTCTCATCACTTTCCACATAACGCTCTATAATCTCGTCAAGCTCTTCGTAAGGCGGTAAGTTGTCTTGGTCAGTCTGATCAGGCGCAAGCTCAGCCGATGGCGGTCGATCGATAACTCGTTGCGGTATGCAGTAACCCAAGGAGTTCCGATAGGCGGCAAGCGCGTACACGAGTAGCTTTGGGCAGTCCTTTAACGCATCAAATCCACCGGCCATATCGCCGTACAGCGTGGAGTACCCCACCGCCAGCTCACTTTTATTACCGGTCGTCAACACGAGACGGTGCTTCTTGTTCGATATCGACATCAGGAGTACGCCACGGCAGCGGGCCTGCAAATTCTCTTCTGTCGTATCGGCACTCAAGCCGTGAAACTGATCAGTTAATCCGGCCATAAATGCCTCATAGATCGACTCTATGGAAATGACGTCGTATTGAACGCCCATAATCGAGGCTTGCTCACCGGCGTCCGCCACGCTCATTTCAGCCGTGTATTTAAAGGGCATCATCACTGCTTGAACACGGTCAGCGCCTAAAGCATCAACCGCGACGGCCAGGGTGACTGCAGAGTCGATTCCGCCTGAAAGCCCTAGCAAAACACCGGGAAAGCCGTTCTTCTCAACATAGTCCCGAACGCCTAACACCAGCGCCTGCCACACCGCGGCAACGTCCGACAAGGCCGTCGCGGTCACACCGGGAACCACCTCCAACCCGCGGACCGTACGCTCGACCATAATTTCAAAACACCCCTCCTCAAAATCGGGCGCAACGACCGCCAGCTCACCGTCGGCGTTGGTCGCAAATGAACCGCCATCAAACACCAGCTCGTCTTGGCCACCGACTTGGTTAACATAAATAATTGGAATTTTTTGCTCAGTCGTTCGCGACGCGATCGCTTGCCAGCGCTCTTTGTGCTTCCCGCGGTGGAACGGACTGGCGTTCAAGTTGACTAATAACTCCGCACCGATTCGCTTTGCCGCGTCCGCTGGCTCTCGATGCCAAATGTCCTCGCAGATGGTAATACCCACCTTCATACCAGCAATATCGACAACACAGGGCATATCGCCCTCGCTGAAATAACGTTTTTCATCAAAGACCTGGTAGTTGGGAAGGCGCTGTTTGTGATACTCGGCAATCAGCGTCTGGTTGTGTATCACCCCAGCGGCGTTAAATATACGACCGTCTACACAACGCGGATAACCAACAATCACATAAAAGTCAGGCGGCAGCTTCTCGGCGAGCACACTCAAAGCGCGCTCAATTTTCAAATGCAAACTATCGCGCATCAGCAGGTCCTCTGGGGGATAGCCGGTGAGGGTCAGTTCGGGGAAAACTAACAGCACCGCCCCGTCTTCAGTCCCAGTAGCCTGTGCCGCCTGAATGACCTTCTCAGTATTACCCGCAACATCACCGACAAAGGTATTGAGCTGTCCCATGACAACTTTCATGCACATATTCTCCCGCTTAAAATCTCGTGATCGCTCGTTGAGCTCTGGTGACGCGCGGTTACAAAACCAAAAGACAACCTTGGCAAAGGATCCGCTAAAAGATCCAAGAACGACGAGGATATAACTGACGCCAGACCCGTAAATCGGAACCTGAATCTGCTCTTATAAATTTATATTTTAGATGCCCGATAGCAGAGAAAAAACATTTATCGGCCAAACGCATCCGAGCAGTAAGCTAGCTCAGATCAACCATCGGTATCCGAAGCTCCTTTGGCAGTGAGAAAGTTATATTTTCAGGTCGCCCCTCCAATGACTCAACGCCTACATGCCCCTGGGCTCTGAGCCAGGATACGACGCCTTCAACAAGGTGCTCAGGTGCAGAGGCTCCCGCGGTCACACCGACGTTGTCATCTGAACTCATCCATTTCGGATCGATCATATCGGCAGACTCAATCAAATAAGCGCTGGCGCCACAGCGTTCAGCAAGCTCCTTGAGCCTGTTGGAGTTAGAACTATTGGGCGACCCCACCACAAGCACAACATTAGACTTTTTGGCGAGCGTGCGAACCGCATCCTGACGGTTCTGAGTCGCGTAGCAAATATCGTCTTTGCGAGGTCCCTGAATATTCGGAAAGCGAGCGCGAAGCGCGTCTATGACCTTGGCTGTATCGTCTACTGACAGCGTTGTCTGAGTCACAAAGGCCAGGTTATCAGGATCCCGAACAACCAAATTAGCGACCTGCTCTTCGTCCTCAACCAAATACATTTTACCGTCCTCGGAGGTGTCGTACTGACCCATGGTGCCTTCAACTTCGGGATGACCCTCATGACCAATCAAAATACATTCTCGCCCGACGCGACTAAATGCGGTCACTTCCACATGGACTTTTGTCACCAACGGGCACGTCGCATCGAACACCTGTAAACCGCGATTAGAGGCTTCATTCTGCACTGCTTTTGATACGCCATGCGCACTAAAAATGACGATGGAATCATCAGGGACTTCATGCAGCTCTTCAACGAAGACAGCGCCACGCTGGCTTAAGTCATCAACCACCGTTTTGTTGTGGACCACTTCGTGTCGCACATAAATGGGGCGGCCAAAGACCTCGAGCGCGCGATCAACAATATCGATCGCACGATCAACGCCGGCGCAAAAGCCGCGTGGGTTGGCAAGCATCACGGTCATCAGTGCAACTCCGCTGGTTCCACGCGGTCGATTTTCACCTCAAACGTGAGGGTGCGTCCCGCGAGTGGGTGGTTAAAATTAACACGGACTGTCTCTTCGTCAAAAAAATCGACAACGCCAGGAAGCTCTCCGCCCGCCGCATCCGCAAACGAGAACACCATACCCACTTCCAACTCGCTGTCATTGCTGAAGGTGCGCCTCGGCATGTCCTGAAAGTTTGCGTCTTGAGGCTCACCAAAACCCTGCTCGGGTTCGATCGTAAAAGACGCCTGCTCTCCCGCTTTTAAGCCAAGTAGACACGATTCAAAGCTGGGTAAAAGTGAGCCGTCACCCATAACAAAACCAACGGGCGGACGGTCAAAATTGCTGTCCACGACCTCCCCGGTCTCCAAGGTGATCGAAAAATTCAAGGACACCTTGGTGTTTGAAGAAATCGCTATCTCGTTCGTCATTCGCTCTTACTCGATTCGCCAAAAACACTGTCCCAAAGTAGCAAGACAGCCCCTAGGCAGATGGCCGCATCAGCAATATTAAAAGCGGGCCAGTACCACGTTCCGTAATGCCAAGAAATAAAATCAACAACGTAACCCAGACTGACGCGGTCGATTAAATTACCAAGGCCACCCCCCAAGATAAGTCCCAAAGCGACGCCTAAAACACGCTGCTGTGAAGACAGTCGCGTCAGCCAAACCGCTACAACACTACTCACCACAAGGGCGATGACCGTTAAAAACCATCGTTGCCAACCACCCGCTGTTGCCAAAAAACTGAAAGCAGCACCCGAGTTGTGCGCCAGAGTCAGGTCAAACCACGACGTGATCTCAACGGGCACGCGGTATACCAGCTTCTGACTTGCCAGGTCTTTAGTGTATTGATCAAGACCGATGACGATACTCGCCAGGGTAAATCCAGCCCATGGATTACTGAATATTCGGAGGCTCATTGGGGCGCCGGCAACTCTCTGGTCGCTAGGCATAGTAGCGAATCTCACCCTCACCGACGATATTGGTCACACAACGTCCGCAAAGCGTCGGGTGGTCGGCGAAAGTCCCAATATCATCGCGCCGATGCCAACATCGCTCGCATTTCTCTGCAGTGCTCGCAAACACAACCACTTTTAAGCCTTCAACTTCACCCTCAAGGGCACCTTCAGGTGCCTCATTCAGAGGTGCAAGATCAACCGCCGATGTGATCAAGACGAAACGCAACTCGTCCTCAAGGGACGCAAGCAAGGCCATAAGCTCGCTCGAGACATAGAGTGTTACGTTGGCATCGAGTGAACCGCGGATGTGCCCGACTGCGCGCTCGGCCTCCATGGCCTTGTTGACGTCTTGTCGTACCGCAAGACACAGCGACCAAAAGGCATCACCCATCTCCTCGCGGTCTTGAACACCCTCTAAGTCGTACCACTCACTTAAAAATACGGACTCGGTGCGCTCACCGGGAAGATTTTCCCAAATCTCCTCCGCGGTAAAACTGAGAATGGGGGCAATCCAACGGCTTATCGCTTCAGCCAGGTGATAGAGCGCGGTTTGACAAGACCGCCGCGCCAGTGAATTCGTCTGTGTGGTGTACTGTCGATCCTTAATGACGTCGAGGTAAAATCCGCCGAGTTCACCACTGCAAAAGTTATGAACCTTGTGGTACACGTGATGAAACTGATAAGTGTCGTAGGCCTCTAAAAGCTCAGCCTGCAGGTCTCTTGCCTTACTCACGATCCAACGGTCCAGCGGCAAAAGCTGTGCACTGTCGACAAGGTCGCGCGCAGGCTCGAAGCCCGCCAAATTTGCGAGCAAAAACCGCGACGTGTTTCGAATTCGTCGATAGGCGTCCGCCGTCCGCTTGAAAATCTCATCGCTTGCAGCAATCTCATTGCGGTAGTCTGCTGACGAGACCCAAAGACGCAAAATGTCAGCGCCCATATCATTCATCGCTTTCTTGGCCGGAATAATATTGCCAATCGACTTCGACATCTTGCGCCCGTCGCCGTCAACGGTAAAACCGTGGGTCAGCACTTGGCGATAAGGAGACTCATTAAACGCGCCTATACCCGTGAGCAATGAAGACTGGAACCATCCACGATGCTGGTCGGAGCCCTCTAGGTAAAGGTCTGCCGGCGCCGACAAGCCCTCTCGCTCCCGGAGCACACACGCGTGAGTGACGCCCGAGTCGAACCAGACGTCGAGGGTGTCCACGACCTTTTCGTACGCATCGGCCTCCTCGCCTAATAAATCCGCGACCTCTAAATCAAACCAAGCGTCGATCCCTTTCTTTTCAATGCGCTGAGCAACATCCTCAATAAGCTCAATCGTCCTGGGGTGCAGGGTGCCATCGACTTTATTGACCAACAGGGCAATGGGTACACCCCACGTCCGTTGCCGCGAGACACACCAATCGGGACGACCATCAAGCATTGCGTCAATACGCGCGCGACCCCATTCAGGAACCCATTTCACGGTATCGACCGCAGCCTGTGCTTGCGACAAGATCCCTTCTTTGTCCATTGACACAAACCACTGCGGCGTCGCGCGGAAAATGATGGGCGTTTTATGCCGCCAGCAATGCGGGTATGAGTGTGTGAAGGGACGATGGCACAAGAGAATCTCACGCGCTGCGAGTGCCTCAACAATCTCGTCATTGGCTTTAAATATGTGCTTTCCTTCAAACACGGGCGTGCCCGGCAAATACACGCCGTTGGCACCGACCGGGTTGTAAACCTCTAAGTCATACGCTTGACCAATCTGGAAGTCCTCTTGCCCGTGTGCAGGTGCTGTGTGAACACAGCCGGTACCCGCGTCAGTGGTCACGTGATCACCCAGCATTAAGGGCACAGGGGTCGCGGAAAATGGTGGTATGACCTCCACACGATCGAGCTCAGCCCCCTTAATACGCGCAAGAACCTCTACCTCTTCTTCGCCGAACCGCGCCGCACAATCATCCGCAAGCGCCTCAGCCACAAGAACACCACGCCCGGCGACGCGAATAAGAACATAGTCTAAATCGGGCGCAAGACTCACCCCACGGTTTGCCGCCAACGTCCACGGTGTTGTCGTCCAAATCGCGACTGACAGCTCTTCTGCGCCTTGCACACCCAGTAGGGCCGCTGCGGCAGTCTGGTTAGCAAACGGAAACGCCACATCAATCGCTGATGACACCTTGTCTTGATACTCCACCTCTGCTTCGGCGAGCGCCGAACCACAATCAAGACACCAGTGGACTGGCTTAAACCCCTGCTTCAAGTGGCCGTTATCAATAATTTTGCCAAGGGTGCGAACAATATTGGCCTCAAACGAAAAGTCCATGGTGAGGTATGGGTTTTCCCAGTCACCAAGCACACCCATCCGTTCAAAATCTACACGCTGATTACTGACTTGTTTAGCCGCATAATCGCGACACTTTTGGCGAAACTCACTGGCCGAGACCTTGTGCCCGGGCTTGCCTACCTTTTTCTCAACGTTCAGCTCAATCGGAAGACCGTGACAGTCCCAACCCGGGACGTAGGGCGCGTCAAAACCGGACAAGGCCTTGGACTTCACAATGATGTCCTTAAGAATTTTATTAACCGCATGACCTACATGAAGCTCACCGTTGGCGTAGGGAGGGCCGTCATGAAGGATAAACGTGGGCTTGCCCACGCCGGCGTCGCGCATCTTTCGATAAAGCGACATCTCCCCCCACTGCTTTAGCCGTTGCGGCTCACGCTGAGTCAGGTTGGCCTTCATCGGAAAACCCGTCTCGGGAAGATTTAAAGTGCTTTTATAATCGCTCATTGTACGTCTGAATTCTCAAAATATTAGGCTGGATGGGCTCTGTGCCAAACTTGCGCGGCTTCTTGGTCAGACGCAATTGCGGCTTTGAGCGCATCCAGCGAATCAAATTTTTTCTCGTCACGGAGTTTCGTCATGAACTCCACTTCAAGGCGCTCTCCATAAATATCGCGAGCAAAGTCGAATAAATGCACTTCTAGATTTGCGAGCATTCCATCGTTTACGGTGGGTCTCACGCCGACATTGGCCACGCCTGACGCATTTTTAAGACCGGCGCCCGTCACTCGAACCGCGTAAACCCCGTGCAACGGTGACTTTACACGCTTCAGGGCAATATTGGCGGTTGCCGCTCCAATTTGCCGCCCCAACTGCTTGCCTTTGAGGACTTTTCCCGAAAGTTTAAACGGCCGCCCTAAGAGATGGGCCGCCTGGACAAAGTTGGCGTCTAACAGTGCAGACCGAATACGCGTGCTACTGACTCGCTCGCCCTCAAGATCAAACGTTGACGTTGGAACCACCTCGTACCCGAGCTCGTCCGCCAGCCGCTGAGTAAACGCAAAATCGCCTGCCCGCTGTTTTCCAAACCGAAAATCATCGCCAAACGCGATGTAACGCGCACTCAATCCGTCGATAAAAATGCGTTCTACAAACTCTCGCGGGGACATCGCCCGCAATGCGTCGTTAAATTTAAGACACATTAAGTTGTCGATACCCAGGCTTTGAAGCGCTCGAAATTTCTCTCTAAAGGTCATGAGTCTCGGCGGTGCTTTGTCTGGAAACAAAAACTCACCCGGTAGCGGCTCAAAGGTCACAACCGTGGTCGAGAGTCCACGCCGGTCCGCCTCACGTTTCAAATGAGCTAAGACCTCTCGGTGCCCTCGGTGCACGCCATCAAACGATCCAATGGTTACTGCGCTGCCCGCCGGAGAGGATCCCGAAAAATTATGCTGTCCTCGAATGAGTTTCATGGTGCCTTGCGCAATCAGGTGACAAACGAAAGTATACAGAACCGGAGCCGGACTATCGCCTCTTTAGCGTCCACTGGGATCCTTAAGCGCTTTGAGTTTTAAACCCGAAACCGCCAATACAAGCACGAAGCTTGCAAGTCCTGCAGTCACAACCATCGTCATGCGTGCGACGCGCCAACCCACATCCGCTTCGAGCCACACAGGATAATCCGGCGTCAGCATACTGATAATAAGGCCCATGAGGACGACAGCCGTAAGCATACGAAGCACAAACTGAGGCGCCAGGATCTCAACAAGCGATAAGCCCTCGCGCCGAAGGCCCAAATACAAAAGTCCCGCATTAATCCATGCGGACACGCTGGTTGCCAAAGCGAGCCCCACGTGGCCCATGTCGAAATACCACATCAGTGGAAATACAAAAACGACGTTTAGCACCATGTTACTGACCATCGCGACAATACCGATTTTGACCGGTGTCTTCATGTCTTGGCGCGCGTAGTAACCGGGCGCCAGAACTTTAATGAGCATAAAGCCGCCTAAGCCGAGAGTGTAAGCTCGTAAGCTTGCCGAGGCCATTAAGACGTCGTCGTTTGTGAATGCCCCATACTGGAACAACGTCGCCAATATGGATTCCGCTAAGAGCCACAACGCAACGGTTGCTGGCACTGCAATGAGTAAGACATTTCGGGCTGCCCAGGCGAGGGTTCGTGCGAACGCGTCTGATTCAGCACGTGTGTTCAGCGCCGATAGCGTGGGCAACATCACCGTGGCGATGGCAATGGCAAAGATGCCCAAGGGCAGCTCGGTTAACCTGTCAGAGTAGTAAAGCCACGCCACGCTCCCATCGGGAAGCAAACTGGCCAAAACAGTGTCAAACAACAAGTTGATCTGACTCACTGAGACGCCAAAGAGTGCGGGCACCATCAACGTCATTATTTTGCGAACACCCGGATCCTGCGTATCCCAAACGGGCCTCGGTGTCAGTTCAAGCGAATGCAATGCAGGCCACTGAAATAGTAACTGAACCACACCGGCGAGCATGACCCCCATCGCTAAGCCCAGCGCCGGTTCAGGCATGCCAGGAGCCCAGACGAGAGCCGCAGTAATCAGCGACAGATTAAGCAATACCGGCGTGTAAGCAGGAACCGCAAAGCGTCCGTAAGTGTTCAAAATTGCACCGCAAAAACCCGTCAAGCTGATTAACAGTAAGTAGGGAAAGGTCCACACGATGAGGTCCGCTGTTAACGCCAGCTTCGCCGCGTCTCGGCTAAACCCGGGCGCAAATAACAGCGCCACCCAAGGCGCCATAACCATGGCTAGGGACGTCAAAAGTAGTAACGATCCACCCAGCACGCCCGCCACTCGGTTAACGAGTGCCTTCACTTCTTCGTGGGAGCCTCGTTCGCGCACCTCCGTGAGCACAGGAACAAACGCTTGAGAGAAGGCGCCCTCGGCAAAGAGGCGTCTTAAAAAATTAGGGATCTTAAAGGCGACAAAGAACGCATCTGCATTCGGTGCAGCACCCAGTAGATTGGCCAGTACAACGTCACGGCAGAGACCGAGCACTCTCGAGAGCGTGGTGCCCAAACTGACAACAAAACTGGCGCCTAAAAGACCCCGCTGTTTACCGTCTGGCTCGCCCGCGACCTCCGTCACGTGACTAACCACTCCGCTCGCAAACGGTCGCCATGACGCGCTAGCCAATGTAAGGCGATTATTGTGAGTCCGTTATTGATCTTCCCCTCGTCTAACAGCGAAATGGCCTCTGCTCGCGGTATCGAATGCACCAAAATATCTTCGTGTTCAGTGTCGAGGCCTCTCACCTCGCCAACGGCCGCAGAGGTCACTCGCCCAAGGAACAACCGAATTTGCTCTGAACACGCGCCGGGGCTTGGGTAATAAGAGACCACCGGGAGGAGTGCATCCATGGTACATCCAGCCTCCTCCAGCGCTTCACGGTGCGCCACCGCGTCATCAGACTCACCCGACTCGACAATTCCTGCCACCGCTTCGAGCATCCAAGGTGATTCATCTTCTCGAATAGCACCGGGCCTAAACTGTTCAATCAAAATGACCTGGTCGCGCTCGACGTCCCACGGCAAGACCGCCACGGCGTCGCCGCGCTCAAACATTTCACGACGAATACCCTCGGTCCAGCTGCCGTCAAAACGACGATGCTTAAGCGTCATCGCGTCCATTCGGAAGTACCCCTGGAACAGTGTCTCGCGACGTGTCACCTCGACGTCACGAGCGCCGTAAACCAGCGCGACGTCGCTCAAAACCGCCGCTCCGTGCTCCAACTCACCGGACTAGAGTAGTCGTCCACCTGATCGGCCACACCCAGAATCAAGGCAAATAACGCCATTCGTACGAGGACGCCGTTATCAGACTGCCTAAATATCGCAAGATTAGGGTCGTCATTGAGGTCTACGTCAAGCTCTTGTGCGCCCTCTCTAGAGTCGCGCGGTAACGGGTGCATGATGACCGTGTTCGGCTCACAAAACGCGGTGTAAATACTTTGATTGAGACGAAAGCGTCCGCGATAAAGGTCCGCATCCGCCTGAGACTCAAACCGCTCTTCCTGTATGCGTGTTGAGTAAACAATATCAACATTGGCGATTCCGGCTTCGAGCTGATCGGTCTGAACCACCTCAATACCGTTAGCGCGCATCTCATCAACCAACTCGCCTGGCATTTTTAGCTCCGAAGGGGCCACTAAACTGACACTGACATTGTTAAATCGGGTTAATAGTCTTGAGAGTGAATGCACGGTACGACCGAATCGAAGGTCACCGACCATTGCGATTCTGAGCCCGTCGATACCGCGTTGGCGATCGGCAAGCTCGCTCCGAATCGTATAGAGGTCGAGTAACGCTTGGCTGGGATGCTCGTTTGAGCCGTCACCCCCATTGATCACGGGCACGCGACTTGCGCTGGCGAACTCACGCACTGATCCTGCTGTGGGGTGACGCATGACAATGGCGTCAGAGTAACCACTGAGGACTCGGGCGGTATCGTAAAGCGACTCACCTTTTGCAATCGCCGTGCTCTCAAAGCCCGTCGTCTCGCGGACATGCCCACCTAAAAGGTTAAACGCGCTACCAAAACTGATTCGCGTGCGGGTTGAAGGTTCGAAAAACATGGATCCGAGAATCGCGCCCTCAAGCACACTTGTCTTGCGCTCGCGCTGGGCATACGGACGCATGCGGTCCGCAACCTCAAAAATCCGATCGACCTCTGCGCGATTAAACTGACTGATTCCTAGTATGTGGTGCCCAGCGAATTTCACAGTGCTCTTTTCTCCCTGCACGCAACATCGCGCACTTGCGCCTCTAGTTTAAACAGAAGCGGTGCTGACATCTAAAATTTCCCACTGCTCTGATACCCAGCGCTGTAGATCATTGAGCGCAGAGGTCTGTTTCTCATTTAGGCTTTCTCGAGACAGCTCCTCCAAAAGTGCTTTTTTGAACGTCTCAAGATTCAAGTGACTGCTGTTTAACCATTGTTCTCGGCAGTGATCACGCCAACTCTTGCGTTCCGACTCGGTCAAAATATCAGGCCAATTGCGTGCACGATAGCGAAACAAAAGCTCAGGTAGACGCGGGTCGCTAAACCCAAACCGGCGATCTCTCAGCTCAGCAGGTGAGCAATCCCTGACCTCTTGAATGAGCCGTCGATCTGTACCGGGAACAAAGGAACCGTAAAGAGCGGTATCTGGATTACTCTCTGTTTTTTTGGTGTTGTCGCGGTAGACGTCCTGAAGGCGTTGCGTAAATTCGCCCGGATGACGGGCCTTAGCTTCTCGAAGCTCGTCCAAATGTCTCCGGAGAACCTCACCGCTCAAACCCAGCCGCTTGGCACACTCGGGCGTCACATGACTCATGGGCAAGAGCACCGGGGCCTTATTCACCTTGATCGTCATGAGCCCCGGGCGCTCCTCTGGCGACGCCAACTCGTGGGACTTAGCAAATAAACGCGTCCGAATAAGCTCGGGGGGCATTGTCAGAAACTCAGGCTCACGCGATAAATCAGCACAGATAACGTCTGACTTAAATTCAGGGTGAATCGCTAAAGGGACAACCACACCGAGGCACGCACGATCCGTTCCCATAAGCCCTGAAACGTGAACTAAAGGCGTCAGCTTGAGCGTGTCGATCATTGATTCGACGCGCGTCTTGAACCGATTCGCCAACAGCAGATCGAACAACGCCTCATCGCTTTGTCGCAAGGCACGCGCCAATTGAAGCGTTGCCGTCACATCGGACATAGCATCGTGTGCCGCACCGTGCTCGAGTCCATTCGCAGCGGTAAGGTCCTCAAGCTTAAAACTGGGGGCCCCATCAGGACGTTTTGGCCAGTTAAGACTGTTGGGGCGCAGTGCGTAAAAGCACCGAACCACATCGATTAAATCCCACCGACTGTTGCCGCGACTATACTCGCGTGCGTACGGGTCAAAAAAATTACGCCACAGCGTAAACCGTGTTACTTCGTCATCGAACCGCAGGGAGTTATAGCCCACACCACAGGTTCCAGGCTGCGACAGCTCATCGTGAATACGGGAAATAAAGCCCTGTTCGGTCGCACCTTTTTCTTGCGCTTCAAACGGTGAAATGCCGGTGACTCGAACGGCCACAGGATGCGGCAGCACATCGACTGCCGGCTTTGCGTAGACAGTCAGCGGCTCTCCAACAACGTTTAAATCAAGTGTTGTCCGCACGCCGGCAAATTGCCAAGGTCGGTCATTTGAAGGGGACGCACCCGACGTTTCGTAGTCATGCCAGTAAAGTGTCTCTAACGCCACGCTCCGCTCCCCGCGACGCTTGCACTAAAAACGCCGTTAAAACAACTCAATCGCTTGCTCTTCAATCGCGGCCTGCCACACTTTGGGTCCTGTAATGTGGACTGAAGTGCCCTCGGCATCCACCGCAACGCTGACCGGCATATCCTTTACCGTAAACGCGTAAATGGCCTCCATCCCTAAATCTTCAAAGGCGACGACACGCGCAGCTGTAATGGCTTTGGACACCAAGTAAGCCGCACCACCGACTGCCATAAGGTAAACCGCCTGATGTTTGCGAATCGCCTCAATCGCCACCGGGCCTCGCTCTGCCTTTCCGATCATACCTAACAGACCGGTACGCTCTAGAATGGTGTCGGTGAATTTATCCATGCGCGTTGACGTTGTCGGACCCGCCGGACCAACCACCTCGTCTCGAACAGGATCCACAGGACCCACGTAGTAGATGAACTTCCCGCTCAAATCGACCGGGAGGGGTTCACCGTTGGCAATCATTTGAGTCATACGCTTGTGCGCCGCGTCGCGGCCGGTATACATCGTTCCCGACAGCAACAACGTATCACCCGGCTGCCAGGTCACCGTTTCCTCGCGCGTTACCGTGTCCAAATTCACCCGTCGGACGGACTCCCCCGGCTCCCAGGTGACATCAGGCCATGCATCAAGATCAGGCGCCTCTTGAAATGCGGGCCCATTGCCCGTCAACTCAAAATGCGCGTGTCGGGTCGCCGCACAGTTGGGAATCATCGCCACGGGAAGTGATGCTGCATGAGTCGGATAATCCATGACTTTGACGTCGAGCACTGTGGTCAAGCCACCCAAGCCTTGCGCACCAATACCCAGTTTATTGACCGCATCCATAATTTCTAAACGTAATTCTTCAGCACGATTCGAGGCGCCTCGATCGCGAAGCTCATGAATATCGACAGGATCCATGAGCGACTCTTTCGCCATCACCATCGCTTTCTCAGCGGTGCCTCCAATGCCGATCCCCAGCATGCCCGGGGGACACCAGCCCGCGCCCATGGTGGGAATCGTCTTCACCACCCACTCAACGATGCTGTCTGAAGGATTCAACATCGCAAGCTTGGACTTATTCTCCGAGCCTCCACCTTTGGCTGCAACGCGAAAATCGACCGTATCTCCGGCGACCAAGCGGGTGTGTATAACGGCTGGTGTATTATCCTTGGTGTTTCTGCGCAGACCGGCCGGATCCTCTAAAATTGAGGCACGAAGTTTGTTATCCGGATGCAAATACGCTCGTCGCACCCCTTCATTGATCAGCGCTTCCAGCGTTTGAGAGGTCTCCCAGCGAACGTCCATTCCCACGTCCACAAAGATCGTGACGATACCCGTGTCCTGGCAAATCGGACGCTTACCCATGGCACACATGCGACTATTAATCAGAATTTGAGCCAAGGCATCTTTCGCGGCCTGACTTTGCTCCATCTCGTAGGCGCGATGTACTGCTTGAACAAAGTCGGCGGGGTGATAATAAGAAATAAATTGCAGTGCATCCGCAACGCTTTCAACAATATCGCGGTCTTTAATGACTGTCATGAGACATCTCCAGCACCCTCTTTATTGAACATTCGACAACACCGGCGCAGGTGCCTCAGAAAGCGCATCCACACTCGCTGATAAACGCCGGATATCCGTTCTGAGCTGATCTACGTTGGCGTTAACCTGCTTTCGAAAGCCGTTGATAGAGGCGACCCACTCCTCGTTCGCACTCACTCTATTGGCCAGCGATGCGCGCTCAAGGTTGGCGCGATTCACATCGTCGGCCAGTCTCTCCACGTCGCTCTGTATTTGCCGAGCAGACCCTGCCAATCGCTCAATATCTTGAGACAGTGTTTGCAGCGCTTTAAGGTCAGCCCTCAGCGCTTCCAGTGTTTTGGTCTGCCGAAAACCGTTGTCTTTTAGGGTTTGGATTGTGGTGGCGGCGGCTCTATCGGCCTTTTCCATGTCAGTGACCTTTCGGTTCGCTGCCCGGCGTGCATCCCAGAGCTTCCTCACTTCACTGTCCAACAAGTTCAGTTGCGCACCCATTGCAGCCGCAGACTTCGTGACCGTCTCGTCAGTATCAGTGAGAAGGTTTTCCAAGCTCTGAACCTGTTTTCCGGTTCTGGACTGATCACTCGTCAGCTCGGCAATCAGCTGATAACTAAACCACGCGTATCCCGATAGTCCGCACACTGCGATGAACGACAAGGTCAAAAAGAACTTACTTGCGCCGCCCATACCCGCACCCTCGCGAGCTCGACCAGGAATCGCGTTACGCGGCGCACTGTCCACGGCTTCGTCGCGGCGCGCTGCGAATGATGGAATTTCAGTTAAGTCATCGCCGGACATGTCAGCTCTCCCCCTGCACACCCAAAGTATACCTTGCTTAGCACGAACCCGAGGCCTCTATTAAGCATAAAAAAAGGCGGCCGTAGCCGCCTTCTTCACGCGATGGTCATTAGACGTAGTGAAGCAGCGCCCAAACAACGACTGTCAGCAGCAAGGACATGTGGATCACGCCCTTTACTGAGGCCATCGGCCCCTGCTTTCCAAAGATCGCATTAATTTCAAGCAATACAATGAGGCCTAGAGCCAGCATTAAGCCGGTCGAGGTCCCACCCAATACGGCCGTAAGGTGCTTAGACCCCAACATACCGAGCAACATTGGACCTGAAAATAAGGTATTGGTTCGACTCGCCAGACCCGCTTTTGCAGCGTTTGAGGGTCCGTCTCCCTCTTTCATGCCCAACACGACCTGCTGTGCTGGCCAAATAATCAGCCACACGTTGAGGAACATAAACGTACCTGCCGTTGCACCGACCCAGATGGCCGCCTGGCTCATGTTGGTAAAGGCACCGAGCTTATGGAACAAATAAAGGCCCGTGATGAAGGTGAACATTGCTCCCCAACGGAACCACCAAAGTGCGCGCGGCGCCAGTTTTGCCATGGCATCTTTCTTTGCCTCAGCCTCAGCTTCTTTGAAGTACTCGGTTTGAACAAAGTTGAAGTAGTACAGCATGCCGATCCATGTAATGCCCGCAAGCACGTGCACGTACCGGAAGATGAACCCAATCGCGTATTCCATTTAAGTTTCCCCTTGTAAAAAATAGCGTCTCCGACGCCCTACCCATACGCAGTATATCGCCGCCCCACAAAAAAAGAACCCGGCACGTGGCCGGGTTCTTAATTTACCTGAGTGCGAACACTACATCATGCCGCCCATACCGCCCATACCGCCCATATCAGGCATTGCAGGCGCGCCGGCATCGTCCTTCGGCGACTCAGCAATCATCACTTCAGTCGTGATCATTAGACCAGCAACCGAGCCTGCTGCTTGCAACGCAGTGCGGGTCACTTTCGCGGGATCAAGAATACCCATGGCGATCATGTCACCGTATTCTCCAGTCGCCGCGTTGTAACCGAAGTTGCCTTCACCCTGACGGACCTTATCTAAGACCACAGAGGCTTCGT
>CBFHJX010000026.1:0-16137 GCA_965656285.1 Luminiphilus sp. | reverse complement strand
CGACGGTCGTGCTGCTGAAGTCTGAGAACTTCACCTTCACGAACGCCTTGTGAATACTGTCAACCGCATTTGCCGCAGCAATGCGTTCTAAAAGCTGTTCGAACAGTGTATCGACGACGGGCTCCCACACCGACGGACCGGCCAAATCCTCACTAAACGTGGTCTCAACACTGATCGACTTGCGGGTCCGACTGGATTGGACCGGACGCTCATCGTTACCACGAGCGCGCTCATGAAGCACCACGCCGAACTTTCCAAACCGGCGGATAAGTTCGTGAAGGTCCCAGTCGCGAATGTCATTGCACGTTTTCAAACCGTAACGGTGCATTTTTTGCGCTGTCACCGCACCGACTCCCGGAATCTTCTGAACAGGAAGCGCCTTTACAAAGAAATCCACTTGCTCGGGAGTCACGACAGTCAAGCCGTCGGGCTTTTGCCAATCCGAGGCCACTTTCGCTACAAACTTGTTAATCGAGACACCCGCAGACACGGTAATGTCGAGCTCATCTTCAACTTTGGCGCGAATTTCTTTGGCAATGCGGGTGGCTGTCACATGCGCCCCGCTAGACTCGGTCACATCTAAGTAGGCCTCGTCGAGAGAGAGTGGCTCAATGATGTCAGTGTATTCCTCAAAAATCGCACGCATGGCGCGAGACGCGTCACGATATTTGTTGAACTGGGGCGGTACTACAGTGAGGTGTGGGCACAAGCGCATCGCGTGGGCCGTCGACATCGCCGACCTCACACCGTAACGCCTCGCGTCGTAGTTAGCCGTCGTGAGGACACCACGCCGGTCTGCACTGCCGCCAACGGCCATTGGAATGCCACGGAGTGCCGGATCGTCTCGCATTTCAATCGCTGCGTAAAAACAGTCTGCGTCAATGTGAATGATCTTTCGTGGCATCGATCGCTATCTCACAGACGAAACGAGCGGACTCAACACAACCGGTCCTAAAACCATGCTCTTAAGGCAGGCTTAGTCACCTTGCCGAGTGCATTTCTGGGGAGAGTGTCACTCACAACCCACTTGCGAGGTACTTTGTACCCTGACATTTTCTCGCGCGACCATGCGATCAGCGCCGCCTCTTCTGTGGGTTTATCTAAGACAATTGCCGCGGCAACAATTTCACCCCATTCATCGTCTGGAACACCGATCACGGCAACTTCGGTCACGCTGGGGTGTTCGAGCAAGGTCGCTTCGATTTCTAAAGCGGACAACTTATACCCCCCTGATTTAATAATATCGATCGAGGCTCGCCCGAGGATGCGATATGCCCCGTCCTCAAAAACGGCAATATCGCCTGTTAAGAACCAGCCGTCTGAAAAAGCGGCGCTCGTGGCCCCGGGATCTCCCCAATACTCTCGGAAAACACTAGGACTCCTTATCGCAAGCTCGCCGGGGGTGGCTGGATCGACCTCCTCTTCGCCTGACTCATTGACCCGCTTAACCCGCACTCCCGGCAAAGGCTGACCCACATGCCCCGGTCGCCGCTCACCTATGTATGGATTGGAGAGTGCCATACCCAACTCTGTCATTCCGTAGCGCTCTAGAAACCGCTGTGATGTCAGCGCTTCCCACGCTTCAAACAACGAGACTGGGCATGCCGCGGAACCCGACACCGTTAGGCGCATATTTGCAAACCCCTCGGTAATTCGATCGCATTCGCTGTCTGACAATGTCTTTAGATAGGCGATGAGTTTCACGTAGATTGTTGGAACCGCCATGAAGACCGAAAAGCGATCTTCAGCCACTGCGCGAGACACGCGCTCTGGATCAAATCGTGCATAGAGGTGTACAGTCGCGCCTTTCCACAAGGCACACAAAAGAATGTTGACGATGCCGTGTACATGATGGAGCGGAAGAAACAGAGGAATGGCGTCGTCCTCAAGCCATCCCCAGGCCTCGATAAGCGAGGTCACCATGGCAGACACACTGGCAACCGTGTGGACAACGCCTTTGGGCTTTCCAGTCGTACCGCTGGTGAAGACGACAAGCGCGCCCTGCTCTGACCTAATGGGCCAAACGTCAGGGGCAATTGCGCTTGGAAGTGCGTCAATCTCTAGTTGCGTAATAGCGAGCCCAGCACAAACATCATTGAGCGCTTCAGATCGCAGAGCCTCAGGCAATACGAGGCGCTTCACACCCGTAACAGACAAACAATGTGCCAATTCGTCTGCGCTCGCATGAACACTCAACGGTACAGCAACCCCCCCTGCCGCCACGACACCAATAATCAGCGCGGCGTAATCGAAACTTGCTGGATAAAGAAATCCGACCCGTTCTTCATGGAGTGTCTCAGCGCCATCCAGGAGCCCTCCAACAACCCGGTTAACGCGCGCGCTAAGAGCCGAGTAACTCAGTATTTGATCCCCATCGATAAGAGCGGACCGACCATCGCCGTTCTTTATACGAGGAAACCATAAGCATTTGTCAGTCATCTTGGACGAAAATCCAGAGCAACAAGCCACCCAGCGCAAGTGGTACCGCGAAGAGCGAAAACAGGGCGTACATACCCCAGCCAGCGGACAGCAGAGCTGCCGCAAGTAGCGGTGAGGCGATGGCGCCAGTACGACCCAGCCCTGCGGCCCAGCCAACGCCCGCGGCTCGAATATCACTGGGATAAACGTGCGTCGCAAGTGCGTAAAGACAGGTAAAACCGCCGTGCAAAAAGAAGCCCCCAGCAAACATCAGCCGCATCAATGCACCCAGTTCCTGAGACTCAGTGAGACCAACAAAAGCGAGAACGCCACCAGCGCCCATAAAAAAAAATGATAACAGCGGTACCAAGGGTAATCGGGTCGTGAGTGCGGCAAGCACCAAAATACCCGGGATCGCGCCGAGATTAAACGCCGTTAGCGCTTCGATGCCCTGTACTCGGGTGTAGCCCGAGTCAACAAACAGAGTGGGAATCCAGGACAGCATAAAGTACATGGCGAGAAAGCCCATAAAGTAAACGCTCCAAAGCGCTAACGTTTTTGATCGGCGCTCCGGCGTTAAGATTTGTGCGACAGGGATCGTATTGGGTGCGTGGACCAAACTTGGGAGACCCTCTACACCCCTGCGATGCATTCGCAAAAGTAGTCGATTGACCTCGTTTTCACGCTCCGGTCTCTGCCCTCTCTGACTGGCGAGAAACTCAGGGGACTCGGGTAAAAGAGCCCAAGTCAGCACTGCAATCGTCAGTGTTAACAGCCCGCCTGCGGTAAATACTGCCGCCCAGCCCAACTGTGGAATAACTGAATTAGCCATCGGGCCCGCCAAGACAGCACCAACCGGGTAGCCCATCACCACGAGCGATACCGCAAGGCTCTTGAATCGGAGAGGCATAAATTCTGCGGCGAGCGCCGGCGCACAACCGAAAATAACACCAATACCCAAACCGGATACAAAGCGCAGCAACGCAAACACAGCGACTGACTCGGTGTGTGCAATCCAACGCACGGCGATCATACTCAGACCCACCAAAAACATCGCCGAGACAAGCAGGAAGCGCCGACCCAAACGATCAGACAGGGGCGCAAGCCCCGCCGCACCAATTGCCATACCAAAGAGCGCCGAACTAAACAGTGGTCCAAGCATCGCCCGTTCAAGACCCCACGCCTTCGCCACACTTGGTGCCGTCACTGACATGGCAACGACATCGATACCATCAGCCAGGTTTAAGAGAAAACCCAGTAAAATCACCAACCACATGAGCGGTACCACGGGGCCTTCATCGATGCGCGCTCTGACTAACTCGGCACTCATGTTCCATCCTTTTGCAGCGTCGGTCTAAAAATCACAGCGGATCAAGAACAACAACCTAAGACAGCCATCATAAAACGAAACACCGCTACCTGTCCGTCGAGATCGACGTCTTAGTAAGAATGCTTAGTAACAATGAATGTCTTAAGAATTTAAAGTTTTCGAGCGATCTTGACAGCCTGCTCAGACCCAAAGCTGACGAGCGAGCACCAGGTACTCAGGAGTGCAGAGCGTTCTGCCGCTTCAGATCCGGCTTCATCTCGATGAGACGCCTCATCCGAGCAAAATTGACGAATTGCAGAGGACAGAAGAGCATCGCCGTACTCATCGAGCGCCGAGTATTGGGACTCATAGTGCTGCACAACAAAGGTTTCAACCGCCTCGATTGAGGCATAGACCCAGCGCCTTCCTCCCAGAGCAGACACCGCACCGAGAATAAAACCCGATGTACGCCATAACGGCAAAAAAAGGCTCTTGTGGCCAGAGGACAACCAGCCCTCAAAGAACGCGAGGTGCTCCTGCTCGGTCGCCAAATGATGCTGAGCAAAAGACCGAATCTCTCTGTCAACAGAAAGGGCCAAAATACCCTTATAAATCCAAACCGCACCCGTTTCTCCGGCGTGGTTTGAGCGCATCTCCCCCGCTAAATGCGGTGACAACGCTGACGCTTTTTTTAGTGATGCACTATTCATAGCGGGCTAGGTGATGACAGACACATAACTATAACGAATGTGCTCACACTTTCAGTGCGTCTTCCGGTGAAACGGTATCAAAGTTGAACGCTTCCCCGACACCTTGATGCGTCAATCTGCCCGCGTGCACGTTCAGCCCTAGCGCGAAACAGGGATCAGACCTCAGCGCATCGAGACCACGATCAGCAAGGCGCATCACGTAGGGAAGAGTGGCATTCGTCAGAGCCAACGTGGCCGTGCGTGCAACACCACCGGGCATGTTCGCCACGCAGTAGTGCACCACACCCTCTATCTCGTAAGTAGGGTCTTCGTAGGAAGTCGCCCTTGACGTCTCAAAACACCCCCCTTGGTCAATCGCAACATCGACCATAACACTGCCTTTTTGCAGTTTACGAACAAGATCCAGTCCCACTAACTTCGGCGCTGCCGCGCCCGGAATAAGAACCGCGCCGATAATGAGATCCGCATCCAGAACCTGCTCTTCGAGCGCAGCAGCACTTGACCAAACGGTCTCAATACGGCCCATGAAAATATCATCAAGGTAGCGAAGTCGATCCAGAGATCGATCGAGCACAACAACCCGTGCACCCATACCTTGTGCCACACGCGCAGCATTTGTCCCAACAACACCGCCCCCGATGACCACGACCTTGGCAGGTGCCACACCGGGCACACCACCCAGTAATACGCCACGTCCACCACTGGACTTCTTTAAAAAGTCGCCGCCTGCCTGCGCAGCAAGACGACCTGCAATCTCTGACATCGGTGCCAGCAATGGGAGTCCGCCAGTCGCCCCTTCCACAGTCTCATAGGCAATGCAGGTAGCACCGCTTTCGAGCAGTAAATCGGTTTGGAGTCGATCAGCTGCAAGGTGTAAATAGGTAAACAAAATCTGTCCGGGTCGCAGCTGACGACACTCGTCGGGCTGAGGTTCTTTGACCTTTACGATCAAGTCGCATTCCCGAAAAATTGTCGAGGGCCCATCAACAAGATGCGCACCAGCGGCGACGTAGTCTGCGTCTAGAAAACCTGCCCCCTCGCCTGCCTTGGTCTCGACCATCACGTCGTGTCCGTGACGAACAAGCTCGACCACACCTCCGGGCGGGAGCCCAACACGGTATTCGTGATTCTTGATTTCTTTCGGTACACCAATACGCATACGTCTAAATTCCTTGATCGAATAGGCCCTAATGTTGCTCAGGCGATCAGACGATGTTACGCCTCAAAATACAGAGAAATAGCGCTATTTTCTGCTATATGGCAGTCGATTCGATCGAATTATTATTTTATATTAATTAAAACCACTTTACCGAATAGACCTTATGAGCACGCTCTCCCGAACTGATCGAAAAATTCTAGCTCTCCTGCAAAAAGATGGG
Organism: Luminiphilus sp.; assembly: GCA_965656285.1. GTDB lineage: Bacteria > Pseudomonadota > Gammaproteobacteria > Pseudomonadales > Halieaceae > Luminiphilus. The sequence goes on along the minus strand of CBFHJX010000026.1, from coordinate 10,321 downwards.
CGCATGAGTGTCGCTGAAATCGGACGACAGGTGGGTCTTACGGCATCACCGTGCGCTGAGCGAATAAGGCGACTCGAAAATCAGGGCATTATCACGGGTTACTTCGCGCGACTGGCACCGGCAAAATTGGATGCAGGGCTTGTAGTCTTCGTACAAGTCGCATTGCAGCGGACTTCTGGCAACGCCTTCAAAGCGTTTACCGACGCGATTGAGATCATTCCGGAAGTCGAGGAGTGTCACCTTGTATCGGGCGAATTTGATTTTCTTGTTAAGGCGAGAGTTAAAGATATGACCCACTATAAGAACCTGCTAGCCGGCTCTCTTCTACAACTACCGAATGTGCAAGAATCAAAAAGTTATCCGGTCATGGAGTCCGTGGTTCAGCGATCAGGAATCCGGCTTTGACTGCATTAAAACTGGACGGCACAGTTGTGGTGTCGGCTGACGCAGCGGCAATGGTGACGGGCACCGCCTTGGATTAATAGGTGTTTCACGGCAATTACAGCGTTTTACCGAACGACACATTGGCGCGTGTTATGCACGAAAATGTGTCTTGAGTCGACGAATTTGCTTACAACAACGCTGATAAAGGCATTTGCCAATGAGATCGCTAAGACATTGCCTAAGCGAGCCTGCATCGACCGTCGTCCTGTTGGCGGAAAGCCGTTTGAAGCCGGACACAGAAGCGACGGCTCCCCCGACGTGGGCGACGTCAGTTGGATCATTCCGACGGTGGGTATGAGCGCAGCCACATGGGTTCCCGGAACGGGCGGGCAAACTGGGCAGCCGGTAGCGGCGGAGGGCTATTGGTCACAAAGGCATATTTAGTGCGGCCAAGGCAATGACGCTCTCGGCCGTCACCCCTTATAAAAACCAATCCAGCTTTGTTGGAGGCGAACGCAGCGTTTGAGCGGCGTCGTGGCGATGACTTTCAATACGAGGCGCTACTGGGAGATCGAGAGCCGCCGCTCGACTACCGCCGCAAGTAACACAACGCCATTGTCGCCACCCAGCTGCAATGAGTGCTTAAGTGAGCGCTTCAAGGCAGAGGCAAGAACGCGCTGCTGGTAAGGAAGGTGTGCCACATAGTCCGGCAGCATCTCGTCGAAAGTCTTTGAGCTTTCCGCCTGAGACTGAAAACCCTCAAGAAACTGAATCAGCGCCTGGCGCACGCTCTCGCTGAGCTCGGAATAAAAAACAAGTTTCCACGTCATGTCTCGACCCAGCGCACACTCCGCCACATAGTCGCCAGGCATCCGCGCACCCCATTCATCAGGTGACACCAAGGACAGCTGCCATTCTTGATCAGCTCGATACAGAAAGTAGGTTTGATCGGGCACGACTTTAAACTTAAAGGCCGACGACAATACGAGACTGGAGCACCAGTAATCCAGCAGCGCTTGGTCGGCGGATTTTGCCCGGATTTCGGCAGGCGCTGCAGCGGCAATTTGCTGAAGAACCATGACCAGTCCCTTGCCTTGAGGGTTACCATTGGGGTTGACGCCATCACTCATGGTGCGCTCAACCCTCCAACTCGGGTTGTGCCGCAATAATCGCGTCTCTCACCCGCTGAGGGATAGGCCTGCTTTTTCGCGTCGCCTTATCGACAAATACGTAAGTAAAGCTTCCGCGTGTCGCAATCTCTTGGGTCGTGGTATTGAGCATTTCAAACTCAATTAAACAACTGCTATTCCCCATTTTAGAAAAGCCGCAAGACACTTCAAGGATGTCCCACGCCAAACACTCGCCGACAAAGTCGATGTTGCAGTTCACCGTAAACGTGAGGTAGTCACCGTCGGGACCTGCGTCCCAGCCAATTTGCGCAAGGTACTCCGATACGACCTCGTCAGCCAACACGGGATAGCTTCCAAAAAACGTGTGTCCATTAGCGTCTGTATCAGCAAATCGAACTTTGATTTGACCGGTGTAGGCTGCGTTCAAAACTTTTTTCCCTAGTGCTTTTCTGGTTATCCGAATCGGCACAGAGAAGTATGGTCGCTATTGCAATGCGATACTACGCTTTGAGGCGATAAAGCAGGACATGATCGGTTCGCCGAAGCTCGCACAAATACTGCAGCACAACTTAAGCCATCATCATTTGATACCAGTTATAAAGGTAAAATTGTGGCGTTCGAAGAAAACACTCTTACATCGACCCGTCAAACGCCTTATCATCTGCGCCGACTAGCAAGTCGACCGATTTATTCCTGGGGGTATCAATGAACACGAACGTCATCGTCACGGCTTTCGCTATTGCTGTGACAGCAATTATTTGGGTCGGTACAACGACAAATGACGGGTCATGGACGGGCAATCGCAATGTCTGCGTTGGCGAATGTTACGACGCATGGAAGGCCGAAAATGGCGGAACCATTGCCGATATTGAACGTGTCAAACAAGAAATGTTGGCAGCAGCGTCACCCGAAGCACTTGGCAAAAGTTATTACGGCCAATGTATTGCCTGTCACGGCGGTCAAGGCGAGGGCGGCATTGGTCCCATGCTTGCAGGTCAGGCCCAAAGTGATCTCGTCAGTAAGCTTACCGCCTACCGCGCGGGTGAAGCTCGAGGCGCTCAATCGTCAATGATGTGGCCGGTTGCGAAAGCAATGACTGACGGTGAAATAAGTAACGTCGCGGCGTTCCTTACCACGCTGTAACGCGGTCTTCACGAGGTGGCATCCGCCGCCTCGTAGATGTCTCCATCCAAGAACATCCAGCCCAGCGAAAGTGCGACGGCCGGCAGCGTCGCGAGTGCCCACAGGGCGGAAAGTTGCAGCGCACACCCCACTAAGACAAGCGATCTTGCGATCTCCAACCCTTTGAAAACGGTCGATCGCGCGTGAGTGAGAAGCGCCGCGTTGGCAATCCCCAGCCAGAGCATCATGCCCCACGCAATCGCCTCATACCCATCAAGCGCATCAAACTGCTGCGCGACGACGAGTATGGCAGTGATTAACAACAGATTCATTGCGCCACTGAGCTTGCGCGCAACGGTGACCTGCGGATCAAACTTACTCAATGAGATCAGAGACTCAGCCGACGCATCATTGACCAGATCGCTCGGCTTCCACGCAGGATGAGAAAACGGCACGAATACCTTTTGCCGCCAATTCGTCGTTCGCCACATGTCTGACAACATGTCTCGATAAACATGCGCCCACGCTTCCAAAGGTGACCAGGACCTGATCGGCTTAGTAATGCCATAGACACAGGGCTCAGACGCCTGTTCTCGTTGATAAGAGCCAAACAACCGATCCCATACGATGAAAACGCCTCCATAATTACGATCGAGGTAGCAAGGATTTCTCGCATGGTGGACTCGGTGGTTCGAGGGAGACACAAACACGTACTCAAACCAACCGAGTTCGCCGACGTGCTCAGTGTGCACCCAGAACTGATAGATCAGATTGAGCGCACCCACGGTGACCATCATCTCGCCCGGCACACCGATGAAAAAGAGGGGGGTGTAGAAAATCCATCCGAATAAAAACCCAGTGCTCGTCTGTCGGAGTGCCGTAGACAGGTTGTAGTCCTCGCTTTGATGGTGCACCACGTGTGACGCCCAAAAAAGTTTGATCTCATGGCCGGCGCGATGCGACCAGTAATAACAAAGATCGTAAAGAATAAAAGCCAGCACCCAGCCCATCCAACCGTCAAGGCGCCAGGGGGCAAATGGGGTTATCGTCATTAGCCAAGCATAGACACTTCCACCAATACCCAGCGCCACGAAGCGACGCGCCTGTGACAGTGCCCCCAGCGTTAAGCTGCTGATTGAATCGTTTAACCGGTAGGTGTCTCGTCCAGACACACGCCCCCAGAGCCACTCCGCGGCAATGGCGAGAAGAAAAAAGGGCACGGCGGTCGCGATAAGGTTCATCCGTTGAGTGTACCGAGGTGTTTTGAGAAACCCCATACTAAAACCTCTGGCAAAAACGCGACACCGTGTCGTGTAGAGCAATAAACGCGGTGCTACTGCTTGCCATACCCAGGCTTGTTGCTGGACAGTGTGGGATACGATTAATTTCATGTCTGGGACCTATCACATGACACACGTTTGTTTTCGCGCTGCACACACTGTTTTTGCAATTGCTCTGCTGACCCTTGGTTACTCGCTCAATTCACTGGCCCTCGACGCGTCCATAGAACGCGACCCTTACGGCGTTCCCCACGTGTATGGGGAAACCGACGCCGACGCTGCGTTTGGGCTTGCTTACGCGCAAGCCGAGGACGCCTGGCCTATAATGGAAGGCAGTCTGCCTTTTTTCCGAGGAAACGCTGGCCTCTATGAAGGTCAGGAGGGCGCGCAATCTGACTACCTCGTCAAATGGCTCGACCTCTGGGGAACATTGGATAGGGACTATGAGCGTGTTTTATCGCCAGAAATCCGCGCCTATGTTGAGGCGTTTGCAGCAGGCTTTAATGCGTTTGCACGCGATCATGCTGATGAGATGAAGCACCCAGAGCTACTGCCCGTGACCGGCAAAGACATCGTCGCAGGCCACATGCTCAGACACCCGTTATTTTATGGCTTTGACGGACCCGTGCTTGAACTGTTTGGTGATACACGTCCCAACACCGTGAGTAAAGCGCCTTACAATCCAAAACCCAAGGACCCTATAGGATCCAATGCAACCGCCGTCGCACCCTCGCGAACAGATGACGGATCCACCTACCTCATCATTAATTCACATCAGCCTCTGACGGGCCCTGTTGCTTGGTATGAGGCCCATCTTGAATCAGGGGAAGGCCTGAACATTATGGGTGGTCTGTTTCCAGGCGCGCCCACAATGGGCGTTGGATTTACAGAGGAACACGGGTGGGGAGCGACCGTTAACAAACCTGATCTAGTCGATATCTACGTCCTCGAGATGAACCCGGACAATGAGAATCAGTATCGACTTGACGGACAGTGGCGCGACCTCGACGTCAGCACGGTAAAACTGAAACTCAAGTTATGGGGTTTCCTGCCCTGGTCGGTGAGTCGCGAAGTACTGCGCTCTGCGCACGGTCCTGCGCTGCGAACAGATCATGGCGTATACGCCATCCGCTACGCGGGCATCGACGAAATGAAGCAAGTCGAACAGTGGTTAGCAATGAACAAGGCCAAAAATTTCGAGGAATGGCAGGCTGCAGTGGCCCTTAACCACATTCAAAGCTTCAACTTTGTTTATGCCAATCGGCACGGCGATATTCATTTTATTCACAACGCACAACTGCCCATCCGTGCACCAGGATGGAACTGGCAGCAATACCTCCCCGGTGATCGATCCGATTTAATTTGGAATGCCTATTACCCCACTGACGCCCTCCCACAGGTGACTAACCCCCGTTCAGGGTTTATTCACAGCGCCAATCAGACACCCTTCAATGTCACGAGTGCAGCGGACAACCCTGCGAAGTCCGATGCGCCTGCCAACGGGGGTTGGCAAACCCGCATGACCAATCGCGCGACGCGTGGGCTGGAGTTATTCGAGCAGTTTGGCCAAATCTCTAACGAGGAGGCGTGGGAGCTTAAGCACGACAATGGCTACTCGCCCAACTACCGCGGCATGGCCTTTTTCAAGAGAGTAACGGACTTGTCTGAGACTACCGACACTCAAGCACAAGCGATTGCTGTGCTTAAAGCATGGGATCGCTCAACCGATAAAGCCAACCGTGGCGCCGCGCTCGGTGTTTGTGTGCTAGCCGCCGAATGGCAAGCTGAGAGTGGCGGTAACAGTAATCCAGAGCCAACAGACGTACTCGATGACTGCATTACTCAGACACTCGAGATCGGTGGCCAACTGGACCCAAAGTGGGGAGAGGTCAATCGTCACGGGCGCGACGGAACGTACTGGCCTGTCGCTGGCGGGCCAGACACGTTGAGAGCCATTTATAGCCGGCGACTCGAGGGGGACGATTACTTGACGGCGGTTGCCGGAGACGGTCTTTACTACATCATTCGCTGGATGCCCAGTGGAGAGCAGCGTGTACTGGGAACTCACCAGTACGGTAACGACATGACCAATGCCGACTCGCTGCACTACCTCGATCAGGCCGAAGACTACGCGAATGAGGTCCTGCACGAGCCTCTGTATACCAAGGAAAGTCGTCAAGGTCGGATCGAGCGACGCTACACCGTCTCCTCCACGCTTTAAGTTATGGGCGCGTTGCGAGCGCGCCCCTTTTGGCCCTCAACAGGACTCAGCGGACCGGTAATGCACAGATGAATGAGGGCCAATTTGATTCGGTCTGCCCGATAAACCGGTTGGTCTCATCTCAGTCCCAGCTTGGCGGCTTTTAACTGCCCATAAGCCCACTGATTGCTATGCTCAAATGTGAAAAAAAACGACTAAAAATAGTTATTTACGAGCATGTATGGCCAAAGTATGTCTAGTCGGTGATCGCACCGATGGATACCGTCTGGAAGTTGATGGAGCACCGTTCTACGTCAAAGGAGCGGGACTGGAGTTCGGGCAGCTGGCGTCCCTAGCTGGCGCGGGTGGTAATGCGTTCAGAACGTGGCGGGTAGCTAACGGAGAACGCCGCGCCGAAGATATTCTCGACGAAGCGCAGTCGCTTGGACTCATGGTCTGTATGGGTCTGGATATGGCACGCGAGCGCCATGGGTTCAACTATTCAGATGCACAGGCCGTTGCCTTGCAGAATGAGCAGATGATGCTAGACGTAGAAAGACTCAAAGACCACCCTGCTCTGCTCATGTGGGGCCTAGGGAATGAGTTAAATCTTCGCGCCACAGATACGGGTGTCTGGGATGCAGTGGAAGACCTCGCGACTCGTATTAAAGCCGCTGACCCCAATCATCCCGTCACGACAATGCTGGCAGGTATTGACGAACCCACAGTTAGCGCGATTGCCACCAAGGCACCATCGCTCGACTTCCTCTCGTTCCAAATTTACGGAGAAATTGATCAGCTTCCGCAACTGCTGTCTCGCGCCGGCTACGACGGCCCCTACCAACTCACAGAATGGGGCCCAACCGGTCACTGGGAAAGCCCAAAAACCAAGTGGGGCAGACCGATCGAACCCAACAGCTCACAAAAGGCCCGCGATATTTCACGTCGCTACAACACCATTATTCTTGCCGACCGTCGTCGGTGCTTAGGCGCTTACATTTTCCTTTGGGGTCAAAAGCAAGAACGCACGCCCACTTGGTACGGCATGTTTCTTGAAGATGGCAAACACACGGAGGCTGTCGAGGTCATGAATCAAGCCTGGACAGATCAAACACCCAAGCGCCAGTCACTCCACATCAAGTCACTGACACTGTCGGGCCAGCACGCCAGCGCCAGCGTCACAGGCCAGGTTGATGATCAACTTCATGCACAACTCGCGCTACTTGAAACCGACGGCAATCCAGCTATCTCTTGGACTGTCCGCACCGAGGTCTCTAAAGCACTTGAGAGTGATGGTGGAGATTTTGAGCCAACGCCAGCGAGCCTCATATCAAGCGTTGGAACTCAGAACATGGACTTTACTTTTCAACTTTCACAACCCGGCGAGTACCGCCTATTTTGTCAAGTCGACATGCCCGATGCGACAAGCGCCGTGGTTAATCTGCCCTTTTTAGTTAAACCGAAATCTCGCACCCGAAACGGGTTTTTAAACCTCTTTAGACGACGAATTTAATGAACATACAAACACTGAGTAGTGACAACACAGCGGACAGCGATAACGCTAAAACGCAAGCTATACCCCTGAGTCAAAAAGTCGCCTTTGGCGTTGGCATGCTGGCCAATCAGATGTTCCCAGCGGCACTGGGTGTCTTCATGGTCATATTAGTTCAAAGCCTCGGGATGAGTCCGATTCTTTGGGGATTTATATTTTTTCTACCCAAGCTAGTCGACGCACTGACCGACCCGCTAATGGGGTATATCTCAGATCGCACTAACTCTCGCTGGGGAAAGCGCAGACCCTTTGTCTTTATCGGCGCGGTGATTGCTGGAATTTCCTACATCGCCATGTGGCAACTGTCTGCTGAAAATGGGGAAATGTATAACTTCTGGTATTTTTTAGGGTGGTCAGTCGTATTCTTTCTCGGCATGACGATTTTCAGTGTCCCCTATGTCGCCATGGGCTACGAGATGAGCAGCGATTACCACGAGCGAACGCGCCTCATGGCTGTGGCGCAATGGATAGGACAATTTGCGTGGGTCATAGCCCCTTGGTTTTGGATCATCCTCTACGATCCGAATTGGTTTGATTCACCGACAGAAGGTGCTCGTACTCTTTCGATATATGTGGGTATAACCTGCACAATCTTGGCCATAGTACCCGCTATTTTTTGTCATTCTGAGGACACCACAAATACTGAACAGGTCAATACTCGTGCGACGGTAAGGGAAACCTTTACGGAGTTGTTCAGAGGCATTTCTATTACATTGAAAAACAAGCCTTTTCAGCGTATCTGTACTGCAACTTTTTTCATCTTCAATGCGTACAATTGTGTCGCCGGTTTTGCCTTCTTCATCATCGTTTACTACCTCTTTGGCGGTGACCCAGTCGCGGCCTGGTGGTGGCCGGCCTTTTTCGGGAGTGGATCAGCCATATGCACCCTTATCGTGGTCATTCCGATCGTGAATTGGATGGCTCAAAACATCGGTAAGCACAAGGCGTTTTTAATCAGCCAAAGTGTGTCACTTCTGGGTTACGGCATGTTCTGGTGGACCTTTTCACCCACCAACCCTGTATTGATGTTCCTCCCCCTCCCTTTCTTTGCATTTGGTATTGGCGGCCTCTTCACCATTATGATGTCAATGACGGCTGACATTTGTGACCTCGACGAGCTCCATACCCATGAGCGTCGAGAAGGACTTTTCGGTGCCATTTACTGGTGGATGGTCAAGTTCGGGGCCGCATTTGCCGGGCTGCTCACCGGATTAATCATGAGCCTTGTAGGGTTTGATCAAAGTATTACCGTTCAAACCGAGGAAGCATTGAATGGGTTGCGGGCCGCATTCATCCTTGTCCCAGTCACCGGCACACTGATCGGCATCTGGGCTATGTGGAATTACGACCTCAACGAGGAGAGTGTCAGCGCGATCCGCAGTGAACTCGACGCGCGTCAGAACGCGGGCTAATCCGCAGGCTAAAAAAAGCCCGCTCGCGCGGGCTTCTCGTCAGCACTGAGGATTCACTCGATGACCTCAGTCACGTAAACATCGAGACGTCCAATAACGCCAGTCTTCTTAAACAACGCTTCTGACTGCTTAATGCTCAGCGTGCTGCCCTCTAGCGACACATTAGTCCCGTCAGCCCAATGTATGCGGATCGAAGGCTGACTTGCGAGACTCATAACAACCGGTACCTGACAGTAAGTAAAGGCCAGCTGCCCACGCGAGAGCTCCAGAACACGCGGAGCACCCGTCGTGTCAAAATACTGCAAGTTCGCGTTGTTTTGAAGAAACTCAGAAGCACGGAGCATCGTCGGATTAAACGTGACCTGCGCATGATCGACCGCGACTCCGAGTTCAAGCAAACGTGTCAGCACCTCCTCTTTCACCTGGCCCGTCATACCCGGCTGACGTGCCCCCGAGAAGCCTGGTGTATGCGAGTAAGGATCGGTGGGGAAGGCACCGTAAACATCGGGCGCCTTGTTAAAGCCAATACCCTCACGGACGTCATAATAAACGCGCTTAAGTCCCCCCATAACATCGGCTGATGCTCCCGATTGCTCTGCGCGCTTGACAGTCTCCATCACGGCGAGAAGTAGTTTGGACACCATGTGCCAGTAAATTGAGCCTAATCCCTCGTAAGCGTACATAGCCCCCGACCGGCCGGTGAAGTTGGCGCAGTCGAAAAGATCAGAGAACAAAGACTCAATCGCATTGCGCTCTGAGTCCACCTCTTGACAATATCCGGCGCTTGCCAAATGAGTCAGAGTGTCGGCCACAGCTGCAGTGTTATTGAAGTGTCCCGCAAAATACGCCTGACCCGCCTGATCCGTCTCGATAAGCGACCGATCGCCTACCGCTATCAACTTGCCAACGAGTGACGACGATCTTACAAATTTATCAGGGATCATATTGCGTTCCATAAACGCCGGTAACCGGCGATCGGGATACAACAAATACGAGTGCTGGCGTGCGGTGTACAACGACGAGTCTCTCAACGTCGTCAGGACAGACAGTGACTCCTCAGGCGTCAAGAGCTCTGAACTCAGCACTGCGACCTGCCCTTCTAGCATCTCGTAAAGATAACGTATTTCAACACCCGCCTCTGCTACTGAAATTCGGTTATATGCGTGATAAAGGCCGTCTTGACGACGATTAGACTTGATACTGATAGCACTGACATCACGCGCTTGACTCAGAAAATGGGT
>CBFHJX010000025.1:0-16443 GCA_965656285.1 Luminiphilus sp. | reverse complement strand
AGGTTGTGTTCGTGGCAACAGCCATGTCCATCGTCTCCGGTGCCGTCGCAGAGCGAATGAAACTTTTGGCCTTCCTGATTTTTGCTGTCGTCATGACTGGGTTTATTTACCCCATGGAAGGCAACTGGACTTGGGGTGGTGAGAAGGTATTTAACCTCTACAGCCTGGGTGATAACGGGTTCTCTGACTTTGCCGGTTCTGGCATTGTTCACATGGCCGGTGCCGCTGCAGGCGTCGCAGGTGTACTGGTGATCGGCGCGCGAAAAGGCAAGTACTCGGCGGATGGGAAGGTTAATGCAATTCCAGGGGCCAACATGCCACTGGCGACGCTCGGAACATTCATTTTGTGGATGGGATGGTTTGGTTTCAACGGGGGTTCAGTACTCGCAACCGCGACGGTGGCTGACGCGACTGCGGTTGCCAACGTCTTCATGAACACCAACGCTGCTGCTGCCGGCGGGTGTATTGCGGCCTTGACGGTTGCAAAAGTCATGTTCGGCAAGTTCGATCTCACCATGGCATTGAACGGCTGTCTTGCGGGCCTTGTTGCAATTACCGCTGAGCCTTCAACACCGACAGCATTGCAGGCCACTGTATTTGGTGCGGCTGGCGGTGTCCTCGTTGTGCTCTCAATTGTGGGACTGGACAAGCTCAAGTTTGACGACCCTGTCGGTGCGGTATCGGTCCACGGTGTTGTTGGGTTGCTTGGGTTGTTACTTGTGCCCCTGACTAATGATGCGTCGTCGTTCTCCGGCCAGCTGCTTGGCGCATTCACAATCTTCACGTGGGTATTTGTCACCTCGTTTGTTGTCTTCAAAGTTATTGGGTTGTTTACGCCCGTTAGAGTCAGCGAGGAAGAGGAATACGAAGGGTCTGACCTTGCCGAGTGTGGCTTGGAAGCCTACCCAGAGTTTACGTCCGCCCGATAGTAGTTTGAGTGAGACCTTGGGGGAGCTTAGCTCCCCCTTTTTTTTGAGCCAACGAACCACATCGGCGCACCATTTATTAGAAAATCCGATGACGTTCGTCAACTATTTTGACTGGACCGACTCCCGAATTAAGACTGCTTTGGTGTAAAGAGAGCGCCTACTTGAAGTATGTGCCTGCAAAGTTTGTGGCTGACTTTGGTCGTGCGTGGACAAAGGATATGTCGATCGAACGCTTGGACATTGGCGCGATAAAGAGTACGGCGTCAGTCGCTTGGCGCTAGGGCTTAACGTTTGCCACTGAAGACCCGTCCTATGGCCGAGTTTTTTTTGGTTTGTAAGATGATTGATCAGTCCACTTCATAAACGTCACCGGTTGCGCCATACTCACGACTCACACGGCACGTGCCGTTAAAGAAGATTGTTGTGAGGTTTTCATGAAGTTAGTCACCGCGATTATCAAGCCCTTTAAACTTGACGATGTTCGAAGTGCGCTCTCCGACATCGGTGTGCAGGGCGTAACGGTTACTGAAGTGAAAGGTTTTGGTCGTCAGCGTGGTCACACTGAGCTTTACCGAGGTGCTGAGTATGTTGTCGATTTTCTACCAAAATTGAAGCTGGAGATCGCGACAGCGGGCGAGCAGCTGGATCAAATCGTTGACACCATTATTTCGGCGGCCAGTACGGGTAAAATTGGCGATGGAAAAATCTTTGTGTCAGAGCTCGAGCAGGTCGTTCGTATTCGCACCGGAGAAACAGGCGAAGAGGCAATCTAGTCGCAAATATTTTCCAATAACGCGGGCAACGCACTCAGGCTACTCACCTCACTCACACCTAATAGATTGGGTTCGCCGTTGGGGTTGTACCAAACCGGTATGACCCCTGCGTTAAGCGCACCCTGCACGTCACTCTCGACGCTGTCCCCCACGTGAATCACCTCAGTGGCAGCACAGCCCAAACGTTCCCATGTTAGATCAAAGATACCGCGGTCTGGCTTGGCAATACCGACCTCATCAGCGCGAATCGCGAGCTCAAAAAACACCCCCAACTCGGTCTTGAAGACGTTCGCGTTACCATTGGTAATCGCCACAAGCCGATACGTGTCGCAGAGCTGTTTAAGGACGTCGATGGCGTCTGAAAACAGTACAACGTCGTTGCGTCGCGCCATAAAGGCTGTAAATGCGACGGCAGCAGTGCTCGCTGCCTGCTCAGCATCGATGCCGAGTGAGGTGAGGAGTTGAATCATGACCTCGAGTCGAAGTGCAGTGACGTCGCCGATAATACTCGGAGCGTTCTCGAGCACTTTTTTCCGACACCTAAAAATACGATCCTGACTGAAGTGCTCGGTCAATTCTGGATGAATCGTAGACAGTGCTTGCCACTGGGCTTTATCGGCAGCTATCAGGGCCGGACGTGGATTCCACAGCGTGTCGTCCAAATCGAACGAGACCGTAGTGATCATGGTTTTGTACCGCGCTTGGCGCCTTTTTGTGCTCTGGGATGCGCTTGGTCATAGACCTTTGCAAGGTGTTGAAAGTCCAGATGCGTGTAGATTTGAGTCGTTGCAATGTTCGCGTGCCCGAGGAGTTCCTGAACGGCCCGCAAATCACCACTTGACTCTAACAAGTGACTGGCAAACGCGTGGCGCAACACGTGAGGATGGACGGTTTGGGACATCCCGTGCTTGATCGCCAGCTGCCGAATTCTTTCTTGGACGGTGCGAGGGCTGATTCGCATTCCACGCTGTGTGACGAACAGGGGTGAGTCAAAGCCGAGCGACTCGTCGCCAAAGGGTCGGTACTTCATCCACTCCGATAACGCCGCAAGCGCGGGTCTACCGACAGGAACCAGGCGTGTTTTCTGCCCTTTACCCACAACGGTGATTACTTTATCGGTCTTATCCAAGTCGTTTATATTGGCCCCGACAAGCTCGGCCAGGCGAAGCCCCGCAGAATAAAGGAGCTCGGCCATCGCATGATCTCGCGCCATTAAGGCATTGTCACTGCCATGGTTGAGAAGCTGAGCGACCTGATCTGGTTCGAGTGTTTTAGGCAGTTTTCTTGGTGTTCTGGGTGCTTTTACTCCCGCTGTTGGGTCGTTCAAATTGGGGCTATGGCGTGCGAGAAACTTATACAGTGACCGTGTGGACGACAGGTGCCGCTGAATCGATGTCGCGGACAGTGTATTTCGATTCAACACAGCCACCCATTGCCGGAGTAACGATTGATTCAGTTGATCTGGATGCGAAATATTGCGTTCAGTACAAAAGCTAATTAGCTTCTTGAGATCTCTTTGGTAGTTTGCAATCGTGTGCGATGAGTACCCTCGAACAACATCAATGTACTGTAGGAATTCACCGACTGCCTGATCAAGTGTTTGATCGGACAAGGCGTTAGTCCACGGGTCGGGTAATGGGTAAGCTTGAAATGACACCCGCTAAGTACTCGAGGAAGAGTGTCCCCTCGCCAATACCATAGCGTGTTACGTCGCCCGACCCTACGGCAATCACTGCAGACTCTTGTTGTCGCGTTGTAAGCCGCGCAAGTGCGGCCGAGCCTTCTGCGGCCTCTTCATCAAACAGCGCTTTGAGTTCGTGAGCGCGCAAAGGGCCACTTGTGGCGTTTTTGTTGCCTAGTAAATGTGACGCAACAGCGTTCGAAGGGCTGTCGCCGTTTTCACTACACCAGTGAAATGCCACCAGCTCGACGTCGAAGCTTTTTTTCACAAGGCTGCAGAACAGACTAGCTATGTCGTCCCTCGAGCTGCGCTCTGTCAGCGATGAAATGACTTCTTGCGTCGCGTGCAGTAGCGCCTCATTTTGCTCTGCTCGCGCCACTAAGCCGTCTAAACGACGCCTTAATTCGGCATTACGCTCGCGTAAAAGGGCTACCTGGCGTTCAACGAGCGATACTGCGCCGTCGCTCACGTGCGCCAGCTTTAATTCTCCCAGAACGTCTGGGTTATGATCAAAAAAATCGGGGTGTGCGCGCAGATAATCACTGACTATCGCTGCGGTTACGGCCTCTGGTGCTGTTGACGCGTCGTTCATTTACAACTCACTGGAGTGTCAGTTTTCCTTCAAAGACGGTTTCTGCAACACCAGCCAACCACACTGGTGCACACTCGTCTTCCCAAGATACTTCGAGCTTACCCCCGGGCAGTGTCACTGTCACGTGGGTTGACAATAGTCCCAGTCGAATGCCGTGCACCACAGCGGCGCAGGCGCCTGATCCGCAGGCCAATGTCTCACCGACCCCGCGCTCAAATACCCTGAGTTTGACGGCACTTGCGGTCTCAACTTCCATAAAACTAACGTTGACACCCTCTGGGAAAACGTCGAGTGCTTGAACCATCGGACCAATCTTCTCGACCGGTGTTGCCTTACAGTCATCGACAAGAACGACCGCGTGAGGATTACCCATCGACAGAATACCCGCCTTTAAGGTCACGTTGCCGAGCGTCAGATCGCATTCGATGCCGGTGTTCTCAAGCAAGCATGGCACAGCGTTTAATGCCAGTTTGGGTGCGCCTAGATCGGCGCTGACTTGCAGGTCTTTGGTAATCACTAGCTGCCTTAGCTCGCCGCCAACCTCTAGCGTAATCGAATCACTACCCGAGAGTCGCTGTTCTCGAATAAAGCGGCCGACACAGCGCGCGCCGTTGCCGCACTGTCCTGCAGCAGAGCCGTCCGCGTTAAAGATCGTGTAGGCAAAATCTGCATCGGGGCGTTTGGGCGGTTCAATCAGCAAAACTTGGTCGCAGCCGACCCCGGAGTGCCGATTGGCAAGGTACTGAATGTGTTCTGATGTCAGCTCAACAGCCTTTCTGACGCCATCGATCACCACGAAGTCATTGCCTGCGCCGTGCATTTTTGTAAATTCGAGTTTCATACGAGGTGCTCCGGCAACCGTTCGCTGGCCCATAAATCTTCAACCTGTTCACGCTCACGAATGACGTGAGCTACGCCGCCGGATACGAGAATCTCGGCGGCCCTGGGACGGGTATTGTAATTTGACGACATGGCAAAGCTGTAAGCTCCCGACCCCATCACAGCCAGCAGGTCTCCCTCGGCCAGCGTGAGGGTCCGATCTTTACCCAAGAAGTCACCGGTTTCACAGACGGGACCGACAATGTCGTAAGTTGTGGGATTGCCTTGTCGTGTCTCTACCTCAACGATATTTTGCCACGCGGAGTACAAAGCCGGTCTCAATAGGTCATTCATTGCGGCATCGACCACTGCAAAATGTTTTGTTTCTCCGGCTTTGATAACTATGACTTCGGTTAACAGTGCACCAGCATTTCCTACAATGGATCGACCCGGTTCAATGAGGAGTTCCATAGAAAGGTCTCCCAGTTGATCTCGGACGGCTGAAATGAGGTGTTTAGGACTGGGAATAGGCTCATCGTCGTAGCGAATACCCAAGCCGCCGCCTATATCGATGTGCGTCAGCTCAATGCCTTGTGATCTGAGTGCTAGGACTAAGTCTCGCAGATGAGAAACGGACTCTATAAACGGCGCAATCTCGGTCAGTTGACTGCCAATGTGACAGTCAATGCCCACTGGTCTCAGCGACGATGAGTCCTTTGCAACGCGATAGAGATCGATCGCAGCATCGGCGCTAACACCGAACTTATTGGCTTTCAGTCCGGTTGAAATGTACGGATGTGTTTTCGCATCGACATCGGGGTTGATCCGAATTGAAATGGGCGCAATTTTTCCCAACTGCCCGGCAATTTTTTCGATGAGTGCAAGCTCAGAAGCCGATTCAACGTTAAAACAACGAATGCCTGTCTTGAGCGCAAAATCGATCTCTGCCGTTGATTTCCCCACACCTGAGAAAACCACTTTCTGGGGGTCGCCACCGGCGGCGAGCACTCGACGGAGTTCGCCTCCTGAGACAATGTCAAAGCCAGAGCCTAGCGAGGCAAGTAACTTCAAGACTGCAATATTTGAATTGGCCTTCACGGCGTAGCACACCAGATGCCTTGCCCCTTCGAAGGCGGCACGCCATTCATTGAACGCAGTAGCAATTGCGCTTTGAGAGTAAACATAGAGCGGCGTTGAAAACTGACCTGCCAGCTCGGGCATCGCCATGTCTTCACACATTAGCGTCCCTTGTCGGAGGCCGAATCCACTTGGAAGGTCTGGTTTATTTGACATGCTAGACGCTAGTTCGCAGTGGCGGGTTTTGGATCTGGGGATCGAAGTTCGCCGGGCTGTCCGCACCCCAGGTTCAGCGCCAGCGTTAGAGCGATACAGGAAAGAGCGAGTTTTCGCACCAGAAACACCATTTAGAAAACGGGAAGTATATCAGCTGTTAGGATGTCATCGTGACTCGAGTTGCATGAGTCAATAATGTTTCGCCACTGGAGACCAATAGGAGCTGTAATGGCCGCATCATCCCGATACTACGAATGCATCGATCAAACATTTGAGGACGTCGAAACACGACTTGAAGACCTTGACTCCGACCCGGATATTGCGGGAGCCGAAGGCGTTTTAAACGTAAAGTTCGTGAACGGCGTCACGTTCGTTTTGAGTCGACAACCGGCTGTTGAGCAGCTCTGGCTCGCGACTCCCGGTGGTGGATTCCACTTCGTATGGCGAGAGTCGGCGGGTGATTGGTTCGATACGAGAAGTGACGAGGCCTTTCGCCCACTCTTTCTCAGAGAGCTTGCCGCACACGCGGATGAGAAGATCGAATGGTGAGACAGCGCGGTCTAGTTATTGCCGCGGTGTTTGCAGCGTTTGCGCCGTGCTTAGCTATTGCTGAGCGAGTTCACGCCCCGTTGTGGGTCGAAAATTTATCGCCGATGGCTGCGCTGATCGGTATTCCTTCGCAGCGCACCGCTGATATCCATGAGGGTCTGTCGGTGACTGCGCACACCGATCTTGCGACGCATTTTGTGGCTCAAGTGTCCGATACCGAGCAACTTTTTTTTGACGGCGAGTCTCAACGTCAGAGTTTACGTGTACGTTGGGGCTTATCGCCGGTGTGGGAGGTTAGTGCAACTCTACCGGTGACCCGGCATAGCGGTGGATTCGTCGACTCTTATGTCAATCGCTGGCACAACGCCTTTGGTATGAGCGACGGGGGGCGAAGCGCAGTACCCGAAGACCAAATTCGGTATCAATTTGACAGCCTGACGCAGGGCATCAGTTTGGATGGGCCAGCATCAGGTCGCAATGACCTGACTTTTGAGCTGACACACATTACAGAGCGTCAAAAAGACCTACAAATTGCCTATGCAATTGGCTATAAGACCTCGACGGGTAACGTCGATCAATGGACCGGTAGCGGGGCTTCTGACGTTTACTCTGTGGCGCGATTTAGCGGTGTGGACCAGAGTGGTTTACCCTTTTATTGGCACGGGCAACTCGGTGTGACGCATGTGGGATCGAGTTCATTGCTGGGCCCCCGGCAAAAAGAGTGGATTGGGTTCGGTGGCTTATCAATGGAATGGCCACTCAATAGCCACTGGGCGCTGCTTGCTCAGTTTGACAGTCACAGCGCAATTTTAAGCAGTGATCTTAAAGCGCTGGGCGAGCCTGCCGCTATGCTGAGTTTGGGGCTGAGGCGAAGTTTAGGTCGTCATTGGGCCGTTGATGTGAGTTTCGCAGAGGACATTGTTGTGGAAAGTGCGCCGGATATTATTTTTCAAGCATCTCTTCACTATCGGCCCTAGCCTGAGCATCAACTTAAGGCCGCGCGCGCGCGCGATGCTGCAGCCCGAACTTGTGCTGGCGCGGTTCCACCAATGTGATCACGAGCGGCGACCGATCCGTCGAGGGTAAGCACTTTAAATACATCCTCTTCAATGGCATCACAAAGGCCTTTTAGAGTCGCAAGTGTTAGCGCTGCAACGTCTATTCCTTCCGCTTCTGCTAAGCCTACGGCCGTACCCACAATTTCGTGAGCATCTCGGAAGGCAATGCCTTTACGGACCAAATAGTCTGCAAGATCTGTTGCCGTTGGATGGCCGAGACCTGCCGCTCGGCGCATGGCGTCGGGTTTTGCCCTCATCGCGGGAACCAAGTCAGCGAGCGCCATGAGTGAATCGTGCACGGTTCTCACGGCGTCAAACAGGGGCTCTTTATCCTCTTGGTTGTCTTTATTGTAGGCAAGAGGTTGACCTTTCATCAGTGTAATCAAGGCAACTAAGTGCCCCTGCACACGCCCAACCTTCCCTCGTATAAGTTCGGGTACATCGGGGTTTTTCTTCTGGGGCATGATTGACGAGCCGGTACAGAATCGGTCTGGCAGGTCCACAAAATTGAACTGGGCACTGGTCCAAATAATCATTTCTTCAGCCATGCGGGACAAGTGCATCATGGTAATCGCCGCGGCCGACGTGAATTCGATCGCAAAATCTCGATCAGACACAGAATCCAGAGAGTTTTCTGTCGGTCCCGAAAAGCCCAGTGCGCTTGCGGTCAGTTGTCGGTCAATCGGATAGGAGGTCCCTGCGAGTGCGGCTGAACCCAAGGGGCAATAATTCAGCCGCTGTGCGCAGTCAGCAAGTCGACCGTCGTCGCGCAAGAGCATCTCATTCCATGCGAGAAGGTGGTGTCCAAAGGTGACGGGCTGGGCTACTTGTAAGTGAGTGAAGCCCGGCATAATCGTTTCAGCATAGGTTTCGGCTTGATCGATGAGCCCCGTCCTCAGGCGCGTCATTTGACTGCGAATACTGACGATGGCTTCACGCAGGTAGAGCCTAATATCTGTCGCGACCTGATCGTTGCGCGATCGTCCCGTGTGCAGCTTTTTACCGGCGTCGCCGATAATTTCAATGAGTCGTGCCTCTACATTCATGTGCACGTCTTCGAGCTCGACACGCCATTTGAAATTGCCCGCTGATATCTCAGTCTCGACTTGGTCGAGGCCTCGACGAATGTTGGCGAGTTCCTCATCTGTCAGAATTCCGCACGCATTGAGCATCAGAGCGTGTGCTCTCGAGCCTTCAATGTCATAACGTGCGAGCACGTGATCAAATGAATAAGACGCAGTGAACTCTTGCACAAAGGCGTCAGTCGCTTCACTGAATCGACCACCCCATGTTTGACTGGTATGACTGTCTATAGAACTGGACACGCGATAAACTTCTCTGGCTGGACTGCTTGCTAGTGTATCAGGTGAGACCCATTGCTTGTGCGGGTGGTAGGCTTAAAAGAAATAGGGGGAAGCATGGATTCAATCACAATAGCGACTCGAGAGAGTCCTCTGGCACTGTGGCAAGCGTATTTCGTACAGGCCGAGTTGAAACGACATCATCCCGGTATTGAGGTGAAGCTACTGGGCATGACATCGCGTGGCGATCAGCTTTTGGATACACCTTTATACAAGGTCGGTGGCAAAGGTTTGTTTGTTAAGGAGCTTGAAACAGCGCTCATGGATGGGCGTGCCGATATCGCCGTTCACTCAATGAAAGATGTGCCCATGGCATTGCCCGACGGGCTGACCCTAGGTGTTATTTGCGAACGGGAGGATCCCCGAGACGCGTTGGTGGGTGTAACGAGTTTTGATGCTCTTCCGAAGGGTGCGCGTCTAGGCACCTCCAGTCTCAGGCGGTCGTGCCAAGTCATGCAGCAGCGGCCTGACCTCGAGATCGGCTTTCTTCGGGGGAATGTGAATACCCGTTTAGCCAAGCTAGACGCCGGTGAATTCGATGCGATTATCCTCGCGTGTGCCGGGCTAATGCGCCTGGGATTTAACGATCGTATTGGTGCCGCGATTGATGAGGATTTTCTGCTCCCTGCGGGTGGGCAAGGTGCGGTGGGTATTGAATACAGAGAAGCTGATACTCGCGTTGCTGAATTGTTAAGTCCTCTTGCGCACAGCGAGACGTCGCGTCGTGTGATTGCTGAGCGAGCGGTGGTGCGAAAGCTCGATGGCGGCTGCGATGTGCCGATAGCCAGTTATGCGGTATCGGAGGGTGAAAATTTGTGGTTGCGTGCTCGAGTGGGTTCGCCAGATGGCCGTAAAGTGATTGCGGTGGAAGCGCGTGGGTCTGACCCCGAAGTGCTGGGCCTTGAAGTGGCTGACGCGTTGCTCGCGCAAGGAGCTGCCGACGTGCTGAAAGCCGCACGATCGTGACGCGCGTTGTTGTCACCCGGGCGACTGAGGACGCTGAACGTCTTGGTCGAAGGCTTTCAGACGCTGGTCATATTGCGATTCAACTGCCTTTGATGGCCATTGAGTCGACGGGAGTTTCCTGGGATACGGACCGTACACCTGAGGTGACAACGATCTATATTTTTACTTCTGTTAACGCGGTGCGCCATGGGTTGTCTGGGCTTACCCGGGGGAGTGAGTCGTCGCTAATGCAGGTAATTGCGGTTGGACTGCGGACTCGCACCGCCCTGGCCGAAGCGGGAATTCAGGCGAGCAGTCCGGGCAGAGAGGACTCCGAGGGTATTCTTGAGTTGCTTAAGGCGATTGACAGTGCGCCCACTCACGCCGTTATCATTAAGGGAGAGGGCGGTCGTGACTTCCTGAGTGAGGCGTTATCGTCACGCAATATTCAGGTGAAAACAGTGGAATGCTACCGTCGCACTTGGCCTGTGATTTCGACTGAGGATCTACGCCAAGCTGTCAGTCTGGATAAGCCAAGCGTTGTGCATGTGGCCAGCGGCGAGACTTTACAGCGCTTGTCTCAGCTCTGTTTAGAGCAGGATTTACAGGTGCTCAACGTTCACCGTATTGTTGTGCCGTCACAGCGCGTAGCCGATGCTGCTCAAGAGCTCGGTTGGCAATCGCGTATAGTAGCTGAGGGAGCAAGCGACGAGGCATTGCTGCGAGTCGTTGCGCAATTGCCTTAGGGGATAATGGCGTTATCAAGGGGGGTGCATGAGCGAGCAGCAACGTGGTGTAAAAACGCGCCGAAAGGCGAGTTGGGTTGGCCGCTTTACGGTTGTTTTGCTTCTACTCGTTTTGGCCGTCGCGGGTGGTGCATCGTACTATTACGTGATGCCCCTCGCTGTCGATGTTCTGGAAGAACAGACGGCAATGAAGACACGTATCGAGGGGTTTGAGGACGCTGATAAGGCCCTTCGAAACGATATTCCTGAACTTCTAAACACAGTAATACAGCGTGAGCTCGACACGCTGCGGGAGGTTCAGTCGGCCGAAATTAGAGACCTGACTGAGGAGTTAAAGCGGCTTAAAGCGTCGGAAAGTCGCTTGACTCAGCAACTCCTGCGCGCCGAACAACAGCTGTCACGAATGTCAGGTTTAGATCAGCGCGCGTGGCGTCTGGCAGAAGCTGAGTTTAATGTGCGTATGGCCAGTCAGCGACTGCGCGTCGCTCGAGACGTCAAGGGTGCCGAGCGTTTATTGGTGACGGCAGATCGTCTACTTGCCGGGGTTGGTAACGCGGCAGCTGATATTGTTCGACAATCCGTTGCCTCTGATATTGCCGGTCTTCGTGCACTGCCTCATGTCGATACTGCAGGTCTTCTGGCTCGTCTCGATGCGCTAGAGGAACAAATCGGTCTGCTCGAATTTGTCATCGCCGGTTCACTCAGTACGTTAGCGAGTAACGATCTGAGTACAAACACGACTGACGGTGATCTGTCGGTCTGGGCGAGGACGCTTTCAATGCTCTCGCGTTACTTCGTTGTGACCACGATTGAATCGTCAGAGGTGCGTCCGCTGCCCAATACCTGGGTGCCGCTGTCGCAAATGGCTTTGGCGGCGATGCTGGAGCAGGCGAGGGTGGCCCTGTTGATGGGTGATCAGGATCAATACGCCAGTGCTCTCTTGCGAGCTGAGCGTTTTATCCGGACGCATACGCATTCTGACGATGTCCGATCAAAGAGTGTCATCGAGTCACTAGCGTTGCTTGCTGCGACGGATTTCCTGCCGCTGCTGCCAGATTTATCGACGACATTGCGCACATTTCGCGACTTTGAGCGCGCATCAGAATCTCTAGCTGTCCCTGCCCGTATTGAGGAGACACCCTAGTGCGTGGTCCCCTTTTGCTCGTAATTCTGGGTTTGACTGCGGGGGTGGCACTCGTGTCGGTGTTGGCGCAAGATCCCGGCTATGTGCTGTTACAGCGTGGTGACTATCGTGTTGAAAGCACGGTAGTTGCGCTGGGCATTATGGCGGTCTTTTGTTTACTGGCAGTTAGGCTGGTGTACCGAGGGCTTGTCGCATTACTCGGCATTGCCCCTGGTGTGGGTCGCTGGCTTGAAAAGCGTAAAGAAAACCGAGAGTCCGAGCTCGTACGAGAGAGCTTTACGGACTTGCTCGCCAGTCGAGACGCCGCGTTTAATCAAAAACTTGGAAAGCTTGAGCGAGTGTCTTGGTTTTCTGAGGTCTACCGGAAAGAGGCCCGCGACTGGGTGTTTACTCGGCAGCTCGCGACTGCTCAAAAACGCGATAAGTTAAAGCGTCTATGGCAAAGCGCGTCCGCGCATCAGAAGCACGATCCAGTTTTTGGTGCGTTATATGCTGAACACCTACTGCGGGTCGGTGCGTCCTCAGATGCGGAGGCTCAGTTGCTCGGGTTGGCTGACAAGGGGTGGCCGGTTGAAGCCACGGCTGTACTCGCCCAGTTAAGGGTATCGAAACCCGATATGCTGATCAGCAAGCTTACGATGTTGGCTGAAAATATGCCCTCGGGCGATGCTGCAACCGGTTTGGTCATCGCGAAAGCGCAAGCGATGTCGGGCAATCAGGGCCAGCAGCTACTGACCGATTACTATGCGACGCACCGCTCAGCTGACATCGTGACGGCGCTCGGGACCCTCTTCCTGACCAGCGCTTAGCGTTGGCGTCCGGGCAAGTTAATTCCTAAAGAGTCCCAAAGCGAATCGACGTGCGCTTTTACCTCTGGATCCATTTGAATCGATGAACCCCATTCTCTCTCGGTCTCACCCTCCCATTTGTTCGTCGCATCCATACCTACTTTAGAGCCAAGGCCCGCAACCGGAGACGCAAAATCGAGATAATCAATGGGGGTGTTGTCGATAAAGACCGAATCGCGACGAGGATCCATGCGAGTTGTCATGGCCCAAATCACATCTTCCCAGTTTCTGACATCAACGTCCTCATCGGTCACAATAATGAATTTGGTGTACATAAATTGCCGTAAAAAGCTCCAAATACCCAACATGATGCGCTTTGCGTGCCCTGGGTATTCTTTACGAATACTCACCACCGCCATACGGTAAGAACACCCTTCAGGGGGTAAATAGAAATCCACGATCTCAGGGAATTGCTTTTGCAGTAAAGGTACAAAAACCTCGTTTAAGGCGACGCCAAGAATTGCGGGCTCGTCCGGTGGCCTGCCTGTGTAAGTGCTGTGATAGATCGGGTTTTTGCGGGTCGTCATTGTTTGGACAGTAAAGACTGGGAAGCTCTCAACCTCGTTGTAATAGCCAGTATGATCGCCAAATGGCCCTTCATTAGCCATTTCGGTGGGATCTATGTAGCCCTCCAAAATGATTTCAGAGTGCGCCGGAACCAAAAGTTCGTTGTCTCTGCACGCAGGGGTCAAGCAGTTGGCCAGCTCAGTCTTACCGCCGCGCAGCAGCCCTGCGAACGCGTATTCTGACAGCGCATCGGGTACGGGCGTTACCGCACCGAGCGTTGTGGCGGGGTCTGCGCCCAATGCGATAGCCACTGGGTAAGGCTCTCCCGGGCGCTTTAATGTCCAGTCTCGAAAGTCGAGAGCACCGCCACGATGCGACAGCCAGCGCATGATCAGCTTGTTGCGCCCCAGAAGCTGCATTCTATAAATTCCCAGATTCATGCGCGGTTTTTCAGGTCCGCGTGTGATGACTAGAGGCCATGTCACCAGGGGCCCAACATCGCCCGGCCAGCACGTTTGAATAGGAAGTGTAGTCAGATCGACCGCCTCATCCTTGATGACGATCTCTTGGCAGGGTGGTCGGCTGATTGTTTTGGGCCCCATATTGAGCACCTTTTTGAGCAGCGGGGCTTTGTCAATCAGGTCCCGCATACCCTTGGGCGGGTCAGGCTGGCGTAAATAAGCGAGAAGCTCACCAATTTCACGCAGCGCTTCAGTTGAGTCCGCGCCCATACCGAGCGCGACACGCTTTTCAGTACCAAAAAGATTGGCCAGAAGCGGCACGTCATAGCCCTTTGGGTTTTCAAACAGCAGCGCCGGGCCACCGCCACGCAAGGTGCGGTCAGCGATCTCTGTCATTTCTAGATTTGGGTCGATTTCTTCTTTGATTCGCACCAAATCGCCATTCGCTTCTAGCGTGGCGAGGAAGTCGCGTAGGTCCCGAAATTTCATACTGTCTTCTTCAGCTTTTCATTCGCCACAGCATGACATAGATGAATGCAGAGCGGGTCACTGCGTCTTGAAACTGACGCGCAAAATGAGCAAGACAGGGCGTAGGCGCACGCTGTGCGCCGAAATTACTTACGCTTCATTGATCGGAAGAACTCGTCGTTAGACTTGGTGTCTTTAAGCTTATCGAGTAGGAACTCAATCGCAGGCAGATCTTCCATGCCGTGGAGTAACTTACGTAAGATCCACATGCGATGCAGCTCGTCGTCGCCGGTCAGTAGTTCTTCGCGGCGCGTTCCTGAACGTCGAATATTAATTGCCGGATACACGCGCTTTTCCGCGATCTTCCGATCGAGGTGGAGTTCCATGTTGCCGGTACCTTTGAATTCTTCGTAGATGACTTCGTCCATCTTCGACCCGGTCTCAGTGAGCGCCGTTGCAATAATGGAAAGGCTGCCCCCTTCCTCGATGTTTCTGGCGGCGCCAAAGAAACGCTTTGGGCGTTCGAGCGCGTGCGCATCGACACCACCGGTTAGGACTTTTCCTGAACTGGGGACGACCGTGTTGTAAGCCCTTGCTAAACGGGTAATGGAGTCTAAAAGAATAACAACATCACGCTTGTGTTCGACGAGGCGTTTTGCCTTTTCAATCACCATATCGGCGACCTGAACGTGCCTCGACGGCGGCTCATCAAATGTCGACGCAACAACCTCGGCACCACGCGCGCCGACAGAACGTTGCATTTCGGTGACTTCCTCAGGGCGCTCATCAATCAGTAGGACGATGATATAGCACTCGGGATTATTACTGATGATGGACTGCGCCATGCTCTGCATCATGATGGTTTTACCCGCCTTGGGTGGTGCCACCAATAATCCCCGCTGGCCTTTTCCAGTGGGAGAACACAAGTCGATGATGCGTCCCGTTAGGTCTTCGGTAGAGCCATTCCCCTTCTCAAGGGTGAGCCTCTCATCGGGAAACAACGGCGTTAAGTTTTCGAAAAGAATCTTGGCTTTTGCTGTCTCGGGCGATTCGAAGTTCACTTCACTGACTTTGAGCAATGCAAAATAACGCTCTGAATCTTTGGGTGGACGGATCATTCCCGTAACGGTATCGCCTGTTCTCAAGTTAAAGCGGCGAATTTGACTGGGACTGACATAAATGTCGTCGGGGCCGGCTAGAAATGAGCTGTCCGCGGAGCGTAAAAATCCGAATCCGTCGGAGAGGATCTCCAGCACGCCGTCGCCGTAAATGTCTTCACCGCTTTTCGCATGCCGCTTCAGCAGCGAGAAAATAATGTCCTGCTTTCGTGAGCGGGCCATGTTTTCGATGCCCATCTCCACGGCCATGTCGATGAGTTCTTGCATCGACTTGGTCTTAAGTTCCGTGAGACTCAGTGGGTTTTCTGACGGGACATGTGGTTCACGGCGGTTACGCCGGTTGCGGTTGCGTCGGTTGCGACCGCCACCCTGGTTTTCACCGTCTTCGCTCGCTGATGTTGTCTCAGTATTACTCGATTTGGCCTGCTCTTGTGGTTGCTCGGCAGCGGCTTCATCTTCTTTTGAGGCCTCTGCTCGATTCAGCTTGAGCGTTTTTGTGGACTTGTCGTCAGTGGCTGAGGCGTCCGATGTATCTGCCTCTGGGGTCACGTCGACTGCCGCACTGGCTGACGAATCGATAATGTTAGTTTCTTCTTCTTGCACGCGGTTTTACCTGTGGCTTTTGGGGAGTTGTGTTTGGTTTGTCCATTACTGGCGCGGTAGAGATTTTTTCTAATGAAAACCCATAGTGGACGCGAATACATGGGAAGATGTCAGTGCGTTTGCTAGGGGGTTTGAGGCGTGATGACGCCCACAAGCCAAAGGTAGCACCGCTTTTGCGGTGCGTCTACAAAGAGTTAAGAGATTTTTTGGGTGTGTGACGCGATTGGATTAGAGGCAACCGTCTACAAACTCAGCGAGCTGCGTTTTTGAGAGCGCGCCTACTTTTGTTTCTACTGCGCTGCCGCCCTTAAAGACGATCAGCGTTGGAATTCCGCGGATACCAAATTTTCCGGGTAGATCAGGGTTGGCGTCTACATCGACCTTGCACACTTTAAGCTGATCGCCGTACTCGCTGGCTATTTCCTCAAGCACCGGTGCAATCATTTTGCACGGTCCGCACCACTCGGCCCAAAAGTCCACGAGGACAGGTACATCTGAGGATAAAACCTCATCTTGAAATTCAGCGTCAGTGACGTGTGTAATATTAT
>CBFHJX010000024.1:0-17254 GCA_965656285.1 Luminiphilus sp. | reverse complement strand
CCCTTTGACTTTACCGTCGACAAGATAATTCATCGCCTGACGAAGTGCTGATCGCTCTATCGCAACACAACTGCTGTTATCGGATATCGAAATCTTGCCAATCTGCCCGCCCGCCAGACCCGCGTCGCCTGTGAGTACTCCCAATAGATCTCCCGGACGGATCTTTTGTTTTCTTCCAGCATCAAATTGCAAGGTCACCATGCCGCCCTTTAGCTCGTAATTGGGGTCTCGATCGAGCGAAGAAAGCACATCACAAATGCAGTTAGTCTTTAAGTATTCCTCTACCACTCTCATGCGCGGCGCCTCAGGGGGCGTCACCAAACTGTAGGCCTTACCCGATTCTCCGGCTCTACCTGTGCGACCAATTCGATGCACATAAGTATCGGCGTCGCGGGGTAATTCATAGTTGACGACCATCGCCAATAGCGGAATATCTAAGCCCCGAGCCGCCACATCGCTGGCCACTAAAACGGGGCAGGAGTCATTGGCAAATTGCAGTAAGACCTGGTCTCGCTCTCGTTGGTCGAGGTCACCGTGAATCGCGGCCGCCTCTATGTCGTGTTGACGAAGAAAACGAGCGACCTCGGCACATTGCTGTTTGGTGTTGCAAAAGACCATCGCGTTGCGCGGTCGATGGTGTTCGAACAATGCGAGCAACCCAAGATCACGCTCATGCTTTTTAACCTCATAGAACAGTTGCTCAACAACGGCCTTCTCACTACTCGCTGGCGCTTCGACACTTATCTGTGTCGGATTTTTTTGTATTGTGCGGCTAATCTTTTTGATGTCTTCTGGAAATGTAGCCGATAACAAAAGCGTTTGCCGGTCCTTTGGCAAGCGTGCAGTGATGTCCGCCATGACCTCGGCAAACCCCATATCGAGCATACGATCAGCCTCATCAAGAACGAAGGTGGTGACGCCTTTGAGCTCCAAGGTGCCCCGCGTTAAGTGATCTTGAATCCGTCCCGGAGTCCCTACGACGATGTGTGCCCCGTGTTGCAAGGAATCACGCTGAGGCCCGAAGGGTTTACCTCCGCACAGCATGACGGTTTTTACATTGGACATTCGACTCGCCAGTTGCCTAATCGACTTACCCACCTGCTCAGCCAGTTCACGCGTGGGGCACATCACCAAAGCTTGCACACCAAAAAATCGTGGGTTCAAGTGGTGGAGGAGTCCAATGGCAAAGGCAGCAGTTTTACCGCTGCCGGTCGCCGCCTGAATAATCACGTCTCGGCGCTGCAAAATAGCCGGAAGGCTTTGTGCCTGTACCGGAGTCATCGCCGAATAACCCAAACCCGTGAGGGCGTCGAGTTGAGCAGGATTGAGTTTTAGTGAAGAAAACAAGGAAGATGTCATGGCGCATCGCAGTAACAGGAAAGCGCGGACCATAGCAGACTGTTGGCGACTTCGGGGGTTCGGTGAAGCAAGATGCGACGCAATACCGTCAACGTCTCTTTTACGGTAGCGCAGGAGCACCAGTTCGAGCTCAGTGGCGAACGACGACCTATGCAATGATATCAACTGTAACCTTTACTTCTCCTTTTGTTATGGTAAGTTTACGTTACATTCGAATACTGATAGGGAGTGCACCATGGCCGACCTCATACCCATTTTAGGAATACTCTGCGGAATCATTATCCCGCTGGCCGCCTTCTACTGGCAGTATTTAGAGGGCAGAGAAAAGCGCGAGCTCGTCCTCGAGATTGCCAAACACAATGACGATCCGATCAAGGTTGCGGAGCTCATGGCTCTGCTTGAGGAACCAAAGCAAGAACCCGTTGATTATCGAAGAGGTGGGATCATCACCTTATGCGTTGGTATTGGCATCTATCTTCTTGGAAAGGAGGCATTTGGAAACTTTTTTGTCGGAATAGGTCTTTTGGTGGCAGCCATCGGCGTCGGTGTTTTAATCGCAGGGTATCTGTACCCCAAAACAAGCCTGGAGCTTACCAACGCGGTCGACGAGTTTGAAAAGCGCTGAGGCACCCAAAAGTATTTTGGCGCGAGCAAGATGCCGACTCAGCATCGCTAAACTCGCGAAAAAGCAGCTTTCACCAATGAACCCAAACGTGCTCAATGCGCAAGCACCATCGAGATAGCGCATGGGACGACACCACGCAAAACTGCTTAACAACCTCGAGCGGCTGAGAGTTCAAGCGCAGCTTACCCAGCAAGAGCTATCAATCGAAGCTGGCGTGTCTCGCAAAAGCATAAACGCCATCGAAAACGGAATCTATGTACCGTCGACCGTACTCGCCCTAAAAATAGCGAGAACACTGAACTGTGAGGTAGAAGACCTGTTCCGACTTCCCTAACGGCCCAATTCCTGACGACAACCAGTACCGCATCTTGGCCAACTAGCAAATAGGGCGCCGCTCGCGCCACACGACGGATCAAATGCTAGATCACTCCACAATTCTCATGAGCGTTCTCGTGAGTTGATTAGACGTGCGATAGAGATCTTTCAGCTTGTGCATACGGTTACCGACAAATGCGTAGCCCAACGCGTTTTTGGGATCGCCAAAGGCCACACTCCCGCCAACGCCACAGTGACCAAAAATACGTCGCGGATGCGCAGTGCCGCCAAAAGTCGTAATTCCCAACCCTAAATCGTAGCCGACACCAAAATGAATGGGCGCTCCAAATATCACCGTGTCGGGCCCTTTGGACAGCGGCGTCAGTGCGAGCTCAAGAGTGCTTGGCGAGAATATCTCATGGCCTTGCCGCTCACCGCCCGCACTCAAAACACCAAATAACGCCGCCAACGATGCGGCCGTTCCATGCCCATTTGCTGAAGGAATTTCAGCCTCGCGCCACTCCTGACTGTTCATGTCACCAGAGCTCTCCGATTTGGTAGCAAAAGCCACCTTGGTGTCTCCCATTCGCAGATACGACTTGAGCTCTCGAAGGCGGCTCGGCAGTAAAAAGTTAGGGGCCAGTGCAATTGCCGTCATAGCCCAAGGTGCCGGCTGAGGATCCACCAAGATATCAGCACACCGTGCGATGGCAGCTGCATCCAAACCAATTCTAAAATCCAGCCCCAAGGGGTCCGCAATTTCCTCTTTGAAATACTGCCCCACACTTCGACCATCAACCCGACGAACAAGCTCCCCAACCAACCAGCCAAATGTGAGGGCGTGATAGCCCTGCGTCGTGCCAGGCTCACGAAACGGCGCTTGATTAGCCAATACAGACACCCAGGAATCCCAGTCACGATAGTCCAAGGAGGGCATCGACCCCTGAAAGCCGTGCATGGCCGCACGATGACACAAGAAATCGCTGACCTTGGTGTTTTCCTTGCCGTTACACGCATATTCAGGCCAGTACTCACCGACATTAGCCGTCAGGTCTATTTTGCCTTGCTCAATTAGTCTCAGAATGCAGGTCGCAGTGATGGCCTTGGTCGTTGAAAACACATTGATAATGGTGTCTTTCAGCCACGGGTCTGTGTGCTCACGATCCTTGTATCCACCCCAGAGATTAACCACCATCTCGCCTTGATGCTCGATGGCGACCGATGCACCGGTCTCGAACCCAGACTCAAGCGCTTCACTAAATTGCCGCTCTATTTCACTAAATCGGGGATCACAAAAACCAGACACTAACTCACTTCTCATTTGAGACAACCTTTTACGCTTTGCTGCATGGGATTAACGCCCTGTTAACTTCGCGGGACGTTTGTCGATAAATGCTGAGATTGACTCTCGAAAGTCCTCACTGCGTGCCGCTAAAATCCATTGATCGTGATCCATGTGCATCACGGACTCACTTAAAGCCAACGCGTACTGGTTGACGCTTCGTTTGATCATCTGGACGGCAACGGGCGGCAAGTTGGCGTAGCGTTGTGCCCACACCATCGCCGTCGCGAACAAGTCCTCTTGAGTACAGTGCTCATCAATCAGTCCCCATGTCTCTAGCCGATCCACGGAATACAGCGCCCCTGACATCATCATTTGCTTTGCGCGGGACAAGCCGACAAGCTCGACGAACAGTGGCAAGGCGTTCCACATTAGGTTCATACCCACCTTAACCTCACCCAGCCCTAACCGAGCACCCGACGCTGCTACACGAAAATCACAGGCGGCAGCAATACAAGCCCCACCACCTGTAGCAATACCTTGCAGTGCACACACGGTTGGCTGATGGATTTCTCTGATACTGGTGAGCAACTTACGCCCCAACTCTGCATCTCTTCGTGCACGCAATAGGGACCCGTCCGACTCCATTCCCTGTACTTCCTTTAAGTCAGCGCCCACCGAAAAGTCCGCTCCCTCGGCAGCAATCACAACAGCTCTTATGTCATCACGATCGGACACGTCCAAAGCCACTTGCATAAGCAATTTCATTGCCTTTCGGTCAAGGGCATTGCGCAGATGCGGCCGATTAAGCGTAATCGTCGCAATCGCAGCCTCAACGTTAAGATGCACGGTTTCCTCGGGGTTACTTGAGTTCATTTCAGCCTCTGCACTGATTGAGTACGGGTCTAATATGCCAGACCGGATCGTTAAAGACAGTTGATATCGCAGGATCACGACATCAAGAAGGACCTTATCCCGTCGCGAACCGCTCTCAGATCTATGGCCGGCTCATCGTGCAGACTTGCGCATAAATTCATCATCTTTGGCGGAGTAATAAGTGCGCTCTTGAAGTCGTTAATGGTCATAGAATCACGATTCAAAAGGGCCTGCATGAGTAAAGGACTCATGGCACCTGCGGCGGGCTCAAGCTCGAAGTCGGCGAATGTGTGAAGTGCCTTGATCAGCTTTGGCCCGACCATTTGAGGCGCAATGTGCGCAGGGTCAACGCGACGAATTAACGACTGCGTGGTGTGTATTAAAAAGTCGAGAACGGGTGATGCTTGTGAAAAGATCATAAAGGCATTGTGTGGCTGCCTGCGCACCTCAAGTGCTCCCGCCTTGTTGGATTGCAACCAATACTCTTCACCAAAGCGCGAATGCAAAGGGAGTTCAGGTCGCCAATAAGCGTCGACAACGAGCGTGTCGGCATCACACCAAACAACCGAATCAACGCCCTCTGCAAGCAGCGTCCTCATGTGAAGAAGTCGCGCCAAATCGGCGAGAATGGGTCCCCTCCCAACGAGTTTACTCTGATACCAATCGGGTAAAACATCAAAAAATCGATCGTCAAAATAGACGTAATCAGCACCTATGACACTCGCCCACTCGCTGACACTGTCGATACACTCACAGACCCACTCGGGTTTGTCGCTCGGCGCTGACTGTAAGACAACCGTACTCACGTGACCGCTACTCAGTTTTAAAGCGCGACCCTTGTGATGGTGGCGGATTCGCACCGCCCGCAAAACATTGTGCATTTTGCATCCAACGGCTCGCGCACTCGCCCACCACGGTTAAGTGGGTATCGGCAATGTTTCTCGTTTGAGTCACTACCTGTGCAAACTCGACTGCTTCGCCCCGAATCACGCTCCCATCTTGCGGCTCGCCGTACGTCCAAAGCGCGCCACTGGGTGATGTCAACTCGACAAGCGGCATGGGCCCGGGTGGTGCCTCACCCCGTACTTTGAAGGTCCAGCCATAGGTGTTGACACCTAACACCGCGATATTTCTTATGCGATCACGCTCCTCACGCGCCACACCAAGGATGTCAAACACTTCCTGCCCATGTGCCCAGGTCTCCATTTGCCGTGCTGAAATAGCAGAGCGCGCGCTCATACTCGGGCCCGCCCACGGAACCCGTACACTGGGATCGAGGGCACGATAAGCATCGGCAGTCTCATCGACCAACGCAGACCAGGCTTCCCGCAGCGCATGACCGCTCAAGCCTTGTAGATACTGGTGCTCGTACTCAGGAAGCGACCCACCCTTTGTCATGTGCACGCCGACGCCCTCAAAAAAAGCGCCAAAGGCCTCTTCGCCTTCTGTGGCCACCATGACGGCTTTGTTCCAAAAGTGAAGGTGACGAAAGACATCGTTAATCGTCCAAGACTTAAACTGGGTCACCGACTCAAAAGCGGCTTCGTCAAGATCATTAATCAGCGCCTTTAAGGCCAGGCTTTCTTCGTGAAAATCGTTGGCTTGCTGCATTACTGCCTACTCCGTCATATAGCGGTTACTGATGCATCACAGCACCGGGGTGCGCCTCTATTGCGCTCCAATTGAGCGTTAGGGTCGCCCAATATTTACTCATCCAGCTCAATCAACATAATCAGGTCACCAGCACCGATCTGCTTCCCTGCGCGAGCAGAGATCTCGGCAACCGTGCCGTCGCCAGGCGCCGTAATCTCATGCTGCATTTTCATTGCCTCTAACACTGCAATTCGCTGCCCCTTTACCACAGCGGCTCCCGCGCTGACATCAATGGACAGTAACTGGCCGTGCATGGGTGCTGAGATCGCTCCACCGCCGGCAGCATCTTCAGCCTCAGGCGGAATCCGGGTACTGTCTGCTAACGCAAATGACCGGTCTCTCGAGGCCAAGTAAATGGTCGCGGGAGACTCCGCACAGTAATGATAATGTTCTGCCAGCCCATCGATCTCAACGGTCAGATCGCACTCGTTTATGTCGACGATCACCACTTGGTGAGTCTCTTGCCCGACTGCAATCTCATAATCGCCAACATCGAGCGGGACAAGCGATACGTCAACGCTCTCCTCGCCCACCTGATAGCGACGCGTATCGGTCACTCGCCCCATTGACGTCCAATCCAAAAGTTCCTCGTTGACCGACGCCGATTGACTGTGGTGGTTTTCCATTGCCAGTATGTGCTGAGTGGCTGCCGCCACCGCAAAATCTGATGTGCTAACAGGTCTCGGAGAATACGCGTCACCATAGTTATCACCGATGAAGGCCGTCGTTGCCTCGCCTGAAATAAATTGATCCTGACCTAACACGTCGATTAAAAAGTCTCGGTTATTTTCGGGGCCAAATAAGGCCGTCTCGCGAAGCGCACTGACCATCTTTAGTCGAGCATCCTCGCGGGTCTCTCCATAAGTAATCACTTTAGCGATCATCGCGTCGTAAAAAGGGGTCACTTCATCATCCGTCTCCACGCCCGAATCGACGCGAACACCCACCCCTTCGGGTACAGAAAATAACTTAACGTCGCCCGTACTGGGCAAAAAGCCCGCGGCGGGATCTTCAGCGTAAAGTCGCACTTCAATGGCGTGTCCGAACAGTTCAATGTCGTCCTGTTCAGCCGGCAGCGTTTCGCCCCGTGCCACGCGAATCTGCCACTCGACCAGATCATAGCCTGTGACCATTTCGGTCACTGGGTGCTCGACCTGAAGGCGTGTATTCATCTCAAGAAAATAGAATTCACCGGCCTCATCAAGCAAAAACTCAACCGTTCCCGCCCCCACATAATCAACGGCCTTGGCCGCCTCGACCGCTGCCTGCCCCATGGCCGCTCGCAACTCGGGCGTCATGACCGGACACGGCGCTTCTTCCACGACCTTTTGATGGCGGCGCTGAATAGAACAATCACGCTCTCCTAGGTAAATCGTATTACCCGACTTATCGGCGAACACTTGGATCTCAACATGCCTTGGACGCACCACCGCCTTTTCAATAATCAATTCGCTGGATCCAAAGGCATTGTGCGCTTCCGATTGGGCCAGCTCGATAGCCGACTCCAGATCTGAAGCATCGTGAACCAAGCGCATGCCACGACCACCCCCGCCAGCCGCAGCCTTGACCATTACGGGCATGCCAATCTTGTTCGCCTCGGCGATCAGTGTCGCGTTTGATTGATCATTGCCTTGATAACCCGGCACACAAGGAACACCGGCGTCTATCATGGCTCGCTTCGCACGCGCCTTGTCGCCCATCACCTCAATTGCGGCGTTTGGCGGTCCAATAAACTCAATGCCGCGCGCCTCGCAAGCCGATGCAAAGGCTTGGTTCTCAGACAAAAAGCCGTATCCGGGGTGAATGCAATCGGCGCCAGTACGATCCGCGGCGTCGAGGATCGCATTGATTTTCAGATAAGACTCCGCAACCGGTGCAGGTCCAATACAAATTGCCTGGTCCGCCTCACGCACGTGCATCGCATCTGCGTCAGCCTCTGAGTAAACGGCAACGGTCCTCATGCCCATCATTTTCGCAGTTCGCATAATGCGCACCGCAATTTCTCCACGGTTGGCCACGAGCAGGGTTGTCAGTGCCTTCATTATTAAATCTCCGTGTGCCAGTTAGGTTTGCGCTTCTCGATGAAGGACGCCACGCCCTCCTTGCCCTCATCTCCTTGCAGGCAACCACTAAAGTTCATGGCCGCAAACTCCACCTTCTGTTCGTCAGGCGTTGCAGGCATGCCAATAATCAGGGCTTTGCACGCCGCCACTGCACCGGGCGCACACTCGAGCACGTCTTGTTTAACCCGTTGCTCAAGCGCCTCTAACTCTTCAGTATTACTCGCAACAAAATCCAAAACGCCCAGCACTCCGGCCTCTTCACCCTTAAATCGGGCGGCTGTGAGCATTAAGCGACGACCTGTTGAGTAACCGCATTTTTGCAACACATAGCGCGCTATTTGTGCGGGCGTGATCCCAATTCGCGTCTCTGAAAATCCAAATTTAGCATCGTGGAGCCCGACCGTAACGTCGCAGCAACAGGCGACACCCAAGCCGCCCGCCATTGCCGCACCCTCAATAACGGCAACCGTCACCTGCGGTAATGCATTCAACTCGGCAAGGACGTGTCCGATACGACGACTCATTCGCATCGCGTCCTCTGTCGCACCCGTGGCCATCGCATTAAAGCCCTTAAGATCGCCTCCCGCACAAAAAAAGCCACCTTTACCGCGTATCGTCATACCGCGAATATCACGCTGATCCTTAATCGACTCAATAACAGTGGCCAGATCCTCCACAGCCTCGTCTGTTAATGGATTGCGGCGCTCCGGTTGATTGAACCAGACGGTGAGCCACCCCGCGTCGAGCGACAGCGCTAAAGTTTTTGTTTTAGGTAGTGTGGTCATCATCACATCCTCGCAATGCCAAAGGCATTGGCGCGCGTTTCTCTTAGTCGACCTTCCAAAACAGTTTCAAGACAGAACGCGAGTACTTTTCGAGTATCCCGCGGGTCAATAATGCCGTGGTCGAGTACACGACCCGACGTGTAGAACGCGTCTTCCTGAGCGTCAAAGTGCGCCCGAATAGCCGCCGCTTGCTGCTCCAACATTTCCTCAGACGCCTCTTGCCCTTTTCGAGCCGCCCCTACACGAGCCACCTCAGACATCGTGTCAGCGGCGCTTTGGCCTGCCATGACACCCGTCCGGGCATTGGGCCAGGCAAACAAAAAGTCCGGCTGATAGGACCAACCACACATACCGTAGTTGCCCGCACCAAAACTTGCGCCGATGTAGAGCGAAATCTTTGGAACCCGGGCGTTAGAAACCGCCTGAATCATTTTTGATCCGTGCTTGATCATCCCAGCTTGTTCGTACTCAGTACCAACCATGTACCCTGTCGTATTGTTGAAGAACAAAATAGGCATGTCTGCAGCGTCACAGAGCTGTATAAATTGCGCAGCCTTCGTCGCACCATTGGGATCAATAGGCCCGTTGTTACCGATAAAGCCAAAGCTGATGCCAGTAATCGATGCATACCCACAAACGGTTGACACCCCATAGCGCGCCTTAAACTCCTCGACGGACGAGTCGTCGACCAGACGCGCCAGCACCTCGCGCACATCGTAAGGAACCTTCGGATCGACAGGAATGGCGCCAGCAAGCTCTTCAGCAGGAAAGCGCGGTGGCTCGTAGGGTCGTCTTACGACCGAGGTCACTCGTTTGTTCCAGTCGATACTCTTCATGACCTCGCGCGCCTTTAAAATCCCGTGCGCGTCGTCCTCCACCAAATACTCGACCACACCCGAGACACTCGAATGCATCTCTGTACCACCGAGTTCTCGATCATCAGCCTCTTCACCGGTCGCGGCTTTTACCAAGGCGGCACCACCAAGAGCCGCCATGCCATTTTCCTTAACCCCAATGACGTAGTCGGACATGCCGGGCATGTAGGCGCCACCGGCAGTAGAACCCCCGTGCAGTACCACCATGGTGGGTAT
Organism: Luminiphilus sp.; assembly: GCA_965656285.1. Taxonomy (GTDB): domain Bacteria; phylum Pseudomonadota; class Gammaproteobacteria; order Pseudomonadales; family Halieaceae; genus Luminiphilus. The sequence goes on along the minus strand of CBFHJX010000024.1, from coordinate 7,205 downwards.
TCCCGCTGCAGAAAGTCTCGCAAGGTCCCTGAAGACATTGCCAAAACGAGACCACAACTCGACTTTGTACTTCAAAAGATTAGCGCCTGCACTTTCGACCAAGTGAATGACGGGGAGTTTTTGTCGCATGCACATCTCTAGAATTGAGGTCGATACAAAGCCCGTTGACTCGGTTGCAGCGCCTGCTGAAATTCCTGAGTCATCAACCCAAATCATGCAACGCACACCCTCTACAAAGCCAACGCCCACGATGACCGACGCCCCGGGAACACTGGTTTCCTGATCAGGATTTTCAACGCAAAAATTCGCCATTGAATGCATTTGTAAAAACGGCATGCCCGGATCAAGCAGGCGTTCGAGACGCTCCCTGGGCGACAGTTGTCCGCGCGCCCTGAAGGTTTTTAGCCGCTTATTCGAGGTGTCGATGGTGCGTTGTTCAAGGTCACGCCAATGGTTGATGAGCGCGAACATATTTGATCGATTTTCTTCAAAACTGTCGCTCGAGGGCTGCACAGTTGAGGTCAGGATGGCCATATCACGCCTCCAAAAGGTGTTGTGGAATCATAATGGGGGTATCCAGTAGTACTTGCGCGTAGGCCTTGGCCTGCGGGTCGTTTCTTAGACTCGCGATACCACCACCGCCCAGCGCGTTGTGCAGCAGAAAGTTGAGTGCAGACGTTCCCGGTAAATAGTACCGATTAATGCCCGGCGCTGTCATAAAGTGTGCAAAGCGATCTGCCACGTAAGCCTCGGTCAGCGTTGCGGCGATCCAAGGGAGATAGTCAGGCTTACGTGCAATAACGCCAACATTAGCCTTGTCGCCCTTGTCCCCTGAACGGCCCCAGGCGAGTGTCTCAAGTGGCACTTCGACAAGGGTCGATTTAGGGCTGTCATCAATCTGCGGAATACCTGTCTCAAGGGCCGCGCTGACACCGACCGGCGCAGTGGGTGGAACAAACGTCGTTTCTGCCGACTCGTCGATGAGCTTCAACTCAAGTGATGACTTATCAACGAGCGTTGAAAACAGACGGATCACGGGTGAGGGCTTAGCGCGAGCGCCGGCAAAAAACGCCATGCCCGCAGGCGCACCCAACGCCACACCTGATAACTCGCGCAGCAGCAGGGCCACAGCACGTTTGTCCTGGTGGCGACACGCCACCTTAAGGGCCACCTCACGACTTGACGTTGCCGTCGCATGAGCTCCCCAGAAACTTTCTTCACCGATGACATCAATAGCCACGTCATCAAAATCTTCAGCACCCATTGCTTTTATCTTCGCTCGTGTGCGCACCAGAGCCTCTTCAGCGAAAATACGGGCCTTGTCTGCGGCTCGCCGCCCAATGCACCAAAAGGTCGTACCCGCACGCCAACCATCCGCCCAGGTCATACTCGCCTTGTAGCTTGAGGTAACGCCTCGACCGCGAGCACCGGACACATGAACTCGGTTTTCACCCACTTCCTCGAGGAGAATCTGAGTAAAATCGCACACAACATCGGGCACAACATACGCCGCGGGGTCGCCAATTTCATAGAGAAGCTGCTCTGCCACCGTCCCCTTATTAACAATGCCACCCGTACCCGTTGGCTTGTAAAGATCGCACGATCCGTCTTTTGATATCTCAGCAATCGGGTAGCCCACCTTGTACAGTGAGTCCGCGACTTTTTCCCAGTCGGTGAAGTTTCCACCGGTAACTTGCGGACCGCACTCAATGAGGTGCCCGATGGCAGAGCCCGCAGCAAGCTTGTCGAGCTCATCAACCGACCAGCCAAATTCGTAAATACACGCACCAAGCGTCACGGCACTGTCGACACAGCGCCCCGTGACCACAATATCCGCTCCCGAGGCGAGCGCCGCCGCAACCGGAAAGCCGCCAATGTACGCATTAGCGCTCGCTATTTTGTCAACGGGGGGGAGTGCTTCATCCGAGAACATCTCGGTAACCCCAGAGGATTTAAGCTGACCAAGGTGCGGCATGAGGTCATCACCCGTGACTACCACTACTTTCAGATTCAATCCGGCAGCGGCAATTGACTCTCGCAGCGCTTCACCACACGCCTGGGGATTTACTCCACCAGCATTGCTGATGAGCTTTACACCCGAGTCCGCAATGCGCTGTAAATTCGGCTTCACAATGGCCGAAACAAAGTCAGTCGCATAACCCAAGTTCGGATCGGAAGCGCGTGCGCGCGCCAAAATCGACATAGTAATTTCGGCCAAATAATCAAACACAATGTAATCAAGGTCACCTTCAGCGAAGAACTGCGACATTGCCATGTCGGTCTCTCCCCAGAAACCGGTTGCACCGCCAATCTTGATGGTCTTGTCAGCCACTGTGATATTCCCCTATGATTCTCGTGATTACTGCTCATTAATAATGAGCCTGACTCAGGTGACTATAAGCGCTTGCTGTTTAGCCCACAAGTCATTGCGAAGAAACAGTTTTTTGAAACAAAAACAGCCGAACTGGACTGACTATGAGTACGACACAACGGCAACGATTAGAGGCGCGCGAAGAGAGCTTACTCGTCGCCGCAACCGCTGTATTTGCTGAGTCCGGCGTAGACGGCGCTCGCATGGCGGAAATTGCGCGGCGTGCCGATATTGCCGAGGGTACTATTTATCTGTACCACAAGAATAAACAGGAACTTTTAGAAGCCGTTGTTGATCGATTCTGGAGGGAACTGACGCGAGGCGCGCTGGCCGCGCTTTCACCCCACGGCTCAGTGACGCAGCAACTCAAAGAGCTCGCTAACTACCACCTGCACTCACTCATTGACGACTTCAAGATTGTCGAGATCACCTCGCGAGCGAGGGAACGACAGGGTGAGACCGGACGCCAGTTACCGCAAATTCGAGAGTACGTCCGCGTCTTTGACGCCATACTCGAGCGAGGTATTGGGCTTAAGGAGTTCGATGCATCAACTCCGGTCTGGCAAATGCGCGACGTCTTCTACGGGACCCTTGAGCACTCCGCACGAACTCTAGTGCTGCGCAACCAAGCGTTTGATGCCTCAGTCATCGACAACTTGCTGCTGTTGTTTGAACGCTTCCGAGAAACCACACCCGGAGTAGAGGGACAAACCAAGACCGAGACGTCCATCATGGATGCGCTTGCCCGGATCGAAAGTCATCTGACAAAACAAAATAGCTAGCCGAACTGTTGACGAAGGGCGTCAATAAAGCGCCCTAATTCCTCTCGTGGCAAATGGTTTATGCCCGCTGCCGCCGCGCGACCACCCCCAGTTTCGAACTGACGACAGACGTCGTCCGCGCCCGTTCTATTATTCAGCGGCGCTCTCACACTCACCAAATAGCCGCCTTGGACATCGGTCAGTACGGCATGTGCCTTATTGGGGGATTGGTTGGCTAAATCATTACCCAAAACCCCACTTACACGTCTCGACCACGACGCATCAGGCAGGGACACCACGACTAGATCGTTGTCATCGACCGCCCTAGGTGCGGACTGCGCGGAGTGCATGTCCAGACGGTAGGCATCGGTCAACATCTCAAATAAATCACGATCGTCACTGATCATTGCGGTTGGGGACTTGTGCTGCTGCATCCGCCGATAAAGTGTGGCCGGTTCAATATGTAAATCAGCCGCACTGGCACCATAGGCGTTATAGTTCACACAGACACCCAGCTGTCGCAGCGCTTGGCGATCCACCGAATAACCCATCTTTCCAATAATGGTGTCGGCGGTCGCGTCTAAGTTGTCGCCAAAACATCCGACAACGGCCCACTCTGCAAACTCACCGCGTAAGCGTCCATTGATAAGCGCACTCGTACACACCTCAGGTGAGGCGCTCATAAGAACGGTTAGCCGCTCGTGTACCGGTACATCGCCCGCAAAGTGGTGATCACAAAAAAACACGTCTGCGCCGGCCTCAATCAGCCTAATGCAATCGTCCCGGTTCTTGTCGAATGAAATATCTAATGCGGTGACCCGGCCGCCCTCATGACTGGGAACCCGCTGAAGTAACTCGATGTCGCGTTTGACACCTGTGATCAGCTCAGCATCTGGCTTGGGGTCAGCACGACGGAGTTGTATCAGGGCGCAAATACCATCTGCGTCACCATTAAAAACATCGTAATCCATTGTCAGCGCTGCCTCAGTTTCGCGGGGCGCATGCTACCAGATCAACAGAAAAAGGGGCGAAAAAAACGCCCCACCTCAATTCTACTCGAGCACAATTCGTTGCACATTTTTTTCAAGCAAAACCGTCCCGATTCCCCGCACATCTGACAGCGCTTCGACACTCTTAAAGGCGCCATATCGCTCCCGAAAATCAACAATTCGTTTCGCCAGCTGGGGTCCAACACCAACCAGTTCCGATGCCAGCGTATTAACATCTGCCCGATTAATATTAACCGTCTCCGCACCGTAGACCGGCAAAACTGCAAAGTACGTCAGTGTGAGTGCGGCGACCAATGTCAGCCAAAATGATGATCTTTTTTCTGTGTAAATCATGTGAACGTCTCCTCTGTCACTGAGCCAATATGGCTCTGAAATGACACTGGAAGGTTACACCTCAGACAGACAGACCAAGCACCGAACCGGCTCACAGGTGGTCGGTTTTGCTTACTCAATCCGACTAAGAATGCCCTCAACGACGCGGGCAGGATCTGCGGCACCCGTGATCGAACGCCCCATAACGAGGTATGACGAGCCTCCCTCCATAGCATCCCAGGGCGTGACCACGCGGCGTTGATCACCCGCCGCATCCTCAGGCAAGCGAATACCCGGCGTCACTAAGGCGAAGTCATCTCCACACCGGGCACGTAACAGTGGTGCCTCCTGCGCGGAGCAGACAACACCTGCAAGTCCGCAGGAGTGAGCCAAAGACGCCAAGCGCGCGACACGTTGATTGGGTGGCTCATCGATACCCAGCTCCAAAAGATCTGTCGCATCCATACTGGTCAGGACGGTCACCGCAATCAATTGCGTAGCTTGACCACTTCGCGCCACTGCGTCTGCGGCGGCCTCCATCATGCGACGTCCACCGGAGGCGTGCACATTCACCATCCAGACACCGAGTGCTGCCGCCGCTGATACGGCGCCGGCAACTGTGTTGGGAATGTCATGAAACTTAAGGTCTAAAAAGACCTCAAAACCCAGCTGATGTAATTCGTCTAAAATACGCGGGCCTTCACTCGTGAAAAGCTGCTTTCCGACTTTAAGGCGCACCTTGCGCGGGTCCAATGCTCGCGCGCACGTCAAAGCCTGCTCCAATGACGAAAAATCAAGGGCGACAATTAGCGGGCTTTGCATAGGAATCTTCCTGGGTCCAAAAAGTGAAGCACGTATTATCGCACGGGGCGATAGAGCGTATCCCAACTTTTACAGCCGGGACATTGCCAATAAAAACTTGGTCCGTGGAAACCGCATACTCCGCACAAATAAGTCGACTGACGCGAGGCGAGTGTGTGAGCACTCGCCACCAGTGAACCGTCAATGACGTTATCACCCGAAAGCTCGAGTGCTCTCGCCAATAACAAGGAGCTGGGCTTGCTGTTCAAGCCCTGCTTAATCACATCTAGGGCACGCGCCTCTTGGCCACTTGCAATGTACGCATCAGCCAGTATGACTCGAATCTGCGGATCCTCTCGGCGCTTCAGTAGCCGCTCGACTAACGCCGTAAAACCATTATGCCGGTCAAGCACAGTACTGAGACTGACGAGTTCATTAACGACTTCTGGGAAACGCTCGGGCAACGACTCTGCAGCAGCAACTAACCGGTCATACGCACGCGCCGGCTGCCCTTCTTGCTGGTCTAAGCGCGCCAAAATGATTTGTGGCCAAACCGCGTCCTCGCTCCACTTCAATGCCTCCTGGGCAAGCGCTCGGGAGCTCTGCGTATCGTTCTTTAGTTCATGGTCTTCAGCATCTTCACAGCAATAGTGACTCAGCTTTTCTCTGATCTTTCCGGCCTTGAGCTTCGCCGCCGGCTCAGGCTGGGATACTGTTTGTGTCAACTGCGATTCGGCAAGAATACGGGCTTGCGACCAGTCGCGACTGGCTTCACACACGTCGATTAACAGCGTCTTCGCATCGGCCTCGTGATCTTCTGACAACTCAATTAAATCTTTCAGCAATTGCTCGGCTCGATCTAACAGCCCCGCGGCAATAAAGTCTTTGGCAAGCTCAAGGTGCGCTTGATTTTTTTGAACGTCAGGCAGCCGAGTGCGCGACAGCAAGGATTGATGAATTTTTATCGCGTTGTCCACCTCACCACGCTTTCTCAGTAGGCTGCCAAACGTAATATGCGTCTCAAACGTCTCGGCGTTCACGGCCAGTGCTTCGCTGAAGGCTTTTAAGGCAGACTCTTGCTCACCGTCCAGCAGAAAATTGAGTCCGAGGTAATATTGCGAAGGCGGGGTCTGCTCGTCAGCGGCGTCGCGACTTGAAGCGCCACGCCCCAAAACCCAACCCGCTGCCACGGCCAAAAACAACAACCCAAGGAGCAGTGTGCTGGGCTCAGCCATCGGCTGATGCCTGCTCAATGCGCCGCTTCAGTTTTGTATTTTCACGCTTAAGCACTGCCAACGAACCGCGCTGCTGCAGCAGTAACATTGAACTCATCAGTTGACCCAGCAGCACACCAACCACAAGAAAACCCAGCAACCAAACGGCCATGGACTGCTCAGCTAAGCTGATGGTTCCCAAGGTCAAGGGTACCGCCTCAGTATTTTGAGTGGCAAAGACCGCACCGAGAAAAATAGACAGGCAGAGCATTGCGAGTATGAGGGCGGCACGTAGCCATCGGAGCATTAAAATACCGCCTTGATTGAACGATTCACACGTTCCCTCAAATCTTTACCCGGCTTGAAGTGAGGCACGTATTTGCCCTCAAGTTCGACTGCATCGCCTGTTTTTGGATTTCTGCCTTGCCGCGCCTCTCTATAGTGCAGCGAGAAACTACCGAACCCTCGAATCTCGATACGCTCACCTGAAGTGAGTGACTCTGCCATGTGATCGATCATCAACTTCACCGCCAACTCAACGTCCTTCGTTGTCAGTTGATTTTGTTGTGACGCCATGAGTTCTATGAGTTCGCTACGTGTCATGTATCTGCACCTCTGCTCTACATTGTCGCTTTACACTTGCAGGGACGCAAGTGTCTAATTTGCATGCAGTTTATTTCCAGTATCGGTAAAGAACAGGCGGCAATCCCCTGACAAGAAATGTCTGCAGAGGTTG
>CBFHJX010000023.1:0-17376 GCA_965656285.1 Luminiphilus sp. | reverse complement strand
GTAACGATCGAATACACCTTACTTGCGGGAGTTAACGATCAAGTGGAGCATGCACAGGAGCTGACTCAGCTGCTCAAGGATTACCCCTGTAAGATTAACTTAATCCCCTTTAACGATTTTCCAAATTCCGGCTTTGAACGCCCCAGTGGAAATGCAGTTTCCAGATTCTGGAAAGTCTTGATGGAAGCGGGATTCATCGTCACAGTAAGGACAACGCGGGGTGATGATATCGATGCTGCATGTGGACAGCTGGTTGGAGACGTTAACGACCGTACAAAACGTTCTGCTCGATATCGTGCACAATACGAAGAACTTGATACCCTAGAGGGGTGATACGTCCGGTGAAATACTGTTCACTTCTGATACTCACGGTCTTTTTGAACGCATGTGTTACCGAAACCTCGGGTCCAGAGCCAGTGCCAGTCAATCCGCAAATAGCGCTCGAGCAGCGTGTGGGGTTGGCTCGGCAGTACATTGGTGTCGGTGATTGGGAGAACGCGAAGCGGAACCTTGAATTAGCAGCTGATATTGATCCCAGTAGTCCGGATGTACTCGAGGCGTTTGCGCTGGTCTATCAGCGCACCGGTGAGTTTGAGCGGGCTGAACGTAGTTTCGATCGCGCATTAGCTCTCGGTGGCGGTTCGCGGATTAGAAATAATTACGCGGCCTTCTTGTTTGCTCAAGGGCGTTACCGTGAGTCTGCAAGCATCTTCGAGGAGGTGACTACCGACACGCTCTACAGAGGTCGATCGCGAGCTTTTGTCAATTTGGGGCTGGCCCTTTTGCAGACGGGCGATGTGCAAGATGCGCGCGCAGCGTTTGATCGAGCGTTGCTCATGGAGCCACGAAATGTCACTGCGCTCCTGGAGTTGACTCAGATCGCACTTACCGAGGGTGATGAAGACGCCGCGAGTCGGTATTATGAACGCTATCGGCAAGGGGCACGCAGTCAAACAGCACGAGCCCTCATTCTTGGCGTAGAGATTGCACGTCTTCAGGACGATGCGAATTTAGAGGCGAGCAATATGTTGGTGCTGAGGAATCTTTACGCCGAGACATCAATTTTTAGGGCGTGGACAGCTGCGCAGTTGGAGCAGCGTTAAGATTATAAGAACAATTTAGGGGGGCTCTCAATGAGTCAGGCTTCACCGATCAAGCGTCGTAAGAGCCGCCAGATTATGGTTGGCAACGTACCTGTGGGTGGTGACGCCCCAATCAGCGTTCAGAGTATGACGAATACGGAGACGTGCGATGTCAGCGCGACCGTGGCTCAAATTGAGGCGATTGCCGATGCTGGCGCTGATATTGTAAGAGTTTCGGTGCCGAGTATGGACGCCGCTGAGGCGTTTAAAGAAATTAGAAAAGCCTCCCCCGTGCCGTTGGTGGCAGACATTCACTTTGACCACAAAATTGCGCTAAAAGTGGCTGAATATGGTGTCGACTGTTTAAGGATTAACCCCGGTAACATTGGCAAAGAGCAAAAGGTGCGTGAAGTCATTGCTGCGTGCAAAGACAAGGGTATTCCCATTCGTATCGGCGTCAACGCCGGCTCGCTCGGTAAAGAGTTGATGCGTAAGTATCCCGAGCCAACGGCTGAGGCCTTGATCGAGTCTGCGCTGAAAAACGTGGACATCTTAGAGCGACACAACTTCCCCGATTTTAAGGTCAGTGTTAAAGCTTCTGACGTGTTTATGGCCGTCGCTGCCTACCGTGGACTGGCGCAACAAATAGATCAACCACTGCACCTTGGAATTACAGAGGCAGGGGCACTTAGAGGCGGTACCGTCAAGTCTGCCGTGGGTCTTGGTATGTTATTGATGGACGGTATTGGTGATACGCTGCGAGTCTCCTTAGCCGCTGATCCGGTGGAAGAGGTCAAAGTGGGCTTTGAGATTCTCAAGAGCTTAAAAATAAGAGCAAATGGTATTAATTTTGTCGCTTGTCCTAGCTGCTCACGGCAAAACTTCGATGTTATAGGTACAATGAACGAGCTTGAACGGCGCCTTGAGGACATTCGAACGCCCATGGATGTTGCAGTCATTGGTTGTATCGTCAATGGGCCGGGTGAAGCCAAGGAGGCGGATGTTGGTCTCACGGGTGCCACACCCAGTAATTTGATTTACCTCGACGGGGAGCCGGATCACAAAATCAGTAACACCAATTTTGTTGATCATTTGGAATCCGTTATCCGCAAGCGTGCTGAGAACCTGGAAGCCCAGCGTGCCCGAGAAGAAGCGGACATTATTTCCAGCAGTCACTAGGACGTACAGTTAATGAGTCAGTACCGCGCTGTTCGGGGAATGGTTGACGTTCTTCCCGATGAAACTCCGTTGTGGCAGATGCTTGAGCAAACTGCGCGCGATGTGATTGGCGCGCATGGCTATTCTGAAATTCGAACACCGCTGGTTGAGAGAACGGATCTTTTTGCGCGATCCATTGGCGAAGTCACCGATATTGTTGAAAAAGAAATGTACTCCTTTGCGGACCGCAATGATGAGGGTCTATCTCTGCGTCCCGAGGGCACGGCCAGTACTGTTCGGGCAATGGTGCAGCATAATTTAATCCAGTCAGCCCAACGGGTTTGGTACATGGGTCCAATGTTCCGCTACGAGCGGCCACAAAAGGGCCGTCAGCGCCAATTTCACCAGCTCGGTGTAGAGGCGTTTGGTGTGCCGACGCCCGATCAAGACGCCGAGCTTCTGTTGCTCTGCCGTCAATGGTGGAAACGACTTGGTATTGACGATGTTGTGACTTTGGAACTCAATACCATCGGCAGTGCTGATTCTCGGCACGCTTACAAGCAGGCGCTGACCGCGTATCTGCGCCAGCACGTCGAGTCGCTAGACGAGGACAGTCAGCGTCGACTCGAGACTAATCCGTTGCGTATTTTGGACAGTAAATCTGCAGCCACGCAAAACGTGGTCGCTGGTGCGCCCGCAATGGCGGCGTTCCTTGATGACGAATCGAAGGCGCATCACGATCAGTTGTGCGAACTACTGGGGCAGACAGGGCTGTCTTTTGTTGCCAATCCAAATCTCGTACGCGGCCTCGATTACTACAACAAGACCGTTTTTGAGTGGACCACAGACCGACTCGGTGCGCAGGCGACAGTGTGTGGCGGTGGACGGTACGACGGTATGGTCGGTCAATTTGGTGGTAAGGCGACGCCGGCGGCGGGATTTGCCGCGGGACTGGAGCGTCTTGTCATGCTGTTGCAAAGCCTCGAGGTTGACGCATCAGATCATCCGGATTTGTACGTCATCAGCGCGGATTCAAATGCACTTAGCCAAGCGATGCTCGAGGCGGATAGAATACGCACTGAATTTCCGGGTCTGCGTGTTGTCCAACACCTCGGCGGGGGTAGTCTTAAAAGTCAATTTAAGCGGGCGGACAAGAGTGGCGCCTCATGGGCCATGGTGTATGGTCCAGATGAACTGGCGCAAGGGACAGTGACTGTGAAGCCCCTGCGAACAAACGAAGAACAGACGAGCCTCGACAGAGGTGCATTTAATGATTTTTTACACCGGTTAGAACGACTGGCGAGCGATATCGAGGAGTAGGGAGTGGCTGATCACCTTCAAGAGGAAGAGCAGTTAGATGCAATCAAGCAGTGGTGGGACGAAAATCGTGTCTCAGTCATTGCTGCCGTGGTGCTGACAATCGGTGGATCGTTTGGGTGGTCTCAGTATCAAGACCATGCGGTGAGCACAGCAGATGCTGCGGCAAATGCTTACGATGAGGTACTGCAGTTAAAGCTCTCTGGCGAGTCTGCAGAGCAACTTGCGGTGATGAGCCGCGGTCTGCGCGAGCGTCACGCTGGTGACGCGTTTGCTGACTTTGCGTCGCTTCAGGTGGCCTCTGCGGCTGTTGAGGCTGGAGATCTTGCGCTGGCACAGCGTGAGCTTGAGTCGGTCATGGTCAGTGTTGATCTTGAGACAACGGTCGGGCAACTGGCCCAGCTGCGACTTGCTCGAGTGCTCGCTGCAAATGGTAACGAGGCTCGTGCGCTTGCTATTTTAGAGTTAGGTAGCGATTCATTTCCGGCCAGTTATGCGCAAGCGCTGGGGGATATTCACCTTGCGGCAGGTCGACAGACACAGGCGCTGGAGGCTTATCGCACCGCGCAAACAGCGTCGCTATCACTGGGTGGTCAATTGGGCCTCGTTGACCTCAAGGTCAGTGGCTTAGCGCTGAGAGAAACTAACGATTCTACTGAGGTAAATCGGTAATGGAGCTATGGCGTCTGCTGATTATCAGCGTCTCAGTGGTCACGCTCAGTGGCTGTAATACTCTTCAGGATTGGTTTAACTCTGATGACGGTGAGGACCTGACCGCCCCCGTTGAGCTCGAGCGAATTGATACGACGGTAAAACTCAATAAGCAGTGGTCAACCAATATTGGAGATGGGCAGGGCAATGGCTTTTATAGAATTACGCCCGTACTTGAGAATGGTGTTATTTACGCCGCTTCTAGCGATGGTGAAGTTGCGGCAATTGATGCGATAGACGGCAATCGACTATGGCGCGTTGAGTTGGAACGGCCACTCTCGGGCGGCGTGGGTTACCACAACGACAGTGTATATCTCGGTGGTGCTGACGGCTCAGTGCTGCAACTTTCGGCACGAGATGGTCAAGTTTTATGGGAGGCGGCCGTATCCGGCGAAGTTCTCGCCGCACCTGCAGTCTCAGACGACTGGGTCATTGTTCAGACTTACGACGGTAAACTTTTGGGCTTTGAGGCCGGTGCTGACGAGCCGACCTGGACCTTTACGAGCGACGTCCCGGTACTGACGTTGCGAGGGACTTCAACACCCATTTTATTGGGTAATAACGCGATTGCTGGATTTGGTGACGGCAAGGTCATTGCCGTCGATGTCGATTCAGGAAACGTCAGCTGGGAGTCTCGGATTGGTGTTCCACAAGGCAGTTCTGAGATTGATCGAATCGTCGATATCGATGGCACGATCACACAGCAAGGCGTTGAATTGTTCGTGTCGAGTTATCAAGGACGTGTTGCGGCCTTGGATACGCGCACCGGACGAAAACTATGGCAACAGAACGTGTCCTCGGTCACCGGGACGCACCTGGGTTTCGGTAATGTGTACGTGACCGACGTGGACGGAACCGTCAGCGCGTTTTTGCGCAACGGTCAGGGCGTACGCTGGCAAAATATTGAACTGGGTTATCGTGAGCTGTCCCGGCCGACCCCAATCAATAGTTACGTCGCTACCGTCGACTACGCGGGTTACCTTCACTTACTGTCGCAAGTCGACGGCACTATTGTCGGTCGAATTAAAGTCGGCGGGAGTGCGGCTCGAGCAGATATGATCGCTGACCGCGGTCGACTTTACGTTTATACCGACAGCGGTCAGCTCCTCGCCTTTGAGTTAGAGATTCTGGACTAAGCCAATGCTACCCGTCATTGCGTTGGTTGGACGCCCTAATGTGGGTAAATCAACGCTCTTTAATCAGCTCACGAAGTCTCGTGATGCACTTGTCGCGAATCTCTCGGGCTTAACTCGTGATCGTCAGTACGGTGAAGGTCGCTGTGATGAGCAGCGGTTCATTGTGATCGATACGGGGGGTATCACCGGCGAAGAAGCGGGCATAGACGCCGCGATGGCGGCGCAATCGCTGGCGGCTATTGACGAGGCTGATATCGTTTTACTAATGGTCGATGGTCGCGCAGGGCTGCAAGTGGGTGACCAAGCACTCGTTCGTTTACTGCGCAACCGCAGCAAGCCCTTCGAACTGGTGGTGAATAAAATTGACGGGGTGGGGGAAGACGTAGCGGCGGCAGACTTCCACGGGCTGGGCGTCAGTGGGTTGCATACGATTGCAGCGACACACAACCGTGGTGTTCGCGCAATGATTGCTGAGGTCATGGAGCCTTTTGGTGAGACTCACAGCGAGAGCGATGACCTGGGCGGGGGTATTCGTGTTGCGGTTGTCGGTCGTCCAAACGTTGGTAAATCAACGCTGGTAAACCGGCTGTTAGGGGAAGATCGTGTTGTGGTCTTCGATGAGCCCGGCACCACTCGCGACAGTGTTTTTATTGAATATGAGCGGCACGGGCACGCCTATACCTTGATCGATACTGCAGGCGTAAGGCGTCGAAAGAACGTTAAAGAAACTGTCGAAAAGTTTTCGATTGTCAAGACGTTGAAAGCCATTGATCAGGCCAATGTTGTTATCCTGTTGATGGACTCTCGCGAGGGCGTTGTCGAGCAGGACCTTCATTTACTGGGGCAGTGCATCGAAGCAGGCCGGGGTCTTGTTGTTGCACTTAACAAATGGGACGGCATGGAGGCTGATGAGCGGGAGCGCGTCAAAGTAGAGCTTCAGCGACGTTTGATTTTTGTGGACTACGCCGATATTCATTTTATTTCTGCGCTGCACGGGACCGGTGTGGGGCATTTGTACGATTCTATTCATGGAGCCTACGAGTCGGCCACGCGCAAACTGACGACGCCAAGGTTAACCAAATTACTTGAGGATGTTGTCGGAACCCACCCACCTCCAATGGTCGGCGGTCGTCGCGTGAAGCTTCGATACGCACACATGGGCGGACATAACCCACCGAGAATCGTGATACACGGGAACTCGACTGACAACTTACCCCAGAGTTACGTGCGGTACTTGGAGAACGCATTTCGGCGTGAGCTTGACCTTACTGGAACGCCCATTCGGATTGAATTGAGAACAGGGGAAAATCCTTACGCAGGACGAAAGAACAAACTGAGTGAGCGTCAGGTTCAGCGACGAAAACGGCTCGTGTCCCACATCAAGAAAGCGGACAAGAAGAAGAAAAATAAAAAGACGCAATAACACCAAAACAATCCAAATCTGCGCACATTTATTTGTCTAAATTATGAGCGAGATATAAGTCATTTATTTCACAAATAAACACAACTCCCACATAGTGTCCGCTCCAAATTTGATATTACGTTAAGAAGAGGTGTGTTGTGAGCAATTACCTGGAGCAAGTTGAGAGTCTGGCGGGTCTGGCAACGGCCGCCAATGGTGTGAGTGCTGAGCAAGCAGTGCGCATGCGTCTACAAAATCAGTTCAAGACGGGTCTCGATGTGGCCAGATATACCGCAGACATTATGCGACGCGATCTCGACGCCTACGATGCTGATACGTCGCAGTACACGCAATCATTGGGCTGCTGGCATGGATTTATTGGCCAACAGAAAATGATTGCAATAAAGAAGCATTTTGGTGACACCCGCCGCCGTTACTTGTATTTGTCCGGCTGGATGATTGCGGCGCTGCGGTCGGAATTTGGCCCCTTGCCGGATCAGTCAATGCACGAAAAGACATCAGTGCCATCGCTTATTGAAGAGCTTTATACGTTTTTACGACAGGCTGATGCTCGTGAGCTTGGTGGTCTGTTTCGTCAACTCGATGCAGCTCGCAACGAGCATAACGACGTTCAAACCCAAGCGATTATAAATCAGATCGATAATTTCCAGACACATGTAGTCCCAATAATTGCAGATATCGACGCTGGATTTGGTAACGAGGAAGCGACTTACCTGCTCGCCAAGAAGATGATCGAGGCGGGTGCTTGCGCAATTCAAATTGAAAATCAGGTCTCTGACGAGAAGCAGTGTGGGCACCAGGATGGAAAGGTTACGGTCCCCCACGCTGACTTTCTCGCGAAGATTCGCGCAGTTCGCTATGCGTTCATCGAACTTGGTGTTGAAAATGGCATTATTGTTGCGCGGACAGACTCGCTCGGAGCCGGTTTGACCAAGCAAATTGCGGTCACAAATGAGCCGGGTGATCTCGGTGATCTGTACAACAGCTTTATCGACGGTGATGTGGTGCAAAGCGCTGACGATTTGGCCAACGGTGACGTTGTGATGAAGGCCAATGGCGAGCTGATTCGTCCAAAGCGTCTCGCGTCTGGATTGTTCAGGTTTAAGCCCAACACGGGTGAGGATCGTGTCGTTCTTGACTGCATCACGTCACTTCAAAATGGTGCTGACCTTTTATGGATCGAAACTGAAAAGCCTCACGTTGGCCAGATTGCGCAAATGGTGAACCGAATTCGCGAGCAGGTACCCACCGCGAAGCTGGTTTACAACAACAGTCCTTCGTTTAACTGGACGTTAAATTTCCGTCAGCAGGTCTTTGATATTTGGGCAGAGGAAGGGCGTGATGTCTCCGCGTATACGCGCGATGAATTGATGGCAGCCCACTATGACGAGACTGAGCTTGGGCTTGAGGCAGACCGCAAAATTCAGTCTTTCCAGGCTGACGCAGCTCGTGAAGCGGGTATTTTCCATCACTTGATTACGTTGCCGACGTACCACACGGCGGCACTGTCTACGGATAACCTGGCCAAAGAGTACTTTGGTGAAGCGGGTATGCTGGGCTATGTTGCCGGCGTGCAGCGAAAAGAGATTCGTCAGGGGATCGCCTGTGTGCGTCATCAAAATATGGCAGGCTCGGATATGGGTGACGATCATAAGGAGTACTTTTCTGGTGATGCGGCGCTGAAAGCGGGTGGTGCGGACAATACAATGAATCAATTCGGGTAAGCATACCGAATGAGCGGTTAGCGCCCGGTCATTTGACCGGGCTTTTTTTTGACCGTGACTTGCCAAAGCGCGCTGACCAAAGCAAAGTTCCAAAATGAAATGGGAAAACATAGATCAACAGGTATGTTCAGTCGCCCGCGCGCTGTCGATTGTGGGTGAGCGTTGGACGTTGCTCATTATTCGCGATGCGTTCAAGGGCACTCGACGGTTCGAAGGGTTTCATAAAAACCTAGGCGTCACACGGCACAGACTGACGGAGCGTCTCACGATGTTGGTTGACTCGGGGGTCTTGACGAAAGTGCCGTATCGGACGAATCCCGAGCGCTTTGAATATCGGCTGACGCGGATGGGACTGGGTCTTTACCCGGTTTTAATGAGCCTTAGTCACTGGGGCGATCAATGGTTGGTGGATGAAAATGGACCGCCGATGACGTATTGGCACAGTCGATGTGCCAGTGGATGTGATCCTCAACTAGCCTGCAGCGGCTGTGGCGAGGCCCTGCGGCCGGAAGAGGTATCCGCCAAGCTAGGCACTGAGTTGAGTGAATATGTGGCACACTTAGACCGTCAGGGTTTGTCAGTACCCAGTGATGCCGAGTTGCCTAGGCAAGCCGGTGAATACCGTCTAGCCCAAAATAAAAAGGAACGAGGAATATGAATCAGCAAGCAAACAACCTGATTATGAATGCTGACGAGAACATGGGTAATGTTGAGCGTACCCCCCATGATGAGCAGCTGTTCCGCAAGCAACGTTTAGCAGCTGCGCTGCGTATCTTTGGGCGTTTCGGATTTGATGAGGGGGTCGCGGGTCATATCACCGTCCGAGATCCACTGGATCCTGAGACATTTTGGGTCAACCCCATGGGGCGGTCATTTAAAATGATGCGTGTATCGGACCTTATCCGTGTCGATCACGATGGAAATATTGTCGAGGGAAGCGGCATCCTTAATGGTGCCGCCTTTACCATTCACAGTCAGATTCATGCGGCCCGTCCCGACGTGACAGCGGCGGCGCATGCCCATTCTATTTACGGGAAAACCTGGTCGACGCTCGGACGGCTGCTCGATCCGTTGACCCAAGACGCCTGTGCTTTTTATGACGATCACGCTCTGTTAGACGATTACACGGGTGTTGTTGTCGATATGGACGAGGGTGAGCGTCTTGCGAAGACTCTGGGAGAGGGTAAGGCCATTATTTTGAAAAACCACGGGCACCTCACTGTCGGCCAGTCCATTGAAGAGGCGACGTGGTGGTATGTGACGATGGAGCGTTCATGCCAAGCACAACTGATGGCCGAGGCGGTCGGTAATACGAAACCTATTCCTCATGAAATGGCGCTACACACACAAAAGCAAGTGGGAAGCACGCTTGCAGGTTGGTTTAGTGGGCAGCCGCTCTTTGATGTTATTTTGAGTGAGCAACCACAACTTTTAGACTGACAGGCAGTGGGTGCCTTGCATGTTGACTCGCGTACTAGACTGATTCAGAAAAATGGCGCCGGTTGAACGCACCCAACAATACTGCAACGTTGAGCGCTTGAACCGCTAATAAAGGGTAATGAATTGCCTGAACGAGCGTCGGTGGGTCATCGGTTCCGAGCGAGTGGCGCGCCCATTGATAGAACGCGGCTGCAAAAGCAAGGCCGAGTAGCGCTCCGACTGACTTTCCAATATCCACGATTTTGAGTTGATCCTTCGCGATGAGCAGGGTTTCAAATCGAACGAGGTAGCTCCCGAAAATCAATGCGACCTGAAAACCCAGATAAATACCTGCAGCTAACGCAAAGCCCGGTGGGTAGAGCAGAATGGCGATGACGCTAATGAGTGCGACGACCTCCACAGTGATCGAGATGCGAAAAAACCACTTTAGATTAAATAGCCGAGAGTAGGCCAGTGCCACCACTGACGTACCGATGCTAAATCCTATGCCCCCCGCAGAGAAAATTTCAGGCGCCAAGGGCGTCATTAAGCCAACGTAGGCAGTACCCCAAACGCCCTGGAAAAATGCATTGATGGATTTATAAGCAATGAATCGATTGAGACGAATGGCCTTGTGGGTCGCCTCCGCCATCTAGTAGTCGACGCCTTTTCGCGCTTTAACGCCCGCATTGAAGGCATGCTTTATATCTTTTACCTCTGAGACGGTGTCTGCCAGGTCTTGAAGTGCTGCGCCTCCACCGCGGCCCGTGATGACGACACTTTGATGCTGGGGTCGTGCATCGACGGTCCTAATGACTTCGGATTCACTGAGGTACCCAAAGGCGAGCATATAAGTGAGTTCGTCGAGGATAACGAGATCGTAATTGGGATCCGCCAGCATGCGAGCGGCCTCGAGCCACGTTCGCTGCGCGGCGTCAATATCGGCTTGCCGATCTTGTGTATCCCAAGTAAACCCCGTACCCATTTGATAAAAATCAGATTGAGGTAGGTTTTCACGTGCAAAAAGCTCTTCGCCTGATAACTGCTCGCCCTTAATGAACTGGACAATACCGACTCTCTGGCCATAACCCATCGCGCGCATGACCATACCAAATGCAGAGCTGGTTTTGCCTTTACCATTGCCGGTAAGCAACACCACGAGACTTTTGTCAGTATCTGCGGCAGCGATAGAGGCGTCGACGTTTGTCTTCTGTTTCTCCATCGACGCTTTGTGTTTTGCGTCCTTATTCATCGAAGATCCTTAAAGCGTAAGATTTATACCCAGATACAATGCCCGACGAGGGCTGCGATATCCGACAATGTCGGTGTACTTCTCGTTAGCCAAATTTTCCGCTCGAACCGAGATTTTGACATTATTTGTGATGTCGTAGGCGTAACTCGCATCGACGACCGTGTAGTCCTTTAGGTCGCCCCCAAACTCATCGACACGATCTGCGGTCTGACGGGCTGTGAGCATCCAATTTGACCGATCGTCTGTGTAGCGGGCGTTCAGTTGAGAGGTCAGACCAGGACGATAGGGCAGAGGGTTCCCTGAAGCATCGTCAGCGTCGAGCTGGGACACGAAACCGCTAATGGCGAGGCGATCCGAAAGCTGCCATGAGGCAGACGCTTCGACGCCAGTTGATTGGCTTTCACCCTGTATTTGTACATAACCACTATAGCCCACTAAGTCGAAAATAATCGCGTCTGTAATGTCTTGATCGAAGTAGGTGATCTCCCAGACCAACGCGCCGCTGGTGTCACGCAGACCCAGCTCCCAACCCGCGCTTTGCTCCTCAGACAGCGGTTGATCGGCTGCGGGAGCGTAGGCGAAAGGTCCGCTGTTATAGCCGATTTCATAAGGCGACGGCGCTCTGAATCCGGTGCCCGCGGCCACTTTAAGCACCACATCATTCAGTGGTGTTTGAGAAAGCGCCGTGACCCTCCAAGAGGTGTGACGACCGAAATCGTCGTTGTCGTCAGACCGGAAGCCTGCGGACAGTGTGAGCTGCTCGGATTGGCGTCTTAGGTTTACAAAAGTCGCGTTGTTGTCGCGCGTGCGTTGATCAGCACCGTCGTCGTACCCCTGCTCATCAAGATCGATCCCCACGGTGAGGCTCAAATTGCTAGCTAGATTGCGACTGTGCAAGGCCGAGATCTGACGATTTTTTCCTTGAGTGCTAAAGCCTACGGTATTTTCTGTTGCATAGGCTCGTTCGCTATTGCTCTCGCTCCATCTGACTTGCGACGATTGGCGCTCGCCGGTGTGCTGAAGCAGCAACGATTGGCTATCATTTTGATAGTCGTCTCGGCAATTATTACTGGTGGTAAAGTTTGTGGTATAGCACAGATCATAGTCCGTCTCTGCACTGACCTCACGGGCAATCAGGGTTGCGCTCCAATTTTTCCAGGTTGGCGTGGTGTAGCTTAGCTGGTAACTCTCGTTGTCATATCCATCGTTGTCGTTGAGGGTGACGTCGTCGAGTCGCGCATTGAAGCCGTCTAGCGTCATTTGACTGAGCGAAATCGAGCCCTCACCAAGGTCACTTGCACCGGAACTCAAGACAATCGATTCACTTTGAAAACCGTATCCACCGAGTTCAGCACTCATCAAAACAGAGGGTTGACTCGACCCTTTTCGACTACTCAGAGCGATTACCCCGCCCCCGTCAGCACCCCACAAAAGCCCTTGAGTCCCGCGCAATACCTCTACACGGTCAAGCGAATTTGAGACGATATGCTCCATACGAGGAGCGATTTGAGGCGACGACGGGTCGCTAATGTCAACGCCGTCGAGTAATACCTTCGTTCTAAAACCATCTTGACCGCGTATGCGCACACCGCTGACCGCACCGATACCGCCCGTTTGAGTGGCGGTAATGCCGACCTCTGATTCGAGCAGTTGTGGCAAGGTTGCGGAGCCAAGCGCTGAGATCAGCGCTCGATCAAGCACGTTGACTGACACGGCTAACGCGCCACTGGCGGTGTTTATGCGGTCCGCGACAACGACTGTTTCCTCGATCGTATTAGCGAATAGCGCTTGGGGGAGAGCGGCTAAGAGCGCAGCGGCTACAAGTGAACTGTGCGAGAACTTCAACGTCATAAAAGGCTCCTGTGACTCACATTCAGAAGCGGAAGACTGCAAAGAGGTGGTGTGCTCGAGTGGCATCGGGCACTGACCCTCTGCTGGTGCCCACCGCGCCATTGGGTTTGTTTAGGCAGGTATCGGGCTTGGACCACGCGTGACACGCTGTCTGTACCGTTGCGGGGGCAGCGCTGGCTCAACCAGACTTCCCTTTTAACCTACCCGAGCGTTTTACGCCTGTAGGCACCTAAGAAGCGGAAAGGTACGCGCTTGTTGACAGCGAGTCAACGCACCTTTTGTGTTAGGGTTCGCGCATGAATGATGCTGAAAAAAAAGCCGCGCGCGTGGCGCAATGGCGTCCGTTTGTTGCCGAATGTCTGGGACGTGAACCACGGGGTTTTCGCGATGTCGCCGCCCTTAACAGGCGTGGCCAACCGTCGGTAATCGAAGTGTGCTCGGTGGTCGACGACAAGCCTTTCCCAACCCTTTATTGGCTGATCGATGCCGAGCTGTCGCTGAACATTGATCGCCTTGAAGCCGCCGGCTGGATTGCGAAATTACAGAACGAAATCGAAAACAGCGTTGAGTTTCAACGCCGTATGTATAGTGATCATCGAGCCCATATTGCGCTGAGAGACAGCCTTCTTTCTGATGACGATCGCCGAG
Organism: Luminiphilus sp.; assembly: GCA_965656285.1. GTDB lineage: Bacteria > Pseudomonadota > Gammaproteobacteria > Pseudomonadales > Halieaceae > Luminiphilus. The sequence continues at coordinate 3,655 of CBFHJX010000023.1, read as the reverse complement.
TGCTGAGTGCAAACGGAATGGCCTCAGCGTTATCAAGTCGGGGCATTGGCGGCATTAGCGAGCCCGATCGTGTGCGTTGTTTCCACACGTGGTATGCGGCCCATTTGGTCGTGCCCAATAGTGTTGGAGCTGTAATAGACCGACTATTAAATGGCACCATTGAGGCGCCACTAATTGAAGCTCCACCGATCGATATTTAAGGTGCTGAGGTTAACCGAAGTAACAGAAGCAGAGCTTATTCCCCTCGGCATCTCTGACGTACGCCCCGTAAAATACGTCCGGAATACGCTGCCCTGGTGCGCCATCACAAGTCGCTCCTAGCGAGATAGCCCTTTCGTAAAGCGCGTCAACACCCTCCGGACTGCCGCCATGAAAAGCGACCATAACGCCGTTTCCCGCGCTAGGTGCTTCCTCGTCATATGGCGTGCAAATGGCGAGCGCCGCCTCTGCAAGTGATGAGCCAAAAAACACAATACGGTCCGTTCCCATGAGTTTCTTCCATCCCATTGACTCGGTGAGCGCCGTGTAAAATTCGACTGCCGCGTCAAGGTTCGAGGCGCCAAGCGTTGTGTAAGCGAGCATAGAAACATCCTTTTCAAAATTTTAATTTACCAGTGTACCGTACCTGCGCTGCGAGGGAATAACGACCGCCACTCAGTACTTGTTCAGCTTTTTAAGACTGGGGTTTTGTCAGACGGTGACGGAGGTCGCTTCTTAGAGGGAAGGGCGATTGACCGGATTTAAATGTCCTCACCCACGAGGCGGATCTTCACCGGATTTTCTGCGGCAACGTTATTTTTTCTTTGTCTCAGGGACTTGTGCAGGTATTGCAAGAGTCGCCAGAAAAACCAGCTTGCGGCGCAGACGTTCTCAATCAGCGATGTGAGGCTCAGAACTGCGGTGTGGCCACAGCGCCTTCGCTTTGGCCTCTGCTACCGACGGGTTTTGACGCGTCTCCTCTTTGTCAGAGGCCTTATCGTAGGCAAGATGAGTAGCTGTGTTTGAGGCAATCGTCTTCAGTTTGCCTTAGCCAGTTTACGGGGCTGTCCAGTCAGTACTTTGTGGGGACTGAAGCGACGTTACTTGAGCTGGATCGTGGCGTCCCCCTAAGTTTAGGGTGAGCAATAAATCTCTGACTATTTCGCGGTGTTTGTGGCCGCGTAATTTTTCGATAGCCCGAAGCTCAAAAAGGTGCTCGATCAGTTCAGTGCGCTCATCAAGTTCTGGCGAGTTTGCAAGTATTTTCAAATTTTGAGCGTTTGCATTCGTGCGTCGCCAGGCAGCGGTGCTCCATTCAATCTCCCGGCACGCTGCAATAGTGGGGTTTTCGCTTAAGCCGTCAGCCTCTAGCAGGCTTCTGAGTTGCCCGACGGTTTGTTCGAGTTTGTTCCAGTCTTTGTCGAGATTATGCTTGAGTACCCGTTGCCTCACTTTTAAAAGGCGGTGGTGCGCCTTCTCAAGAGCCGTTGCATCTACAACTGTCTCTGGATCCGCGTAGGGTAACGAATCAAGATAGCCAAACCACCACCGCTTTACGCGCGCCCACTCGTCGCGACTCAGGAGCTTGTTGCAGCGGCTGATCGAGGCTTCTGACAACCTACCGAGGGGGCTTGCTGCGCACTGCTGATCTGTCAGCGAGAGTGAATTGCGCAAGAGATCGATCAAGGTCAGCCAGGCAATGCCTTGGCTTAACTTCTGCTGAAGTTTTAACCAGCGTTTGCTTTGCTTGTTTGAGTCAGCCGTTGGAATCGAATGTAATTGCGAGGTGATTGCGGAGATGGCGCTATCAAATTGCTGCATTGGATCGGACTGGAGTGGCGCTGCAATCCACTCTGCGCGCGCGCGCTCCAGCTGCTTGCTCAGTTCAACCAGCAAAAGCCGGCGCGAGAGATGCTGTGGGTCGTCCTCTAACATGGTTTCGCTGCTTAGAGATGGGCGGCTTTCATCCGAGTATCCATGGTAACATCTCGTCAGACAACGGCCAGTGGTCTCCGGAGAAGCCTATGAAGCCCACTGAGGTCCTTACGACAGAGCAACGACACGCCGTACTGCAGCGCAGCGACTTTAAGGCGTGGGCCGCAGTGATGAGTACCTGGACGCTAACACTTTTCATTCTGATGCTGGTTGGCCACTTTCCGGGTGTTGTAACTCTGGCACTCGCGTGGGTTGTGCTGCCAGGTCGCCAACTGAGTTTGGCCGTTCTGATGCATGAAGCGGGCCATGGCAGCTTATTTAAAACACGAGCGCTTAATCGTTGGGTAGGACAGTGGCTCTGTGCCTTGCCCGTGCTCAGTGACTTTGATTCGTATACACGCGGTCACCAAGCACATCATCGTCTGGCCGGGACAGCAGATGATCCTGACCTTCCGAACTATCACGCCTATCCGATTTCGAAAGCGAGTCTGACGCGTAAGTGGTTTCGGGACTTAACGGGGCAAACAGGGTTTAAAGTATTGCAGACCCTTGCTCGAGGAACCGCGAGCCAAATGAGTCGCGAGACCCCGACCTCGAACCGTTTAGTGTTTAGGCAAATGATGGTTCACGGAGTGTTTATTGGTGTTCTCGCGTTGTTCGGTATTGCGTGGACCTGGTTTGTCTGGGCATTCACATTTTTGACATCCTACATGTGGGTCGTACGCCTGAGACAAGTGGGCGAACATGCGGTTGTGCCCGACCTTTACGACCCTGATGTCCGCGCGAATACAAGAACCGTTGAAGCACCACGATGGCAGCGTTTTCTGGTGGCACCTAATAACGTCAACTACCACCTGGAGCACCACTTTATGGCGGGCGTTCCTTGTTACAACTTACCCAAACTTCGATCATTGCTCAAAGGGCAGGGGCTTCTCGACAACGTCCCGTCGGTTACCGGTTACGGTCAAGTACTAAAAATGGCGGTGCTTCGCTAGATATTTGTTGCTTTGCTAAACATTTAAGGTCAGACGGGATGTCGACTGGAGGTGTTTACACACTATCGGGCTGAACTGATCTTCCCCCCTATGCGTCTGTTTTGAGAGTCTAATAGCCCCTGAAAAAGGGCTACTGATTCATCAGACCAAGGAGGGTCTATATGAGACGTTTGAGCACAACTGTACTGGTAACGCTGTCACTTTGCTTGTCACTACCGGCTGCGGCATTACCCCGAGACGCCCTGATAAATAACACGCTATCACTGCCGGGCGAACTCAAAAAATCTGTTTTGTTAGAGCACGAGTTAGCTGACGTTCGAGGCGCGGTATGGCCTTTAATTTTTGGTATCGCGACGGTCGACTTGGCCCTGCAGGCCTATTACTTTGGGGTCTATATCCCAAAGACGCGAGGTGGTCGCGGCTAGCGCCCAAACTCATTCGAACGAGCCGTCGCACCGGCGGCTTTATTTGAGGGAGCATTTATGACGACTTCGAAACAGCGGTTAGCTCAAAAATTTGCCGTATTCGGGCTTGAGCACAAGCGACAACAAATCTTCTGGTTGACGATGACACAACCGACCATCACCTGGGTTGCATTAGGATTGACCTATTCGACCCTGACGAGTGATGGTGCGGCTCAATGCGCTTGGTTTGCAGGGATGTTGGCGCTATACGGCGCGCAGATTGCCTACGCTTGGTACCTGTCTGAGACGACTAAATGAACGTTGCCGTGTGGATCGTTGCAC
>CBFHJX010000022.1:0-17755 GCA_965656285.1 Luminiphilus sp. | reverse complement strand
AAAAAGAAGATCGTCAGACGTTATTGTTTTCTGCAACCTTTAGTCCCGACATTATGAATCTGGCAAGTCAGTGGACCTATGAGCCCATTACGGTGGAAATTGAGCCAGAGCGAATAGCGACCGAAAACGTGGATCAGCGAGTGTATGTCCTAGAGAGTCGTGATCGTTTAAACGTGCTCAAGAATATCTTGGCAACGCCTGAGGCGACGTCGGTCATCGTTTTCGCAAATCGTCGAGACCAGGTGCGGCGCGTTCATGAACGATTGCAAAAAAGTGGTCTTGAGTGTGGGATATTGTCGGGTGAGATCACACAGGCAAAGCGAACGAAGACGCTCGAGCAGTTTAAGTCTGGGCGACTACGTGTGTTGATCGCAACCGATGTGGCGGGTAGAGGCATACACGTGGACGGCGTGAGTCATGTGGTGAATTACGACTTGCCCGAAGATCCTGAGGACTACGTTCACAGGATTGGTCGTACGGGTAGAGCCGGTGAGAAGGGCGTGTCGATCAGCTTTGCGAGCGAAGATAATGCGTTTCTTTTGCCTGAGATTGAGGCGCTGCTCGGTCAGTCGTTAAAGTGCACGCAAGTTCCCGTCGATCTGGTGAACAGCTAGCTATTTGAGCGGTCGCAGCTCCTCACACCACAGCAACGTGGCGCCCGCTACGGCTGCTGGTATCAAAACGAGATTAAGCACGGGCATTCCCGAGACGAATGCCACAATCCCACCAAAGCCGATTGACGTGCTTCGGCGAGCGGCGCATGCCGCACGAACCTCACCAAACGAGAGTCTGTGATTGTCCATCGGATAGTCCACGAACTGCAGTGACATCATCCAGGCGCCGAGCAGCATCCAAAAAAGAGGCGCTGCCATATTGATCCCGGGAATGAGGCTGAGGACTAATACTGCGAGTGCCATAGGGACGTAATGTGCGATCTTTTGCAGTTCTCTGAGAAACCCTCGAGGCACCGCGAGCGCCAGTTGGACTGCCGAGCTGTCCGACGCCAGTGTCTCGCCGGTGACGTACTCCTCCACCTTCTCAGCCAGTAACCCGTGGAAAGGCGACGTTAAAAAAAGTACGATAAAAATGGACAGATAGCCCGAGAGCAATGTGCCGACGAGCCATATCAGCGGTGCGACGATCCATGTTAGGAAGCTCCACGTGCTGGTGAGTTCACCCGTAAAGTCGACATAAACACCCGACATGAGTTGGTACAAGGAGCCGGCAATAACACCGAATACAGCAACGTTTGCCACCAGCGGAATGATCACAAATCTGCGGAGTCCGGGGCGCGTAATGATCTTGAGGCCTTTAAAAAAGTAACCCATTCCAGTCATCAAGTCTGACATCACATTGTCCTGTCCAATTAAGATTTGAGTCGCGCGATTTTCTTGTCTGTCCTGTGATTATACTACGAAGATCTTGGACGGGAGCCTGATGATGGCAGACGACGATCTGTTCGAAAGCGAAATGAGTGACGTCACACCACTAAACCGGGCTCCGCGCGAGCGACTGGTAAAAACTGACTCGGTTGACTCGTCACTTAGGCGGCAAGCGGCTATGCGCCAGGACACTCGGTCAGATAATGTGTTAACTGACGACGGCATTGCGCCGCTCGACGCCTGGTTCGTCCTGGAGTTTAAGCGACCGGGGATTCAAAACGGTGTGTATAGGAAGCTGCGGCTGGGGCACTACGAAATTGAGGCCAGACTTGACCTGCATCGATTCACGGTCGCCGAAGCCCGACTTGAGCTGTGGTCATTTTTTAAAGAAGCACGTCGGCTGGGTTTGCGCACCCTGCTCATCACCCACGGAAAAGGGTTTGGCAACAAGGAGAAGTCCGGATCTGGTGTATTGAAGGGCTATGTCAACCAGTGGCTGCAGGATATCGATGACGTACAGGCGTTTCATTCAGCCCAAGCTCACCATGGCGGTACGGGCTCAGCTTACGTCTTACTACGCAAGAGTGACGCGAAAAAGCGGGAGAATCGAGAGCGGTTTATGAAGGGTCGAGTACAGGACGTCTGATCAACCCAGTTTTTCTTTGAGGAGCTGATTGAGTAACTGCGGATTTGCCTGACCTTTTGAGGCCTTCATGGCTTGGCCGACAAAAAAGCCGATCAGTTTCTTTTGCTTACCTTCATCCGCTACGCGGTACTGCTCGACTTGTGCCGTATTATCATTAATCAGTGCATTGACGATTGCCTCGAGTGCCCCGCTATCACTGACTTGCTTGAGTCCTTTGCGGTCAATAATACCATCGACGTCGGTCTCGCCCTGCCACAGGGCGTCAAATACGCCCTTGGCCATTTTACTCGACAGCGTGTTGTCATCAATTCGCTCGATCAAGGCCGCTAAGTCGATGGCGCTCAACGTAGCATCGGACATTGAAATGCCTTCTTTGTTGAGTGCCGCACTGACATCACCGAGTACCCAGTTGGCGGCTGACTTGGGGTTTTCCGAGGTTTGGGCGACGATTTCAAAAAACTCAGCGGTTGCACGATCTTGTGTCAGTAGGTTGGCGTCGTAATTGCTGAGGCCCAACTCTTCGGTATAACGCCGGCGTTTGGCTACCGGTAACTCAGGGAGTGAGGCTCTTATGTCTTCGATCGTGGCGTCGTCAATGATAATGGGTAGGAGGTCGGGGTCGGGGAAATACCGGTAGTCGTTCGCCACTTCCTTGGAGCGCATCGCGCGGGTTTCGTCGCGGTCGGCGTCAAAGAGGCGTGTCTCTTGCGTCACAGTGTGCCCAGCTTCTAAAAGATCTTGTTGTCGTTGCGACTCAACACGGATGGCACGCTCAATAAATCGAAAGGAGTTGATATTTTTTAGCTCGGTGCGCGTTCCGTAGGCCGATTCACCCTTCGGTCTAAGCGATATGTTGACGTCACAACGCATGGACCCCTCGGACATGTTGCCGTCGGAGATGCCCAAGTAGGTCACTAAGGCGTGCAGTGCCTTCAGGTAGGCAATGACCTGTTCCGCAGTTCTAAAATCGGGCTCAGTGACCACCTCCAGTAGCGGCGTGCCTGCCCGATTTAAGTCGATACCCGTGTGCCCCGGAATCGCATCATGGACCGATTTTCCTGCATCTTCCTCGAGGTGCGCGCGCAAAATTCTGACAGGAAAAGTCGAACCGTCTTCGAGTGGCACATCAAAGATGCCTTCTTTGACGATAGGCTCGAAGAACTGTGATATTTGGTAGCCCTTTGGTAGGTCTGGGTAGAAATAATTCTTACGATCGAACCGTGATATTTTACCGATTTCAGCACCAACACCCAATCCAAAAACAATAGCCTGTGTGACCGCTTCGTGGTTTAGCACGGGTAGAGTGCCGGGGAGCGCCATATCGAGTGGGTTCGTGTGCGTATTCACCTCGGCCCCAAATTGGGTGGAAGAGGACGAAAATATTTTTGAGTGCGTCGCAAGCTGCAGGTGCACCTCCAGCCCCATCACCATTTCCCAGTGCATCAGCGAACGGCCTCTAGTGTCGGTCTGCGGGTGTGCCAGTCAGTGCGGTTCTGAAACTGGTGCGCCACGTTCAAAAGTTGAGCTTCTCCAAAACGTCGGCCAATCATCTGCAGGCCAACGGGCAAACCATTGACCAGCCCTGCGGGCAAACTGATTGCAGGTAACCCCGCCAAATTCGCGCCAATGGTAAAGACATCTTCCATGTACATGTCAGTGATCGATTTGCTGGTGTCGTTGAGGGCAAATGCCGTGTTCGGCGCTGCGGGGCCTGCTATGACGTCTACCTCATCCAAAACGTTGTCATATTCTTGTGTAATGAGGCGTCTGACTTGCTGCGCTTTCATAAAGTATTGATCGTATGAAGCGGCGGATAGGGTGAACGTGCCCACCAGTATCCGGCGCTTTACTTCGGCGCCAAAACCTTCTGTCCGAGACCTAAAATAGAGATCTTGAAGGTCTTTTGGCGTCCCACAACGATAGCCGTAACGCACGCCGTCGTAGCGAGAGAGATTTGCTGACGCTTCAGCAGGCGCAATCACGTAATACGTTGACACGGCTAAATCCGTGGAGGGCAAAGAAACCTCTTTGATCGTGGCGCCAGCGCGCTCTAGCTCGCGAATTGCGGTGTCGATTACAGTTGCGACCTCTGTGTTGAGGTGGCTTGAAAAGAACTCTTTTGGAACGCCAACCCGAAGTCCAGCGATCGGGTGATCTAAGGTTTCATGATAGTTCGGCACCGGGCTGTTATCGCAGGTGGAGTCGAGAGGGTCGTGTCCGGCCATTGCATTGAGTACGAGGGCACAATCTTGTGCTGAGTGTGCCATGGGCCCTGCTTGATCCATGGATGATGCGAAGGCGATCATGCCATACCGAGAAACGCGACCGTAGGTTGGCTTCAATCCTGTGATACCGCAAAGGGCTGCGGGTTGTCTGATTGATCCACCGGTATCAGTACCGGTCGCCAAGGGAACCATTCCAGACGCAACGGCCGCCGCTGACCCACCCGATGAGCCGCCGGGCACTCGCGTCACGTCCCAAGGATTCTTACACGCACCAAACACGCTGGTTTCGTTCGTGGAGCCCATCGCAAACTCGTCCATGTTGCACTTGCCCAGGTTGATCATTCCTGCGGCTCTGAGTTTCTGGACTACGGTCGCGTCGTACGGCGGTACAAAATCTTTAAGCATTTTAGAGCCGCAGGTGGTGTGCATGCCTTGGGTGCAAAAAATATCTTTGTGCAACATGGGTATACCGAGAAGGGGAGAGTGCTCTCCCTTCGCTCGTTTTGCATCGGCCTGATCCGCATAGACAAGGGCTTGTTCTGCTTCAAGACAAACCACTGCATTGAGTTGAGGGTTCAGGGCGTCGATTCTTGCCACGGCCTGTTCAACAAGCTGCCGACTCGATACCTCACCCGTTTTTAAGTCATGGCTGAGGGTGGCAATTGACTTGAACGTCAGACTCATCAGTCGATTACCCTCGGTACTAAGAAGTAGTTTTCTTCTTCTGAGGGAGCATTCTTCATGAGGTCCTCGCGCCCAACTAACGTCGTCACGCTGTCGGTTCGAAGAGGCTGATTGGCTCTACAAGGGTTGACCATCGGTGCAACACCTTTGGTGTCGACAGATTGGAGGGCATCAAACAGCGCAAGCGTCTGATTGAATTCGGCGGTGACGTTTTCGATGTCGTGTTCTGAGATCGTAAGACGCGCTAGGGCAGCGACGTCTTTCACGGTTGATGCCTGAGTCACAGTAAATACCTGCTTGGTGCGTTTATGGGCCGCAAACTAACACACTTCCAGCTTGCTCAAAAACTATCGCATTGTTACATTTCATTTAGTAGGACGCTGTCTTGGCCAAGGTCGAGCTTCCGGGGTAACACCCCAGCGCGTGAGACGAGGGTGGCTCGTTATCAGCGACAGTGACCGTTTACCTATCCACGGGCTAAAAACATGTTTAAACGCTTGCGAGGGATGTTCTCAACCGATCTATCGATCGACCTCGGAACAGCAAACACCCTAATTTACGTGAAAGACAGAGGAATCATTTTAGATGAGCCCTCGGTTGTAGCGATTAGGGTACATAATGGACAAAAATCAATTGAAGCGGTCGGTACTGAAGCTAAGCGAATGCTTGGAAGAACGCCCGGAAATATAACTGCGATTAGGCCGTTGAAGGACGGGGTTATCGCAGACTTTCAGGTGACCGAAAAAATGCTACAGCACTTTATTCTCAAAGTTCATGATACTCACTCGGGTTGGCTCCGGCCCAGCCCGCGGGTTCTCATTTGTGTGCCTTGTTTATCGACGCAGGTTGAGCGAGAGGCGATACGCCGGTCCGCCGAGGGCGCGGGTGCGCGAGACGTCCGACTGATCGAAGAGCCCATGGCGGCTGCCATCGGTGCCGGGCTGAAGGTCGAAGAGGCCGTTGGTTGCATGGTGGTGGATATTGGCGGTGGCACGACGGAAATTGCGCTTATTTCACTTAGCGGCGTGGTTTACCGCGACTCGATTCGCGTGGGTGGCGATCGTTTCGATGAGGCGATTGTGGCGCATGTCCGTCGCCGCTTTGGCTGTTTAATTGGCGACTCGACGGCTGAGCGAATTAAACAAGAAGTTGGCTGCGTTTGGGTCAGTAGCGAGCAGCGAGAAATCGATGTTCGCGGACGGCACCTTGCTGAAGGCGTTCCACGAACGTTTACCTTAGGTAGCGCTGACGTCATGACAGCGCTCGAAGAGCCCGTCGACGCGATCATCCGAGCTGTTCGCATGTCGCTCGAGCAGTCGCCTCCTGAGCTGGCTGCTGACATTGCTGAAAATGGCATTGTGTTGACGGGCGGGGGAGCGTTGCTGCGCGATTTAGACGCGCGTATTGCTGAGGAGACCGGATTACCCGTTGTGATTGCTGAAGACCCTCTGACCTGCGTTGTTCGCGGCGGTGGTATGGCCCTTGAGCTGATGGACTCCTATTCACTGGATCTCATGTCGACCGAGTAAGTTTCTGGGTTCGATACGGAACGAGGAAGACGACATCAGCACACTTTTTTCTAAGCCTCGACTCCTGACTATTCGACTGCTTACGGCACTAGCGCTGGGTTGGGCGTTGGTGGCGTTTATGCGCGAGTCAGCATTAACGGGACACGTTGAGGGGGTCGGCGCAGACCTCACTGAGGCCTCCTTTGTTGTCATTGATGTTCCAAAGCGCTTGGTTGGAAGGGTGGCGGCTTACCTTGAAAGTCGCGCTGCGATGCGTCGAAAAATTGTGGAACTTCAGGATCGGAACTTGATCTTGAGCGCACGCGCCCAACGCATGGAAGCGCTAATGGCAGAGAATATGCGCTACAAGGCGCTTCTAAATTCTGCTGTCGCCGAGGACACGACGATGACTGTGGCGAGAATCGTAGCCGTGTCTCCCGACGTCAATCGACACCTCTTAACACTGAATCGCGGGGACGCCGATGGCGTCATGATTGGGGACCCCGTTCTCAATGCCGATGGTGTTATGGGTCAAGTTACGCAGGTGGGGCGGTCGGCGAGTCGAGCACTTTTGGTGACCGACGTTCAACACGGACTACCGGTGCTTAATAATCGCACAGGACAGCGTGCGATTGCTGAGGGCGTTGGCAGGCTTGATCGGCTCGTTATCCGCAACTTGGCCAGTACTTCCGATGTGACATCCAGCGACCTCTGGGTCACTTCTGGGCTGGGCGAGCGCTTCCCAGTAGGTTACCCCGTAGGCACGACCGTCGAAACCGCAACATCGGCTGATGCGGCTTATTTGTCGGTATCTTTGGCGCCAACCGCGGCCTTGGATGTAGAGAGTTATGTGTTAATTCTCACGTCCGCCGATGCGTCCTGAAAGGCGACGATTGCTATGAGGGATCAAAGCAATGTTTGGCCGTCACTGCTGGCATCAATCGTGATCGCCACGCTTCTTTTTCAAGCTGCAAACTCGGTGGACTTGCGCGTTTTTACGCCGCGGTTATTAGAGCTTTGTGTGTGCTACTGGATTTTGTCATCACCGGCCACCGTGGGTGTTTTTTTCGCCTTTACTGTGGGGTTGTTGATCAGTCTGATTGAAGGGTCTTTCCTTGGGAGTGCATCGATCGGGCTCTCGATTGTCGGCTTTGTGCTGCTCAGCAATATTTTCACCATTCGGCAACTTGATTGGGTTTCACAGACAACCGTTATTTTTCTACTACTTGGTATTTCCTTGGCCCTTCATAGACTGATTTTGTCCAGTTTGGGTGTTCCCTCTGAGGGTCTTTATTACCTGATTTCAGTCTTTGTGTCGTCGGCGCTCTGGCGACCGTTTAATGCGATGATGGATGCAACCCGGTTTCGCCTGAGTCAGCTGTTGTGAGTTTAGTTCTGGCCAGCGCGAGTCCGAGACGGCGCGAGTTGCTCTCCTTATTAGTCGCTGACTTTGTATGTCGCCCGGCTGATATTGATGAGTCCAGTCAAGCCGATGAGTCGCCTGAAGACTACGTCAGGCGCATGGCTCTGGAAAAGGCGAGGCGCGTTTGGCAGCAGGGTCAAATAGTTCTTAGCGCCGACACCACCGTTGTTTTAAAAAAACAAATTTTGCATAAACCGACTTCTTATGACGACGCTCGGGGAATGTTAGAGACATTAAGTGGTCAAACACACGAGGTCATGACGTCGGTGGTACTGATGTGTGACGCATTAGTGGAAACTCAGATGGTCAAAACGAGCGTTCAGTTTGGTGAGCTTGAGTCGACTATTATCGATTATTATTTGTCCACGAACGAGCCTTGGGATAAAGCGGGTGCGTATGGGATTCAGGGTTTTGCGGGCTGTTTTGTGACACGATTAGAGGGTAGTTACAGTGGTGTCGTGGGGCTTCCTTTGCGCGAGACAGACGCTTTATTAAGGGCGATTGGCCTAGGGCACGGCACTCATGGATCCCATGTTTGAGCGGATTTATGGATTCATCGGGGGCATCCTTTGGCGGGCTGTTCTTTGGGCGCTTATTCTTACAGCGATTGCGGTCAGTTTACTGACGGCAGTTCTTCCGCTCCTTCCTTCGGTTAATACGTCACTCGCTGCTGAGATCCAATCAATAACTGGTTTTGAGGCTGAAATCCTAGAGATCGGCGGCGAAATGGAAGGATTTCGCCCTCGATTGACGCTGGTCGGTGTCAGTATTACTGACGGCGAAGAGGATCGAGAGGTCATATTTCAAGCGGGACGTTTGCAAGTCACCCTAAATCCATGGCGCTCGTTATTGCAGCGGCAGTGGATTCTTTCAGAGGTGCGTGCGAGCGATGTTTTTATCCCCGCTCGATTGGACAATACGGCCAGCGGTATTCTTGTCCCGATTGATCCGAGTGTTTTTGCCACTGAAATCGAGCGATTAGCGCTTAAAAATATGAGAGTGTCATTGCTTCGTGAGTATTCTGAGGCTGAAGCTGCACTCGATCTCGTCGTTGAGGTGGACTTGCGACGCTCGGGAAGTACCCGAGAAATTCAACTGCGCGCTCGCGGTGACGGCGGACTCTCACTGAATATGACTGGTATCGGGGTCGGCAATCCGCTTGATTTGAGTCAATTTTCTGGTGAACTCAACGGGCGGCTCGCGGCAAAGAATTTGGAGGCAGTCAGTGCGTTTTTGGGCCTAGGTGTTGCAGGGAGCAGCGATCTCTTTTTTTGGACCGAGGCTAAAGATGGCGAGGCTCAAACGACATTTCAAGCATCGGGTGAAGCGCTGCTATCGACAGCCAAGCCAGGATCAAATCCTGCGGTATTCTCGCTAGAGGGCCTTGTCACCTCTAGCCGTCAGACACATTGGCTTAATGTTGTCGAAAGCGCGATTGAACTCAATGCGAGTCGACTTGAATTCTCAGGTCTGCATTTAGGAATTAGAAACAACGAATGGGAAGTAATCGTTAACGATGTGGATTTGGCGACCACTGCAGCGTTAGCTATCGACTCAGGACTGGTGCCCGAAAAGTTTGTTTCGCCGCTAGAAAACGCTGAGCTGACGGGGCGTTTGGGTGCGCTTAGTGTTATTGGAGCATTCGATAAGACGTCTGACCTTCGTCTGTCAGCGACTTTTGAAAATATTCAAGCGCGAGCACACGGTGCGGTTCCCGGTGTTCAGGGGCTAACGGGCACCCTCGCACTCAACGGTGATATCGGCCGCCTTGAGATTGACAGCGACGATTTCAGTCTTGCGATCCCCACGCAGTTCACATCACCGCTCCAACTGGGACGCGTCACAGGTTTGGCCGGCTTCGTGTTTACAAGCAATGCGTTAAAACTTACTTCAGGACGAGTGGTGGCAGACGCTGGTGATTTTAAGGCGTCGGCATTGATCACGGGACATGTGCCGATCGCGTCAACGACGGGTGAGGGAGCCCGACTTAATGTGGTACTTGGCTCGGATTCGGCGTCGACACGACGTGTGCTTGAGTTTACACCCAAGACGATCGATTCGGACGCTTTTCAGTGGATGCAATCGTCCTTGGGCACTGGCGAGGCTCGGCGTGTGGGCTTTGTATTGCGTGGCGGAATCAGGAAGCGTGACGCACCGCTTCGATCCATTCAAATGTCTGCTGAGGCAGATTTGGATGCGGTCATCATGCGCCCCGAGTTGCCGCTGGCAGAGCGCGTGTTGGGCCATGTGAGCATTGATAACGCATTGGTGACGTTCGACATCGATTCGGCAACGGTCGGTTCACTGGGTGTCTCGAGTGGTCTTGTGCAGGTTGGTAAGGTTTTAGAGACGCGCCTGTTAACGGCCCACGCCACTATTGAGGGCGATTTGGATAAGGCAGTGAATCACGTGGCAGCGCTTCCGTACCTTCCGACCCGAGTGAGTCAGGTGTTATCAGACTTAACCACATCAGGTGGGGTGATGGGCCACTTAGCGCTCTCTGTGCCGATCAAGGGGGCACGACGTATTCCCGATGTGTCGACGAGGGTGTTGATTCGTGATGCCTCGCTAGGTTTCGCAGGTCTGCCAATTGAACTTAATAAACTTGCGGGGGACTTTGTCTATGAGTACCCGACAGGAATTACTGAAGGCGCTATTGACGGTTTTTTCCTGGGCCGCCCGCTCACCCTTGACCTGAATTCGGCGAATAGTAGTTTAGGTCTTAATCAAACCAATTTATCTGTGAAAACTCAGGTGTTACTCGGGAGACCTGAGATCGCTCATTTACTGGGGCGAAGTGTTCTGGATGAGCTGCTTGTTGGGGAGACCGAGGTCGATATTGCTTTTCAAGCGGGTGACGGTGTTGCGGTGCAGATTACGTCTGATCTTGACGGGCTCGCGGTCGGATTACCCGAACCGTTCACCAAAACGGCCCAAGACCCATCCTCGATGAATATTGATCTTGCTATATCGGAGTCATTGAGCGCCACGATCAACTATGCGGACGTTATGGCGGCGAAAGTTTCCCGTGACGCCGCGCAAGCCTGGCGTGCTGCGGTGAGCATAGGGTCGGCGAATGAACCTCGGCTTACTCCAAATAGTGATGAGGGTACGGTCAACGTATCCGGTCATTTGGCTGAGATTGATGCGTTGGCGTGGTCCCAGCTCGCCGGTACGTTGTCAGGGTCTACAGACTTTGCGGGTCCAAGTGTTGTTTGGCGAGATGTTTCTACCGACGCATTACGTTTTGGAGATACGGCGCTTGGTGCGTTTCGATCTTCAGGGCGCTACCAGGATAAAAATACCTCGTTTCAGGTTGTCAGCGACTACTTTGCAGCGAATATAGACTTTGACGCGCGTGAGCCACTACTCAATGTGCAATTCGAGCGATTGAACCTCAACGCGCTCCCTCAGATTGATGCGAGCCGTATTATGAGTGGCGAATCGAGGGTTGCGGACGGTGCGTGGCCAATGACGTCGGTCAGTGTTGCCTCGCTTATTCTTAACGAAAAAGACCTGGGAAGCTTGTCATTTGATGCGCAAAGTAGCGAGCAAGAAGTGCGCCTGTTCGGGTTTGAAGGCATGGTGGACGGCGTCAACTTTGAGCCCGGTACCGAGATCATTTGGGATCGGATCACAGCCAGCACGCGAACATCGCTCGATCTAACACTTGCTAATGCGACCAGTGCCTTAACCCTGCTGGATGCGAAGTCTGTTGTGGATTTTTCCGCGGGCACCATTAAAGGGGCGCTGGGCTGGGAGGGTACACCCATTAATTGGGCGCCGAGCAAGCTCTCCGGAGACGTTGAGCTTCAGCTGTCATCAGGTTCATTTTTACCGGTACCTTCACAGGCAACCGACCCCTTACGATTTATCGGTGTGTTTAATCTGGCAGGGTTGGTTCAGCGGGCGAATGTCAATCAACTGTTTGACCCAGGCCTGACCTTTGATCGTGCGCGCGGCGACTTTTCTCTCAACGAAGGTAAGGTTAGGGTCAACGAATTTTCTATTCGCAACGGGGGTGGCAGTCTCACATTGGGGGGGAACTTTTCGATGCAGACAGAAGAAATTGACGCCGAGCTGGTGGTGACTCTCCCCCTTGTAGACAACATTCCGTGGGTCGCAGCCCTGGCGGGAGGGCTTCCGATTGCAGCGGGAGCCTACCTCGCCAGTAAAGTGTTTGAAGATCAGATGACACGGCTGTCGAGTGGGGTTTATTCCGTGAGTGGTCCGATCAGCTCACCGGCGGTAAAGTTCATGCGTGTGTTTGACGCCAGCCTTTCAACCAGTAAGTCGAAGAAAACGTCGGTCGATCAGTCGGTGGAGGGATCATCCGAGAGCGAGCGCAGATAACGAAATAGGCTGCGTGCTGATACTGGGGGCAATTGCTTGTCGCGCTCCACGATAGCACTTCGCGTCAGCTGGCGAATCGCTTGTCTGTCGGCATTAGGCCAGATCGAGAGCACATCGGTTAGTGCTTCATCGCCTCTGAGCAACAGCGCGTCGCGAGCACCCTCAATAACGTGTTCGCGGGCTTTTGCTTTTCGTGATGTCTCATGGAGCTCGTCTAGGGCTTGCTCAATAGCGCCTGCCTCTGTCTCGCGCATAAGCTTTCCAATGAACTGCATTTGCCGACGCTTGCCACTGTGGTGAGAAATACGTTGTGCGAGCTCAACTGCCTCAATAAGCCGTGGATGGTCGATATTGAGCTTCGCCAGCTGTGCTGCCGACAGTGACACTAGTTGCTCACCGAGAACCTGAAGCGCGTGCATTTGTCGTTTTCGAGCGCTCTTACTTTCGGGTACAAACTCGTCGTCATCCATGAGGTCTTCGCTTTTAGCTAGGGTTTAGTTATAGAAGTAGGCAGCGACGCCGAGAAAGGCAAAAAATCCTACGACATCGGTGATGGTCGTCAATACCACACCGCCGGCTAACGCTGGATCGATACGAAGTCGATCTAAAATAAGCGGCAGTGATGCGCCCGCAATACCTGCGGTGATCAGGTTAATGATGATTGCAAATGCGATGATGAGTCCAAGTGTTGTGTCGTCGAACCAATAAGCCGCAATGATTGCAATCACGCATGCCCAAATAAGTCCGTTGATGATTGAGACGAAAATCTCGCGCCGGACAAGCCAAATTTCTGTTCGATCATTGATCTGGCCCATCGCCATTGCGCGAATAAGCACGGTCAGGCTCTGTGTGCCAGCTATACCTCCCATGGAGGCTACAATCGGCATTAATACGGCGAGTGCGACCACTTTTTCAATTGTATCTTGGTAAAAGGCAATCACTGAGGCCGCCAAAATGGCAGTGGCGAGATTAATCGCTAACCAGATGGCGCGCTGAGGTGCTGTCGCAAGCACGGTGGTAAAGACGTCTCCGTCTCCGAGGCCCGCCATGACCGCCAGACTGTGATCGGCCTGTTCGCGGATAACGTCGACGACATCATCGATTGTGATTCGTCCGAGCAGCTTGCCTTGGGGATCAACGACGGGGGCCGAGATCCAATCATTTCGCTCAAATCGCCGCGCGACCTCGTCGGCCGAGGTCATCGCGTCTAAAGGCTCGCGCTCGGTTTTCATCATTTCTCGCACCGATACATGTGGATCGGACACGAGCAGCGTTCTCACTGGCAATAGCCCCACATACTTAGAATCGCGATTCACCACGATGAGGCTGTCTGTGTTTTCGGGCAGTCGCGTGTGGCGCCTTAGGTAGCGGAGCACCACGTCCATCGAAAGATCCGCTCGGATCGTCAGAGTGTCGGTACTCATAAGACCACCGGCCACGTCGTCCGGATAGCTAAGAGCAGTTTCAAAGCGATCTCGATCGTCGTCAGTTAACGACCCCAGAATCTTGTCGGTATCGGCTTGGGGCAGTTCATGAAGTATGTCAGCAACGTCGTCGTCGTCGAGTTGCGAAATGATTTCCGCAACGGCTTCTGGCTGGAGCTCTGCTAGGAAGGTATTCCGAATATCGTCGGGTAACTCGTTGAGGACGTCAGCCTCTTGCTCATGATCCAGAAGGGTCCAGAGCTCGTCTCGAGTCGATGGTGGCGAGGAGCTGATGAGGTGGGCAATGTCGCCTGGGGATATATCTGCGAGGACAGCAGCAACGTCAGAGGCTGTGCCAGAGCGCAGTGCGTCTGTGACTCGAGTCACCGCAAGGCTCGCCTGTGCACTCATATCAACCATGGTTCATCCCTCCACCCGCGCGCGAAGGTTATCACTGCACGCGCCACTATGCCGGACTCGCCCATGCGAACAAATACCATCCGATACTGTGCTAAGACAGGGGCATATCTCTATGACTTACGGTCACAGCGGGGAATTGGTCCGCTAAAGCGCTGCCGATGCGCTCAGTCATGTAGACCGAGCGATGCTTGCCGCCGGTGCAGCCGATTGCAATCGTGAGGTACGCTCGTTGACTTTTCTTGTACAGAGGGATCCACCGATTCAGCATAGCAATGAGATCGTCGGCTACGTCGTGAGTCTCGGTATGGGCCTCGAGGAAGGCTTTTACTTCGGATGCTTGCCCGGTAAAAGGACGCAGCTCAGGCTCCCAGTGCGGATTGGGAAGCATGCGCATATCGAGCACAAGGTCAGCGTCTACCGGCGCACCTTTTTTGAACCCAAAAGACTGCACCTGAATCGCCATCGTATTCGCTGCAGCCGCTCCTATGCGTGCGCTCACGACTTCCCGTTGCTGGTACGGGGACATTTCGCTGGTATCGATTATGAGATCAGCAGCAGCGGCAAGTGGCTCGAGAACAACACGTTCGAGTGCAATGGCATCCGCTAATGATCTCCCGCTGACGCTCAATGGATGTCGGCGTCGGGTTTCGTTAAAACGCTTTCCGAGTGCTTGCACCGTCGCATCAAAAAATATGAGCTGGAGTTCTAGCCCCTCACGTAGCGCTCGCAGATAATCCCTAAAATCGGTGACGCCAGCATCTTCGGTACGTATATCAATGCAGATCGCCAGACCTTGATGCGTTTGATGGGACTGCCTGGAGAAGTGCTCGATCAGAAAGCTCACCAGAGCGATGGGAAGATTATCGACACAGTAGTAACCAAGATCTTCGAGCTGGTTGAGTGCCGAACTCTTCCCTGCGCCTGAACTTCCGCTGACGATGACTACGCGCATGAGTTATCTCACCGGTCTAAGTGGCTGGCGGTACCTGAGTTGCGCTGCAGGGAGTATCACGATTCAGAGAGTAGCGATTGTTCTAGCTCAGGCTCAGGCTCAGGCTTTTTGTGACTGCGTTGCTTGCGCTTATGTTCTGTGACCTGTCGATCTAGTTTGTCAATGACGGAGTCAATGGCAGGGTACATTCCGGAATGTGTCTCTGATGCAAAAAAATCAGCACCTGCGAGATGAAGATTCGCCTCCGCTTTGTGCGTGGCTCGCTCGACGACTAAGACAAATTCAATGTGATCGATGCTGTCGCAGTGACGTTCTAAACGCCGCAATTTCTTGGAGATACGCTCCCTCAGTCCGTCGGTTATGTCTAAGTGATGTCCACTAATGGTTACTCGCATGGTCTCTCTCCTGTTCTTTTTAAATGTCTAGATATACCGCTTTCTCTCGTTAGAGGGTCCGATGTTCATTTGCTCTCGGTACTTTGCAATTGTGCGACGAGCAACAACGACCCCTTCGTCGGCCAATAACGTACATAGTTTGGCGTCGCTCAGTGGCTTTTGAGGATTTTCTTGGGTAACGATGCGCTTGATCAACGCTTTGATGGCTGTCGACGAACACTCACCGCCTTCGGTGGTCGCGACATGGCTTGAGAAGAAATATTTCAACTCGAAGATCCCACGTGGCGTGTGCATGTATTTGCGAGTTGTTGCTCGTGACACGGTTGACTCATGCAGATCAACCTCGCCCGCAATATCGGCAAGTATCAGTGGACGCATTGCTTCATCACCATGATCCAGAAAAGCTCGCTGGTGTTGAATAATAGAGGAAGCTACTTTTAATAGTGTCTCATTTCGGCTGAGTAGGCTTTTAATAAACCACTTAGCCTCCTGCATGCTCGCTCTGCCATAGTCTTTGTCAGTGTTTGAGCCTGCACTTAACAGTTCAGCATAGTGGTCGTTTATTCGAAGCTTGGGGGCAATATCAGGATTGAGCTCGACTCGCCATCGACCGTCGATACGTTTAACGAAAACGTCCGGAACGATGTATTCGGTCGCCTCACTTTCCACCGATGATCCAGGCGTTGGGTTGAGCGAGCGAATCAAAGACAGTGCACCCACGATGTCATCGGGTGATGTTCGCATGCGCCGTGCCAAATTTTTGGGATCCGCAACGGGAATTTGTTCTATGTGTCGGCTCACCAGTAAGCCTGCTGTTTCGCGATGAGGCGTGTCCACGGCCATTTGCCTGAGCTGGATGAGAAGGCACTCGCGCAAATTGGCGGCAAAAACGCCTGTGGGTTCAAAGTGCTGAAGTCTGTGCAAAACCGCCATGATCTCGTCGAGCTCAATGTCGTCGCTCGCAAGGCCTAGATGAATTTGTTCCGGTGTTTGTGTCAGTCGACCGTCAACGTCAACGGCGTCGATGAAGGCTAACGCAATGGTGTGATCCGCGGCGGAAAAGCGGGTCAGGTTGAGTTGCCACAAAAGGTGCGATTGCAGTGTTTCAGGCAATGAATCGCGCTCGGCGAAATTCAGGTCACTGTCGCCCATGGATTGACTCGACGACGAGGGGGCCGCAGAGGGCATAACATCCTCCCAGGCCGCGTCCACTTGCAGTTCGGTGCCCGGAATATCTTCACTGACGGTGTCGGAGAAATCCACGCTTTCTTTCAACGCGTTATCGACCTGATCGATCTGATCTACCAGCGTGTCCTCTTCATCTAAAAGCGGGTTGCTTTCGAGCGTTTCGGTGATGGTTTGCTGGAGGTCTAAGGTGCTGAGTTGAAGAAGCTTGATAGCCTGCTGTAGCTGAGGCGTCAGCGTTAGTTGTTGTCCAAGCTTTAACTGCAGCGCTTGCTTCATAACTCTCGTTAAGCACCTAGTGGAGAGTCAGTTTAGCGCTTTAGATTCCGCTAAGGCAAACAGGTTGGCAAAGATTTTGCTTTGCCCGTCAGTGTTTACAGACGGAAGTCTGTGCCCAGATAAACTTTCCGTACTTTCGCATTATCTAAAATACTTTGCGCATCCCCATCCGCGATGACCTGACCTTCGCTTACGATGTAGGCACGCTCGCAAATATCAAGCGTCTCCCTCACGTTATGGTCAGTAATAAGCACGCCCAGGCCGCGTTCTTTAAGGTGGTTAATGATGGCTTTAATGTCCGAAATGGAAATGGGGTCAACACCTGCAAAGGGTTCATCAAGTAATATGACTTTTGGCTCTGTCGCCAAGGCCCTGGCTATTTCCACACGTCTGCGCTCGCCGCCCGACAGGCTTTGGCCCAGTGAATCTTTAAGTTGCGTAATGTGGAATTCGCGCATGAGCTCATCGCATTGAAGTTGCTGCTCGTGAGGTGATAAATCGGTGCGGGTTTCGAGGATGGCTAAAATATTATCCTGGACTGACATCCGCCGAAAAATAGAGGCCTCTTGAGGGAGGTATCCCAATCCCTGGCGGGCTCGTAAATGAATGGGAAGATGAGTCACGTCGTTACCCGCAAGGCTAATGGAGCCCTCATCGCTGGTCACCAAGCCGACCATAAGGTAGAAACACGTGGTTTTCCCTGCGCCGTTCGGACCTAACAGGCCAACGATTTCGCCGGCGTCAACGCTCATCGACATGCCGTCTACCACGCGGCGGCCTTTATATGCTTTAACCAATCCCGTTGCAGACAAGACATTACTCATACTAACTACCCTCGCGCAGCGCGTTGGGTGGGATCGTGACCTTGACACGCTGAGG
>CBFHJX010000021.1:0-18880 GCA_965656285.1 Luminiphilus sp. | reverse complement strand
CGATGAGCCTGATGCCGCGCTCGCAATGGCGCGCATTGAGTGCCACTACTTTGTCAATCAAGGGTTCTTCAATTCGGACAACCAATTACTCGATAACATAGACCGTATTCGCCACATACCGACAGAGATTATACAGGGCCGCTATGACGTGGTTTGCCCGCCTAAAACGGCATGGGATCTCCACAGTGCTTGGCCTGAAGCAACGCTACATATCGTTCCCGACGCGGGTCATTCAGCCTTTGATCCAGCCAATACCAGCGTCCTAATCGAGGTTACAGATCGCTTTGCACAAGCTTAAGTTACGGGCTTTAGCGAACGAACAGCCACAAAGGTTTTCATGAATGCGTCGATCGGCTCGCCCCCACCCCAATCGTCTTCATAGAATCCTGAAATGAGGAATCCCGCCTCAAGCTGCCCACCCAACTGATCACTCAGAGAGTGCGCAAACTCCAGCGGGGATTCTGCACCGAACCATCGTTTACGGTCCGTATCACTGATATTAAGGTCTGAATGTGGCAAGGAAAACTTGAGTTGAAACGTGCCCTGCTCTTGCAGATCAGGGTCAAAAAGTGCCTGAACTGGATTTGTAAAACCGCTGATCATCGTTCCGCCTGGTTTTAATACTCGGAAAGCTTCACGCCAGAGGGGCGCGATGTCTTGAACAAAACAATTTGAACAGGGATGAAAAATAAAGTCGAAGTGGTGATCGTCGAAGATCGACAAATCTGCCATATCACCTTCCACTGTTGTTAATGCAAGCGCATCACGATTAGCGACTAATCGGTCCTGATCCAACTGCCTTGAGGACGCATCAAAGACGGTCACTCGAGCCCCTGCCGCAGCGAGGATGGGGCCTTGCTGACCCCCTCCTGATGCGAGACAAAGCACTTCACAGTCGTCCAATGCTGGAAACCAATCTCTGGGAACAGGACGTGACGGCGTCAGTACGATCTCCCAGTCGCCGGTGCGCGCCCGCGCAATCTGCTCTGACGACACGGGCCGAGTCCAACGATCTCCCTCATCAACCTGACGATTCCACGCCGCCTGATTGAACTCGTACACATCCACGTTGTTACAACTCCTTAGGGCGACCCACCGCGTCGCTGTGTTTAACGGTAACGAAGATTCGATCGATTGAGCTCACTCACCTGCTTGACACCCATTAACCGCATGTCGCGCTCCATTTCCGACTTGAGGTTTCCAAGCGCGCGCTCGACGCCCTCTTGGCCCGCTGCGGCAAGTGCGTACAGATACAATCGTCCGCCCGACACCGCCTTGGCACCCACGCTCAGGGCTTTGAGCACATGAGTACCCCGCTGAACGCCACCCTCACAAATCACGTCGACTTTGTCGCCCACAGCATCACAAATTTCAGCCAGTTGATCGAAGGGCGCGCGTGACCCGTCGAGCTGACGTCCACCATGGTTTGAGACCATGATGCCTGTGCACCCAATATCGACCGCACGCTTGGCATCCTCTACCGACATAATGCCCTTTAACGCGAACTGGCCGTTCCACTGTGCGCAGAGCTTTTCTGCATCGTCCCACGACATGGTCGGATCGAGCATGGTGGAAAAATAGTCGCCAACAGAAACTGCAACATTTGTGCCCTGATCGATATGCCCAGAGAGGTGAGGCATATCGAACTTATCTTTGGTAAAAAAGTTCCAGGCCCACGCGGGGTGCGTTGCAAAGCTCCACGCCGACTGAAAATTCAATCGTGGTGGCGAGGTAAAACCTGTTCGCAAGTCACGCTCGCGGTTTCCCCCGGTGATGGTGTCGACAGTCAACGCCAACACATTAAATTGCGCGGCGCGCGCGCGCTCGAGAAGCGCATCGTTTAGGGCGCGATCCTTGTGAAAGTAGAACTGGAACATTTTAGGGCCTGGTGCAAGCGATGCGATTTCCTCCACACCCACCGTCGCGAGTGACGACACACCAAACATGGTCCCGTATTTTGTCGCAGCTTTTGCAACAGCGCGCTCACCGTCGTGATGAAACAGCCGTTGCAGGGCGGTTGGCGCGCAATAGAGCGGCATGTCGAGTTTTTGACCCATGACCTCGACCGACATATCGACGTCTCGCACACCATTGAGCACATTTGGAACAAGATCAGCGTCCTCAAAGGCCTGCGTGTTGCGCCGATAGGTCACTTCGTCATCTGCTGCACCATCAATGTAATGAAAGATAGGTCCTGGCAGGCGCTTCTTTGCAAGCCGCCTGAAATCGCCAAAGTTGTGACAGTCTGTTAAACGCATTACTTATTCCTGTTTGCAGCGCACCCTGTGCAGGGCATCATAAAGCTCTATTCTTCGTCGTGACGCGTAGGTATCACGACACAACGTCGCATTCAAAGTATCCCATGGTGAACAGGAAACGAGTAACTATGTCATTGATTAAACACCTCATCGCAGTGGCCCTTTTGGTCTTAACGTCTCAGGGCGTCTTTGCCAGCCTTCTAATGACGCCAAACGTGGACCCAGACTTGGTCTACCAAGGGGCCATTTTAGAGGGCAACTACACCGGCGATATCACCAAGCCCTCGGCTTTTTTAGGCTTTGACGCCGGTCAGCGGGTGGCCACTCCAGCGCAGATTAGCGCGGCTATTAATGCCTGGGCAGGCGAGTCGGACCGCCTCAAGGTCGTTGAATACGCCAAGACACACGAGGGTCGTCCCCTGGTTGCCGTGTTTATCTCCAGTGCCGAGAATTTAGCAAACCTCGACGCCATTGAAGCGAATATCCAAATGCTCTCTGACGCCCGTCGCCTCAGCGACAAAGACGCGAAGGGCATTATTGAGTCCATGCCCGCGGTTGCGTGGATGGCTTACTCGATTCATGGGAACGAGACGTCGGGTGCCGATGCGGCGCTGGCCAGTATTTATCACTTGATCGCCAGTACAGATGACGATGTCACGGCCATGCTCGGTAAAATGATCGTGGTCATTGACCCCATGATGAACCCAGACGGTCGCGCTCGGTTTGCCAAGTCACTCGAGCAATACCGCGGTACAGCGCCCAACGTTGATGACCAGTCGTTACTTCACACGGGTGACTGGCCCTACGGTCGCACAAATCACTACTTTTTTGATCTGAACCGCGACTTCTTTTTGCTGACTCAACCTGAAACACAGGGACGCGTGGCGTTAATCAATACATGGCGCCCACAGCTTATGATTGATGGTCACGAAATGGGCTCACAAAGCACGTTTTTAATGGGCCCTCCCAGACAGCCGCTCAACGCCAATATTGACACCGACCTGCAAAAATGGGCGCGCGTATTTTCAGAAGAGCAAGGCGCCGCATTCGATGATCGATCGTGGCGTTACTTCACGGGCGAGTGGTTTGAAAATTGGTATCCCGGGTACTCCAATTACGCAGAGTACCGAGGCAGCATGCACATTCTCTACGAGCAGTCGCGCATGGCTGAAGATGGCGTGCGGCGTCCTGAAGGAACAGTACAAACCTACAAGGAGTCTGTGCACCACCAGTTCGTCAGCACCATGGCCAATCTCGCGTCATTAGCAGAACATTCTCAGGCGATGTACCACGATTATTGGGACGGCAGGCAATACAACGTCTCGTCAAAAAGTCAGTTTGCCAATCGCAGCTACGTTATTTTGGCCAATGAAAATCACGGCCGTATGAACGCGCTCGTGGAACGTCTTGAAGCACAAGGCGTTGAACTGTTCACCAACGAGGCCCCGATGAAAGTGGCCTCAGTCACCACGCAGCTCGGTACTCAAGAGAAGGGATATGTGCTTCCTAAGGGCAGCTTAATTATCCCTAATCGACAGCCTGACGCGCCGTTTGTAGCCGCAATACTGGAGTTTGATGCCGACGTGCGTAAGTCGGTCCTTGTCGAAGAACGACAACGTAATTTGCGCGACGGCTCGTCACTCATGTACGACACGACGGCTTGGAACTTCAGCATGATGTATGGACTCGCTGCGGTCACCGTGCCCCAGCACCTTGAGGATGGACTCAAGCCATGGCGCGCGCACACGCCGACCGTTGACGTCCAAGCGTCGGCTATCGCGTGGACCGTCAATGGTGACGATGATCGCTCTGTGGCGTTTGCCGCGCGTTTAATGGAGCAAGGTGTCAAGGTCAGAATCACGGACAAGGCCACCGTATTATCCGGAAAGAGTGTTTCGCGGGGGTCGGTGTTTGTCACCGCCATGGACAACCCTAAAGTGGATAGTTTGACAGGCCTTATCGAGGTCCAAGCGCACGCGTTGAACCTGTCAGTCAGCGCCATCTTCTCCGGCTATGGCGCCGGCGACCTACCTGACTGGGGCGGATCGCATTTCCGACTGCTAACGCGCCCACAAATCGCGATCCTCAGCCATGCACGCTTTAGCAGCTATGACGTCGGTTCCAGCTGGTGGGCGATCGACTCGCATCTGGGTATACGCCACAGTCAAGTTGATGCCGCCTACCTGTCCCGCGCTGACTTACGTCGTTACAACACGATCGTCATACCCAACGGGTATCGACCACTTTCAGGCTCGGAGTTGGGGTCGCTGCGTGACTGGGTCAAGCAAGGCGGGACACTGATCGCGCACGACAACAGTGCGGCCAATTTGGCAACTGAGAACGGTATTGGTGGCGTTCGCGCGATCAAAGATACATTCTCTGACGCGCAAAGCTACGACATAGCGCTTCAACGAGAACATTTGGCACTGAGCGATGAACTGGACGTCAACGCGGTGAGCGCTCACAGCGTCGACACCGACATTACCTACCCGTGGGATCAGGGCAGTAAGGCGCTAAACGCTGACGAGCTCAAGCGTCGTGATACGTGGCAGTCGCGCTTTATGCCCTCGGGCGCCATGGTTGCCGGGCGCGTCGACACCTTGCACTGGCTCACTTTTGGTACGCCCGAGACACTACCGCTCTTATACAGTGAGCAACCCACGCTCATGACCAACGGTCGTCAACAAGCGGTGGTGCGCGTTGGCGTACTAAACCCCAATCAAGACGCAGAAAAAGCACGCGCCATCAATTGGTCCACGATCCCTCAAGGACACGACCTGAACGTCCGAATGAGTGGCCTATTGTGGCCAGAAGCGGCGTCGCGTATCGCAAACTCGGCCTATGTTACGCGTGAGCGAGTAGGCAAAGGCCAAGTTATTTTATTTTCTGGCCAGCCCAATTTTCGCGGTTCCACCCGCGGCGTTGGGCGGCTTTGGCTCAACGCCCTCGTTTACGGTGCGGGCCTCGGGACCTCTGCTGCGGTTAAGCTGTAGACTGATGAGCCTAATCGGGGTTCACGATTGCAATGCTAAGCGGCTTAGACGACGCTTAGCGCTCAATAATATTGATCACTCAACAAAGGAGAAGCGGTATGCCGCGAGTAAATTTAGAAGGTAGCTCTTCAATCGTCACAGGCGGAGCGTCGGGCATCGGTGAAGCCTGTGCTCGGCAGCTGGCCGATTTAGGCTCAAAGGTGGTCGTTGCTGACCTCAATGAGGAGCGCGGCAAGCAAGTGGCCGAGGAAATAGGCGGTCAGTTCGTCAAGTGCGACGTCTCAAGTATTGAAGACGCAGATGCAGCGGTGGCGGCGGCTGCCGCCTTGGGTCCGCTTAGGGCTTGTGTGAACTCAGCAGGTCTGGGCGCCGCGGGTCGCACTGTCGGCCGTGACGGTGAACCCTTTCCGCTCGATAAGTTCAGCTTTGTTATCAAAGTAAACTTAATTGGCACGTTCAATATGCTCAGTCGAGCTGCGGCTCAAATGGCAAAGAACGACCCTCTTGATGATGATGGCGGTCGTGGCGCTATCGTAAACCTTGCTTCAGCTGCGGCGTTTGATGGCCAGATTGGTCAATGTGCTTACTCCGCCTCTAAAGCAGGCGTCGTGGGTATGGCACTGCCGATTGCTCGTGATCTTGCCGCTGTCGGTGTTCGCGTCAACACGGTTGCACCTGGCCTTATTGACACACCTATTTATGGCGAAGGTCCAGAGTCCGACGCGTTCAAAGCACACCTTGGAAAGTCAGTACTTTTTCCAAAGCGATTGGGAAGCGCTGAAGAGCTCGCGTTTGCGGTCGTCGATTGCATTACCAATCCGTACATGAACGCCGAAGTTATTCGACTCGACGGCGGTATTCGCATGCCGCCTAAGTAAACGACCTGCCCTGATGCGCAAAAGCCCCAATCGAGTTGAGCGGGGCTTTTTTTTGCCCACGCACCGCGCGGTGCGTCACTACTAGACATAAAAGCGCACACAACCAATACGGAACGCATCGCGTACGATTAAACACAAAAAGTCACAGATACTAAGGGCGTAACAGCACGTATGAATAATTCGTGTTTCACTGTCCACCCTACACAAAGCGCTGTTCTTGAAATGGCGCGCCCGTATCTCTCTCGAAAGAGAGAACGGGCACACTTATTCACAATTCGGAGTCTCAGATGGAGAAGCCCACCTTTAAAGAGGAATCCCTCAAGTATCACATCGAGGGAAAACCAGGGAAGCTAGAGGTAAGAGCAACCACACCTCTTGAAACACAAGCTGACCTATCGATGGCGTACTCACCTGGTGTTGCACATGCCTGTGAGTTTATTGTTGAGGACCCGCTTAACGCCTCCAAAGTAACCGCGCGAGGCAATCTAGTCGCTGTTATCAGCAATGGCACGGCCGTACTCGGACTGGGCGCTATCGGTGCTCTGGCGTCGAAGCCTGTCATGGAGGGCAAAGCGGTCCTCATGAAAAAATTCTCCGACATCGACACCTTCGATTTGGAGATTGACGAAAGAGACCCTGAAAAGCTCGTCAATATTATTGCGGCGCTCGAGCCCACCTTCGGTGGCATTGTGCTCGAAGACATCAAAGCACCCGAATGTTTCTATGTGGAGCGTCAACTCCGCGAGCGGATGAATATTCCGGTTTTTCACGACGACCAACACGGCACAGCGGTTGTATCGACGGCCGCCGTTATTTCTTGGCTTAAGCTCACCGGAAAAAAAATGGAGGAAGTGAAGCTCGTAATCTCAGGTGCCGGCTCTGCAAGCATGTCTTGCGCTGACCTTATTGTGAGTCTTGGACTCAAACGAGAGCACGTGTTCATGTGCGACAGTAAAGGCCTAATTTATGAGGGCCGGCAAGAGGGCATGAACGAGTTCAAAGAGCGATATGCGCGACAAACAGACAAGCGAACCTTAGCCGAGGCCATGGAAGGTGCCGATATATTCTTTGGCCTGTCTACTGGTGATTGTGTCACTCAAGACATGGTTAAGCAGATGGCACCCAACCCCCTGATTTTGGCGATGGCCAATCCAAATCCTGAGATTCACCCAGACCTTGCACGCCAAGCCCGGCCGGACGCCATTATTGGTACAGGCCGGTCAGACTTTCCAAACCAAGTGAATAACGTCCTCTGCTTCCCCTTCCTGTTCCGTGGTGCATTGGATTGTGGTGCGACCACGATTAACGACGAGATGAAACTTGCCTGTGCGTATGGCCTTGTCGACCTTGCTCAGCAAGAGGCGTCCGAAGAAGTGGCACAGGCCTATGACGGTCAGTCACTCAAGTTTGGCTCCGACTACATTATTCCGAAACCCTTCGATCCACGCCTCTTTGAGCGCGTGCCAGTGGCGGTCGTTGAAGCCGCCATGAGAACCGGCGTTGCAAGCCGTCCGATTGAGGATCTTGATGAGTATCGCCGAAACTTAAGCAAACACGTGACGCGCTCCGGCATGTTTATGCAGCCAGTTGTGAATGCGGCGGCCAATAGCGGCCTGAAAATGGTTTATTCAGACGCCGAAAACGAAACCGTACTTCGTGCGGTTCAAACCGTTGTCGACGAGGCGATCGCGCAGCCCATATTGGTCGGTCGTCCCAGCGCCATCGAGGCCGTAATTGATGAATTAGGGCTCAGAATTAGACTCGGAGAAGACGTAGAGGTGATCAATCCACGCAGCTACGATAAGTACGAAGAGTACGCGCGCGACTATCACCAAATTGCGGGACGCAGCGGCGTCTCGGTCGAGGGAAGCAGTGTTCTTTTACGCACCGACAGCACTGTTATTGCCGCCATGGCACTGCGCAATGGTGATGCAGATGCCATGATTTGCGGCAAAGTCGGTCGCTTTACTGACCATTTTCAGACTCTGAGATCCGTTATTGGCACCCAGGGCGCAGACGTTCGAGCATCAACATTAACGACCTTGTTGTTTGATGACGGCCCACTCTTTTTAACCGACTGCTTTATAGACTTGGACCCCACCGTCGATGAGATCGTTTCTAAAACATTGCTGGGCATAGACCAAGTTCGGCAATTCGGCATCACACCGCGCGTGGCCTTGCTGTCGCACTCAAACTTTGGCTCATCAAATGCACCCTCCGCGCGTAAAATGAGACAGGCCAGTGAGATTCTCAGAGCACAACTTCCCGATGTCGACATCGACGGAGAGATGCATTCACTCACCGCACTCGACTCCGCGTATCGGCAGACCATTTTTGAAGACAGCCAGTTAAAAGGCAGCGCGAATTTGTTGGTTTTTCCAGGACTTGATGCTGCAAATATTGCTTTAGGGCTTTTACGAAAAAAGGCTAACGGACTGCTCATCGGACCCTATATGTCTGGCCTGAAACGACCGGCACACATTATGGTGAACTCGGCGACACCACGTGCCATCTACAACGTCAGTGCACTGGCCGTTGCAGAAACCCTAGCAAAACAGAAGTAACGCAGGCGCCACCGACGCTCAAGGTGGCGACCGCTCACTCCTCGGCGTCCAAGTCAGACTCGCATTCATCGACGATGAAGCTCTGAGTGCGGTCGCGTTCAAAGAGTCGCGCTTCATCCTCAGCCAGCTCGTGCTGCGCTTTTGCGGTACTCATGTCTGCCATTGCGGCTTCCATCGCATAGTAATTGTCGAACCAAACTTCCATCATGACGTCGAATTCCGGGACGTCTGCACCATCGCCGGTGAGAATGGGGTATCGACGAACGTACTTTAACGCGTGGGGGCTGAGGTATTTTTCGCCCAACAAACGATGGTGCGACTCGTAATAATCTCGGAATGCCTCGGCTGTCAGCTCGGAGCGCTTAAACAACAAAGTAACCACCTTAATCATCGCCTGACCTCCCATTCAACCCTGTAGACAGCTGTACTGAAGACCAAAATCAGTCACTTCATTGACTCAGACACCACATGATCCGCACCGCGAATTTCACCAAATCGCTCCTCGCGACGACTGAATAAATGCTCAGGACTGACCGATTCATAAGCCGCAGAAGGGTCATCGGGATCCGAGTAAAAACCGAGCACATAGCCACCCTTCGCGTAGCCGATCAGCGCGCGTAACTCAGGGCTGAGCTTGCGCGCATGTTCTGGTGGGCACGACAGGTACTGGTTTTCTTCTTGGCGCAACCAACTGAGTGCGTAGTGCATAAAAACGCCTGTTCGCACTTGATCCGACGTCGAGTTCGCACCGCCCCCGTGGAGCACAGTACCGGTGTAACAGAGCACGGAACCCGGCTCCATTTCAGCATAGGCAATCTCATGCGGCTCGGGCTGACGGTCTTTGTCCCAGTATTGAGAGCCAGGAACAACCTGGGTAGCACCGTTCGCACGGGTAAAGGGTGTCGTTGCCCAAATGGTGCTGAATAAAGGCTCGACCTTTCGTGGCAAGTAGCCCCCCCAGATGCCTCGATCACGATGCAGAATTTGAGCACTCTCGCCCGGAGCAATAGCGACCGCCGAAGTAAAGTGCAGTTGAATGTCGTCGCAGTAATCGCTCAAATACTGACGTGCCGAGGTCAGCATCATGGCATTAAGCGCAAGATCAGCGCAGGCCTCAGAGCGCGCAACAAGCGCCCCGATTCGCTGCGTTTTGAACCCTGTGAATTCATCGCGCCCGTAGGCATTTTGAGTCAAGAACGGTGACAATTCGCTGTTCAAACGAGCGACATCATCCGCAGGTAAAACCTTGTCGACAATGACCGCCCCATCCTTTTGTAAGCGATCAATAATCTCATTGGGCGACGCTGTCGCTGCAACGTGTTCGATGGTTGCCATGGTGTCATCTCCGATTGAGTTCGTCTTCACCGCATCGATACCTCGTTAACATACTAAATCAATGGAATCGTTAGTCCAGCCGTCTGCACTACTGCTCGGTGCTATTGATTGGTGTCAGTCCAGACGCCACACTCAAGGAAATCACCAACGAGGTGCCGCACTGTGACATCACCCACCGCTGTTCACCACATCGCCGTGTCCACGGCCGATATAAAAGCGCAAATCGCTTTTTTTTCGGACGTCTTAGGCCTGTCATTAACTGGATTGTTTTGGATGCATGGAGTACCCAATGCCTGGCATGCGTTTCTCAAACTGGGCGAGGCGTCGTTTTCGTTCGTCTTTATCCCCGGTAACGAAACAAAAGAGACGGTAATGGGTCAGACACATGCTGGCACTGGAGCAGGCTCATCAGCACCCGGGACCGTGCAGCACATTGCACTCAACGTCGACACAATGGAGGACTTGCTGACCCTGCGAGACCGCATTCGATCGCGCGGTGTGCCGGTGTTTGGACCACTCGACCACGGCTTGTGTCACTCGATTTATTTTGCAGGACCTGAGAATCTCACACTGGAAATTGCCACGAGCGATCAGGTGACTCACCCCTTGGACGGGAATGGTACGTGGATCGACTCCGAGGTTGCGTCGCTTGCGGGAATTAGCCCCGAAGAACTCGAGCAGTTCAAGCATCCAGAAGTATTTGAAGGGCAAAGTGGCGGGATTAAACAGCCTGCCTTTGATGCTGAAAAGCCACACCTCGCCTACCCTAAAGACGCCTATCCGGTGATGCTTAACATGCCCGACAGTGCCTTCAACACAAAGCCCGAGGACCAGATTCCCCCGGGCATTGGGGCACAAAAATCGTAAGCCTCAAACAGGAAATCCTTGATCAACCAACCAGTTCAGCACCTCAGTAGTTGCCTCGGCGGCAAGCTCAGGTTGCCCCATGTAATAGTGGTTCGCACCTTTAATGGTGACCATCGCCTTTCGAGTGTGACCAATTGCCTCAAACAACCGCTGAGTGTGCTGGGGTGTACAGGCGTCGTCCGCTGAATTTCCCACCACTAAAACGGGAACAGTGACACGCCCCAAACTGGTTGGGCCGCAGGCATTCGCGTCATCATAACTCCACTGAGACAACCAACTCCTTAACGTGCAGAATCGAGCAAGACCCACCGGACCGTTGTTGACAATACGCGGGTCGCCTAAGTAGCAAGTGCCCGGAACGCGATCATTGGGATCAACACGTGGATCCAGCCAGCGCGGGTCAGCCATCGTTCCGTGCGTGACAAAGGCAAACTCCTCATGCGCTCGACCCGCATCGATTAACCCAGCTAATTTATTTTTTACCCAATCCGTGATTTTTCGATTTCGCGCGATCTGGGCATCGTGATATCGCGCCAAAAAGGCATCATCAAAAGGCGGATTAATATCCCCCTCGTACAGATCAAGACTCGCGTCACGCAGGGCTGGATTGCATTCATCAATAATTGAGGCGTCCAACCATTCGGTCAGCGTGCCATGGCGCGATACATGAGCGGCCATCATGATCAAGGCATCTGCTCGAAGCAGCGACGCCTGGGTCAAGTCAGGGCCTCCACCACAGGGACTTGAGGTCACCGTGGGACGCTCAGCCTGAGACTGATAAAAAGCGGAGAGAGAGCCACCGCCACTCCAACCCAGCAGGACCACATGCTGATAGCCCAGCACCTCTCGTGCGTGCCGCATTGCCGAACCCAAGTCCAGGGTGACCTTTTCCATGTTGAGCGCGTAATCGGCACCACGGTAACGGCTATCGCAGGCAAGGACATGAACACCTGCACGCGCAAACTGGCTCATAATGGGCAACCAGCCGGTACCGCCAATCGGGTGCATTGTGACCAGACAGGTGGCAGATGGCGCTTGCGTCCTGATCAGCGTGCAAAACACCGTGACAATGTCCTCTGCACCACCATAAGTCTCTTTAAACCCCGACTTTTCAACGGTCACTATGGGGAATGGCTCTCTGACTACTTTTTCTGCCACGACAATCACCTTTTAGAAACGTCACCTCGTTACCCTACCGGAACTCGAACGCGCACCCTTCATTTATCGATATCATTCGCCAAAGTAATCTTTTTTAAGCTGATATAACGTACTCTGTTGACACGTTATTGACTGACTTCCCCACGAGGTAAACACCATGTTCAACGCACTGCTTGCAACTCAACCTGAAGGCCAACATCGCGTCGACGTCACACAGATCGACGCGTCAGACCTCGCAAACACAGGTGTCCTCATCAAAGTCGATTACAGCACCATCAACTACAAAGACGCTCTGGCAGTGACCGCATCCGCACCGATTATTCGAAAGTACCCATTGGTGCCCGGTATCGATCTTGCTGGAATCGTTGAGGAAAGTGATGATCCAAGGTGGAATGTCGGCGACTCGGTGGTTGTTAACGGATGGGGTATGGGTGAAGGCCATTCGGGTGGCTTGGCACAGTACGCACGCGTGCCAGCCAGCTTCCTAGTGAAACTCCCACAAAATATGACCACGCGTCAGGCTATGGCGATCGGCACTGCAGGGTACACCGCAGCGCTGTGCGTCGACGCACTTGAAGCTCAAGGCGTCACGCCAGATCAAGGTCCGGTGTTGGTGACCGGTGCGAGCGGCGGCGTGGGCAGCGTCGCTATTGTGCTCCTTGCGGCACGGGGCTTCTCGGTGGCGGCATCAACCGGCAAGCCGGATGCAGCCGATTACCTCATGCGGCTCGGTGCATCGACAATTGTCGATCGACATACATTATCTGCGGCAGGGAAGCCGCTTCAAGCCGAACAGTGGGCTGGCGTGGTAGACGCCGTAGGTGGAAATACGCTGGCTAATGCCTGCGCTCAGACTCGTTACGGGGGCGTCGTGACTGCCTGTGGACTGGCTGAAAGTGCGGGTCTACCTGCAACAGTAATGCCGTTTATTCTGCGCAGTGTGGTGTTACGAGGTGTTGACAGCGTCATGGCACCCGCCGAGCCCAGACTGTCGGCGTGGGCCCGACTTGCTCGCGACATGGATCTTTCACTTCTGGAGACCATGATTACCGAAATCGGTCTCTCTGAGGTCTGCGACGTCGCACCGAATGTACTCGCAGGAAAAATCACAGGGCGGTTACTCGTTGACGTGAACCGCTAAATTTTCTCGCGCAGTGAGTGCGTTATAGATCTTGGCAAATGGATCGGCAAGACCTGCAGCTTCGTTCAACGTCAGTCCCAATCGAACAAGTACGAGTTCTTCTTCAGGAACGACGACGACAAACTGCCCCGAGTTTCCTCCGGCGTGGAAGGTATTAGCTGGCAAATCGGGGTAGTCGCTCAGTCGCGTGTTTAGCCAGAAGCTCAAGCCATAGAAGTCGGCATTATCACTTGGGGTAACGGCAAGGCGCTGCCACTCCTGCGACAAAATATCGTCGCGTCCGTGCCACGCGTCGAGCCACCACTGGCCGTAATTTGCCCAGTCGCGCGCGGTCAAATAAGCAAAGCTGGAGCCTACCTGCACACCACTGGTATCGGGTTCGAGTAACGGGCTATCCAAGTCTAGGTAGTCATTGATTTCTCGATCAATCCAGTCCACGTATGAAACGTCCCCAAGAGAGGCTTGCCAGAGATAAGACACGACGTTGGTATCGCCACTAGAGTAAACAAACTCTTGTCCGGGCTCTCTACGATGGCCCTGCGCTAAGGGTACGTTCCACATTGGCACACCCCCGTAAAGCATTTCAGTCACGTCATCGCCCGGCAAATAGCGCTCATCAAAATCAAGCCCACTGGCCATGCTCATCAAGTGCTTTAAGGTCAAGGCGTCAGAGACATCACGGGTGGTGTACTCGGGAGCATCTAGCGCCGTCAGACGCTTCCGGACAGGCATCGACAGCGCCATGTGGCCTTTGCCAACCTGAACGCCAACAAAAGATGCCATAAGACTTTTGTTCATCGACCAACCCTGCAATCGAGTGCTCGGCCCGACCGGCTCTGCATAACGCTCAGAAACGACTTCACCTTTGTGCATGACAAGAACGGCAAGCGTATTTCTCCCACCGGTTTCAGGCTCCGCAAACAGCGCGTCAATCGCCGACTCGACGGCTCGGTTATCCGAGCGGACGGCGCTTATCGACACGTCACGCTCGGCGTGTGCATTGAGCGCATCGACGGTTGAAGCTTGTGCACCATGGAGCGTACACCCGTAGCGGTCGCGGTAACTGGCGGTTGCCGAGGCGGTTAAGATTCTCACCGTGGCCGAACCAGCACCCACCTCAGTATTCACAAAACGATCCATACCGGCAACCGTCGCCATACGCGGTAAAATATCGTTTTCAAGCACAAATTCAGCGGGAAGATGGCTCACAAAAACGCCAGAGCACAGTTGCTTGGCGGAGTATCCCACGCCAATTTTCGCGGCGCCGTGAAGCAACCAACCTGCAGCACTCACAGCCACCACTAACACCAGTAATACCACGCGAACCATAGGACCCTCACTCCGTAGAACAAAACTTTACATTCAACGCTAACGTCTAAAAGTCATAGCGCCGTTACAGCTCAGTCGACAATAGTGTGATTCGCCGCTCGAATCTCATGAAGCCTTGCCAGTAACCACGCCAGCGCCAGCAACAAGAAACCCAAGGCAACCATTCCTACGACTGCAAACCGACTGGTGCCCGGAGGCACACTCCCCCAGACGCTGGGGTCCAATACGAGCATGACCAGACCACATACACCGCCCATTCCAAGGAATCCATAAGCCGTCCATCGGATCCTATCGTGCGTACTCGAGGTGGGCCTGACAATCACGCCGTTGAGGTTAATGTCGTCACTCATTGCGAGTATAAAACATCACTGTATAAACCCCATAAAACCACACAACACTCAACGCTCCAGACGCGTAAAATAGTCTTTCGCCGCAACCATCACTTTAGGCGCCAAAACAATAGTACTCACCATAGTGGGGAGCGCCATCAATCCGTAACTCCCTGAGATTAAGTTGAAAACGACGTCAACACTGACGCTTGCGCCGAAAACCACCGCCGCAATGAAAAACCATCTGAAGTAAGGTTGCCACTGAGCACCTGCCAAGAATCCGAAACACTTCGCGCCAAAATACCAGCCCGTAAACATGGTGGTGGTACTCAAAATAAGGGCAACGAATCCAAGGGCGAGTAAACCGATGGCGCCCATTTCGTTTTGGACAGCATTAGCCGTAAGTGTTATCCCCGAAAGATCACCTGGGTTTTGCCACTCACCGGCCAGTAAAATCACCAGCGCCGTGCAGGTGCATACAAGCAAGGTGTCGAATATAGGACCCAGCGTTGCAACCATACCTTCGCGTATGGGCTCATTTGTTTTTGCTGCGCCGTGCGCCATTACCTCAGTACCGACACCCGCCTCGTTTGAAAAAACGCCGCGACTGACGCCAATCAGCATAATACCGACGAAACCGCCCCCGACCGCGGTTGGATTGAAGGCCTCAGAGACAATTAACCACAACAGGGCGGGCACCTCAGAGAGGTGGCTAAGTACGACGTATAAGGTCATGGTGACGTAGACGACAACCATTGCGGGTAATGAGCGAACCGCAACCATGGCAACGCGCGGTAAACCGCCGAAAATCACCACTGCGACGAGCACGGCCAAGCCCAGTCCAGTCGCGAGCCCAGACCAAGCAGGAGGCGCACCAGCAAATACTGTCTGACCAATCAACGCCGTTAGCTGATTTGCCTGAAACATCGGCAACGTGCCGATTAAACCCGCCAGAGAAAACAAAACGGCCAGCGGGTAAAACGATCGCGGCAGTGCCTCTCGAATGACATACATTGGCCCGCCCTGAAGGTGGCCCTCACTGTCGAGCCCGCGGTACATCACCCCGAGCGAACACGTGAAGAATTTAGTCGCGATGCCGACCACTGCCGACATCCACATCCAAAAAATAGCGCCCGGTCCTCCAGCGACAATCGCCAGTGCAACGCCTGCTATGTTACCCAAGCCCATGGTGTTAGAGAGCGCTGCCGCAAGCGCCTGAAAGTGTGATAACTCACCTTCCTCTTCGGGGGTGTCATAACGGCCGGACATCACAGCAAACGCATGGCCCAAGTAACGGTAAGGAAGTGCGCGCGAGATAACGAGAAAGAACGCACCTCCACCCAGCAGCAAAGCCACCATTGGGAGGCCCCATACGGCATCTGCAAATGCGATCGACCAAACCTCTAACTGCTGAAAGCTCATTCATCATCTCTTTTTTTAAACGCCACGCCCGAGGCGCTGATGCGCAGGCGCTCACGGTCCAGAACGCCCACTATACACAGTGATCGCGCCTTGACTCACTGATCAGCAAAACACATTTGAGACGCCGCGTTGTACCTTTTGATGCAAATTAATAAGAAAGTTAATCCCGAATGACTCAGTCTATTTCTCACTAGTTTGCGCTGCCTGAAAATAGAGGCATGATGAGGACACGGCTTTAAACCAACAAAAGGCACCTTACTATGTCAGCTGCAGCCCCTCACGAGTTTACCGGTCAGACCGCCCTTATTTCCGGAGGAGCCTCTGGCATTGGACTGGCCACCGCCAAACGGCTGCTTGCAGGCGGCGCGACCGTCTGGATTGCCGATATTCAGGACGACAAAGGCGAGCAGATTGCAGAAGAGATTGGTGCGACTTATGTGCATCTAGACGTGTCCAAGGAGGCAGACTGGATCTCAGTTGTGGAATTGATTGCCAGTCAGGGTGAGGGCCTCAACCTACTGATGAACAACGCCGGTATCGTCATCGGCGGTACTCTCGAAACACAAACTGCCGACGAGTTCCTGCAAACGACCAACATCAACTTATTGGGTGTTTTTCTGGGGTGTAAGGTATGCGCACCATTGATAACGATCTCAGGCGGTGGCTCAATCGTAAACGTATCGTCGATCTGGGGCATGGTGTCAGACTCAGGTGCGGTGGCTTACTCAGCCTCCAAGGGCGGCGTAAGAACCATGACGAAAGCCATTGCACTCGATCTTGCTGACAGAGCTACACAGATACGCGCCAATTCCATTCACCCAGGCTTCACAGCGACACCGATGGTCGAGGACAGTGTTTCCGAAATGGAGCCTGAAGAGGCCGCTCAGTTTGCCGCACGAACCATTGAGCGCGTCCCCTTAGGTCTTGGGGAAGCCGACCAAATCGCCGCCGCCGCTGTCTTTTTGTTTTCAAAAGATAGCTCGTTTATGACAGGGTCAGAACTCGTGGTCGACGGTGGTTTTACAGCTTCCTAGCCAGTCAATCGAAGCGCCCCAATGCCTCTGACAGTCGCCGTAAGGTGGTTTTGATTGAAGCGACCTGCGCTGTGAGACATTTTAATCTGCAACGGGTCAGACTCGCTGTAAAAACCGAGGTTAAAATGTCTACCAAGAAAATCCTGGCTCAATTACTGATCAGTAGGGTCATCGACCCTGTTGGCGCGCACTAAAAGGATCACTAAATGAAAAAATTGGCTTGCATCATTATGTTGTTGGCGATCAGCGCAGCAGGGAATGCAGATTACTCTCACGATTACCTGGGTAGCGTGCTGCCGCAGTCCGCAGACTCGCAGGGCACGTCGATATCGTATCGCGTATTCAACTCAGACAGCGAGAACCCAAAATTATTGCTGATCATGGGACTGGGCGGCGGCGGGTATGCCTGGGGTGATGCCTTCATCAAGGCCTTGGAATCAAGGGGCCTCGAAGTGATTGTGATCGATAACCGTGACACCGGTGCATCGGACTTTTTCTCAGCGTGGGGGCAACCAACGCTATGGTGGCAGTTGCTCAAATACAAACTTGGATTGTCAGTGGATGCGCCCTACTCACTCGCCGAAATGGCGCAAGACAGTATTGCCGTCTTAGATGCCGCCGGTTATCGACGTGTTCACGTCGCTGGAGCGTCGATGGGGGGCATGATCGCGCAAGTCGTAGCGGCTCGATTCCCCGAGCGCGTTATTAGTCTCACGTCGATCATGTCGACAACATTTGCTCCGCACTTGCCGCCGCCCACGGCCAACGCAGAAGGTAACTTGAGGGACTTGGCGGGCGGCGACGCTGAAACTTCGCGTGATCAACTCATGCGTGATCGTGGTTTTTATCCCGAATCGATGGAGCGACATCTCATGGCGATTTTTAAGTCTGGTGACCGCACGAAGGAAGTACGCACCATCGCGAGCCCAACACTCGTGCTTCATGGATCAGAGGATCCATTGGTTCCCCCCGAGCACGGTGTCCACACGGCCGAACAAGTCGAGGGGGCTCGCTTCGTGTTGATCGAGGGCATGGGTCACAACATTCCGGAGCCGCTCCACCCTCAAATTGTGGGTTTAATATCGGGACACATTGATGCCGCAGAACAGGCGAGCGCCACAATAAACCAATAAGGTGACGTTTATGCAAAACTCAAAAAGGAAGGGCTCTTTTAATCCTAAGACCCCTGTGCGAACACTCATCATAGGCTTATTAACCGCATTGTCTGCGGCGGTGTCCTGGGCATCGGCATCACCCGACACGCTCGCGATCAATACACTGATCGATGGACTCCACCGCGATGCGCACAGCGGTCAATTTGACGCCTATTTTGATCGCTACACACCCGCTGCCGTGTTCATGGGCACTGATAAGACCGAGCGCTGGACGATTGACGAGTTTAAACGCTACGCAGCCCCGGCCTTCGCCGACGGCCACGGATGGTCTTACACCGTGATCGAACGCAATGTCGAGGGCGACGGTGATACGCGATGGTTTGACGAAATTTTATTGAATGAAAAACTCGGCCACTGCCGCGGGACCGGAGTCGTTCAACGCATCAATGGCGAGTGG
>CBFHJX010000020.1:0-20917 GCA_965656285.1 Luminiphilus sp. | reverse complement strand
TTACCGTTGATGAGGCCGACGCGAACGGTCTGTCCTGGAGTCACCTTTAATATAGAGAGGAGGTGTTTCGCACGGTAATCCCTGAGGATCACCGTGGTATGTGCGACCCAGTCGAGTTCTCTGAGTAAGACAATATTCATAGAAAACGAATTAGTCCGTCCACAGGTCGTAGTCGTCGGCGTCTGTGACCTTGCGTGAGACGATATCGCCCGGTTGTAAGCCGGTGTTGTCGCTCAGATAAACCACGCCATCGATCTCAGGTGCATCGCCTTTTGAGCGACCTACGGCACCGTCCGGTGTGATTTCATCAACAATCACATCCAAGGAGCGACCTATTTTTTGCTTCAACCGCTCGGAGCTGATCTCCTGTTGAAGGGCCATGAACCGATG
Organism: Luminiphilus sp.; assembly: GCA_965656285.1. Classification (GTDB taxonomy): domain Bacteria; phylum Pseudomonadota; class Gammaproteobacteria; order Pseudomonadales; family Halieaceae; genus Luminiphilus. Next base: position 20,527 of record CBFHJX010000020.1, on the reverse strand, counting down.
CCAGCGTTCCTCTTTCACCGCTTCAGAGACCGGGTTGTCCAGAAGATTGGCGGCAGCGCCTTCGACCGCCGAATATTTGAAGCAACCCACGCGGTCCAATGAGGCTTCTTTGATGAATCCCAGTAGCTCTTCAAACTCGGCTTCCGTTTCTCCGGGGAAACCAACGATGAAGGTTGAGCGAAGCGTAATATCAGGGCAAACAGCGCGCCACGCCTTGATACGATCGAGGGTCTTTTCTGCGGCCGCTGGCCGGCGCATGCGCTTTAATACTGATGGGCTGCCATGCTGAAGCGGAATGTCGAGGTAGGGCAGAATCTTGCCCTCGGCCATGAGAGGAATGATGTTATCCACATGAGGGTAAGGGTAAACGTAGTGCATCCGTACCCATATCCCCAAGTCGCCAAGCGCCGTTGCAAGATTAATCAGATCGCTTTTTAGTGGGCGCCCATCCCAAAAGTCGGTTCGGTATTTAATGTCGACGCCATAGGCACTGGTGTCTTGTGAGATAACCAGAAGCTCTTTGACGCCAGATCGCGCGAGTTGCTCAGCTTCTCGCATGACCTCACCAATCGGGCGGCTGACCAAGTCGCCTCGTAAGCTGGGGATAATGCAAAACCTGCACCGATGGTTGCAGCCTTCTGAAATTTTCAAATAAGCGTAATGGCGGGGCGTGAGCTTGACACCCTGTGCGGGTATGAGATCAAGCTTGGGGTCGGGCTTGTGTGGGTTGGGCAGTACTCGTCGGACTTCGGAAAGTACTTCCTCATAGGCCGCCGGACCGGTAATGCCCAAGACTTTCGGGTGGCGCTCTAAAACTAAATTAGCCTGCTCGCCACCACCCATACAACCGGTGACCAAGACCCGACCGTTCTCTTCAAGCGCCTCGCCAATCGCAGCCAGCGATTCTTCCTTCGCACTGTCGATAAACCCGCAGGTATTTACAATGACAACACCGGCATCGGTATAGGAGGGCGAGACCTCGTAGCCGTCGAAGCGCAGCTGGGTCAGTATTCGCTCAGAATCGACCAGGGCTTTAGGACAGCCTAAGGAAACGAAACCGACTTTTTGGGGCTGAGACATTGAGTTTTACCGTATCCATCGCGTACCGCATTGTCTCATAGCGTGACGTCTCGTTCGCTGCCGTAAGTGTTAACCGGTAATTCTGCACGCAATCGCTTTAATAAGTCCTCGGACTCGTCTTTGTTGAGAAACTCGCCAATGGCGGTTCGACTCTCACGGTTGTGCAGCCACAACTGAGGACCTTCCCACTTGTTTTTTGCGCTAATCACGTTGACGGCTGTTTCACTGCGCTCCCAAAGCCAGGTTCGTTTAGGCACAAAGTATCCTTTTTCCACTCTTATGAACTGCTCTGAAATCGTCACAATTTGGCGGTATTCGAGGTTCCAACTGACGTAATACAGTGCTCCGGCAAGCCCCATGAGTTCCGCACCCGCAAACGGCAAAATAGGCCACGCACCGAGCAGCGTAAAACCGATTGCTGCGCCCAATGACGGAATGGAAATAGCAATGAGCGCATAGAGGTTGGTTCGCCACGTGGCACTCTTGTTGGGTTTAACAATAATAACGCGGGCGTTATCTTCAAGCTGTTCGGTAATCACTGGGTCAACCTTTCCAAGGCGCTATTCGGCCTATTGATCAAAGCGAGAACGGTATCGGGGTGAACGCCGAAATCCAATGGCCTGTTGAAGGTGCGCACAGTTTAAGTCGGGTCGCGTGCAGTAAAAGTCTTGGAGACGCAGCCAGGGCACTGTCGTGGGCGTACATGTCACAGCCAATAATGGGGTGCCCCAAGGACTGCATATGAATACGAAGTTGGTGTGAACGGCCTGTGACAGGCATGAGTTTGATCAACGTTCGGTTACTTGAGCGCTTGAGCACTCGAAAGTGAGTCAGGGCCTGTTTGCCGCGGATTTGGCAAATCATTTGTTTAGGGCGATTAGGCCAGTCAGTTGCGATGGGCAGCTCCACCGAGCCCTCATCGTCCGCAAGTTCACCCCACAAAACCGCCGTGTATTCTTTTTCAATCTGACGCCGCTGGAATTGTCGTGCCAGCTCCGAAAGACTGACTTTATGCTTGGGCACCACCATGATGCCTGAGGTGTCGAGGTCTAATCGATGCACCGCATGAACGTCGGGGAATCGCGGCTGGAGGCGCCGAATCAGGCTGTCGTGATTTAAAGGGTGCCGTCCTGGGACGCTCAACAAATGATGCGGTTTGTCGATCAACAGAAGGTCCGCGTCTTCGTACACGATGCGAATCGATTCTTGGCTGTGAGGGACTAAGTAGGGCGGTAACTCGTCGTACTCCGGTGTTGATGGTGCATTGGGCGTCACGCCGCGGCTCGACGCTCGAGAGCCTGCAAGTAACGCCTGACACTCTCGGCGAAACCATACCTGAGCGCATCGGTAATGAGCGCATGTCCAATGGACACCTCAAGTAAATGAGGGATCGTGAAGTTGGGAAGGTTTGTCAGGTTCAAATCGTGACCTGCATTGATGCCGAGTCCGGCATCGTGTGCCGCTGCTGCGGCCTCTGAAAACTGTGAAAGAACAGACTCAAAATGACCTGCGGCGTGTGCAACGGCATAGGACTCTGTGTAAAGCTCGACGCGGTCGGCGCCAATCTCAGCCGCCGCACTCATGCTCTCTGGCTCAGGATCCATAAATAGACTGACGCGACAGCCCATGGATTTTAGCGATGCGATGATCGGCACGAGCCGCTCGGCGTCTTGGCTTAGATCAAAGCCATGGTCTGATGTCAGCTGAGCGTTGGTGTCAGGGACTAGGGTCACTTGCGCGGGGCGTGTGGCCTCCACAAGTGCCATAAATCCCGGATAGTTTGCGATGTCGTGGCGATCGCTTGAGACGCTGGCCGCAAAGGGATTGCCTTCTAAATTGAACTCGACCGCGAGTGAAGACGCTAGGTCGTAGCAGTCTGTCACTCGAATATGGCGTTGATCGGGTCTTGGGTGGACTGTGATCCCGCCAGCCCCTGCTTCGATAGCCGAAGCTGCAAATTCAAGTGGCGAGGGGACGCGTGTGTCACGCGAGTTCCGTATGAGCGCGACTTTATTGAGATTAACGCTGAGTACAGTCATGGCGAGACGCGGGTCACTCGTAACAGAATAATGGGATCAACAGGTACGTTTTGAAGCGGCATTTGGCCTTGTTCTGTTGTTCCCACGGCGTTTGCCGTGGGTGATGAGGCCATAAAATCGACGATGCGCATACCACTTATGACTTCGCCAAACACCGTGTAACCCGCTTTAAAGGGCGTCCAGTCGAGATTTGGGTTATTACGATGGTTAATAAAAAATTGACTGCCGGCCGAGTCTGGATCACTGGTTCGAGCCATGGCAAGCGTGCCACGGTCATTATGCACACGATTCTTCGACTCATTGACCACCGATCGCTCTGTCTTACGCTGTTTTAGATCCACATCAAAACCACCGCCCTGAACCATGAATCCCTCGATAATGCGGTGAAAAACAGTGTTTTCGTAAAAACGCTCATCCACGTGACTCAGAAAGTTTTCAACGGTCTTGGGTGACCTGTCGGCGAAGAGTAAGACCGTAATATCTCCCTCGCTTGTCTCGAGTTTCACAATGGGATTTTCCGCTGCGGCGAATGAGCCCAAGGAGCAAGCGATTATTGCAATAAGGCCGATTAAAATCTGTTGGGCGTGCTTCATGGAATTCTCCTTGGCGATTTATCGCCAGCCGTCGTTGCGTCGTCGCTTGACGGAAAGGCGGGGTATTAATAAGGCAATCATGATGCCCAGGGCAATCAAGACAACGACTTCAATGGCCCGGTTGCTTGAGATTCGATCCTGAAGTCGTGCGTTTTCAAGTTTCAGTAGATCGTTACGCGCGTTAGCGTCTTCTAACTTCCCCGTCAGGCTCTTGGTCATTTGATCAAGTTGAATCGCATTGGCAGAGACGCGCTTGACCTCTGCGAGCGTTTCACGGGTCTCTTTAAGTTCTCGCACCGCAGTGCTCATCGAGGAGTCGGTCGAGGTCAGTTGCGCCACGGCGTCATCAAGGTTGCGCTGCAGTTGTGCCGTGCGCGCAACTTCCTCTGCTAACGTGGCTTCAAGGGCATTAACCTGACTTCCTCTAGGCGCATTGCTTTGCAGGTACTGGGCTCGCAGGTAGCCTCGCGTGCCGCCTTTTGTCTCAATTTCAGCCCAGATACCATCGTCACTGAGACCGTAATAGCTGAGCTTGGTGCCAGACGGTAGGCCCTTATTAATAATTCGATAATCGCCGCCGGGGCCGGTGCGGACCGGTGTGAAAATAAGGTCTGTAACGTACCGGGTCTCGCTCGTTTCTGCGGTGTTCGTGTCGACTGAGTCTTGCGCTTGCGCGAGGGAGGGCAGCATAGCCAACGCGGTTAGCGCTGCAAAAATTCGAAGTTTAGGCATAGTGAAATCGTTCCCCAACGGTATTAAAACGTCGTTGTATTGTTGTTCTCATCAGATTTCGCGACCTCTTTTAAGTGGGGCCCCATAACAACCCCAATAAGAAGAATCAGTAACACGGAGAAACCCAGGCTCGACCAAAGCTTGAAAGAGACCCAGGTTTCCATGGAATAATTATAGGCCACGTATAAGTTGACGGCACCCACCATTGCGAAGTGCAGCGTCGAAACTAGTGTGACTCGGTTCCAGATTTGTGCGGGCATCTGCACGTCGTCTGGCAGCAGGGCTTCAAAGACGCAACGGCCTCGGATCACATGCCAGCCGACGCACGTGGCGGCAAGCACCCAGTTTACCACCGTGGGCTTCCATAAAATAAAAACGGGGTCTCGCAACAAGACCGTGGCGGTGCCGAATACGGTGGCAACCAATGCAACACCCAAGAGACGTTTTTCGACGGCGCCCCACACAAGCTTCACAATGAGAACCTGCAAAAGGGTGGCCGATACGAGCGCGATGGTGGCCGAATAAATGCCGTCGAACGTGTAGATCAGATCACCCACAGAAACGGTCGTACCTGACAGTTGGAACGTCAAAAAGAAAATGACAAGGGGTAAGAATTCTAGGAGTTGCTTCATGTCGGCTCTGGTATGATTCGGTTTTGGATAATCGGGCGGCTATTGGGCTGCAAGTGTAGTAATTGTGATCGTTGACTACCACACACATTCGTTGGCCTCTGACGGTGCGCTATCACCGTCGGAGTTGCTCGCGCGCGCTCGTGCGACGGGCGTCACCAAGTTCGCGATTACCGATCATGACACAACCGCGGGCTATTTGTCGGTTAAAGACAGCGATGATGCTAGAGCGGTGGGTTTGATTTCCGGTGTCGAGTTGTCCTGTAAGTGGGCGACTGCGTCGATCCATGTGGTGGGGCTGGGCTTTGATGCGCTGGCACCTGAAATGCAAGCCATGATCAAGACATTAACCTCAGCGCGGCGCGCGCGCGCGAGCAAAATCGCCTCGCGACTTGAAAAAGCAGGCATCGCTGGTGCCTATGACGGTGCCATGGCCTTGGCCGGTGACAGTCAAATTGGTCGACCTCACTTCGCAGCATGGATGGTCGAAGCCGGCGCCGTGGGAAGTGTGACTGAAGCGTTTGATAAATACTTGGGTGCAGGAAAGCCGGGCGATGTGAAAATGTTTTGGCCGTCGCTGGCGGAGGTGGTTTCGGGAATCACCGCCTCGGGCGGGATCGCAGTATTGGCACACCCTCTAAAGTACAGACTGACTGGGATGAAACTACGCGCAATGCTTAACGATTTTAAGGCGTCCGGAGGCCGGGCGATTGAAATTTTGAACGGTCGACAAACCGACGCGGACTCTAAGCGGCTTCTTCAGCTCATGGAATCCACTGATCTCATTCCCTCGGTAGGCTCAGATTTTCATCGCGAGTTTGAATATGGCCCACGTCTGGGTATTGATGTAGAGCGACTGCCCAAGGGGCGTTACATATGGGAGGCCCTAGAGGCGACCCTATGAGTCAATTTTTTTCGGTTCATCCAGAAACGCCACAGGGCAGACTGGTCCAGCAAGCGGTCGAAATACTGACTCGCGGTGGCGTGATTGTGTACCCCACTGACTCGGCGTATGCACTCGGGTGTCTTTTGGACAATAAGGCAGGTGCTGAGCGCATTCGTGTGATCCGTAAGCTTGCCGACAATCATAATTTCACGCTCGTCTGCCGGGACCTGTCTGAGTTGTCACGCTATGCACGTGTTGACAATGCGGCTTATCGCCAGATTAAACACGCGACACCTGGGCCTTACACGTTTATTTTTGAGGCGAGTAAAGAGGTGCCGCGGCGGCTGATGAATCCGAAACGTAAAACGATCGGTTTGCGAGTGCCGGACAATGCCATTACTCAGGCGCTGTTGGCTGAGCTGGCGGCACCCTTGATGTCCTCGACACTTTTGCTCCCAACAGATGACTATCCACTCAGCGATCCGTACGATATACGGGCAACGCTTGAGCATGACGTCGACTTGGTGATTGATGGTGGGTACTGTGGTTTGGAGCCGACGACGGTTGTTGATATGAGTGGTGACGAGACGAGGATTTTACGCCGTGGTTTAGGTGCCTCGGAAGCCTTTGGTTAGATTTTAGGATTGATGTGACTGAGATTATCAAAAAAACGGATGCAGAGACTGAGCTCACAAAAAACGAGCCTGACGGCGCGAGCACGGGTCTCTCGGCGAAAGATTCTCTGCGGGCATCAGACGCTGTGGAAAAGCGCATGGGGCAGCCGCAGCAAGGTGAGATGCCGTTTGCTGTGGTTTTGGGAGAGGCCTTAACAGAGCTGCCCAAAGATCTATACATTCCACCGCGAGCGCTTGAGGTTTTTCTCGAGGCGTTTGAAGGGCCGCTCGATTTGTTGCTCTATCTCATTCGGCGTCAGAACCTCAATATTCTTGATATCGATGTTGCGAGTATTACAGAGCAGTACATGCAGTACGTTGATCTCATGGACGCCATGCAGTTTGAGTTGGCTGCGGAGTATCTGCTCATGGCGGCGATGCTGGCTGAGATCAAGTCGCGTATGTTGCTGCCGCGGTCTACCGACACCGATGATGAAGAGGAAGACCCAAGGGCGATGTTGGTAAGGCGCCTTCAGGAATACGAGCGATTTAAAAAGGCGGCCGAGGACATGGCGGCCCTGCCGCGTGTGGAGAGAGACACCTGGGTGGGTTCTGCAGAACCCCCAGTGAGCGAGCGCACCAAGCCACTGCCGGACGTTAACTTACAAGATCTGGTGATCGCCTTTTCGGAGGTTTTAAAGCGTGCAGACCTCTACGAGAGCCACCAGATTAAGCGTGAATCACTGTCCACACGAGAGCGTATGGCCGACGTGCTGCAGGCGCTTCAGAAGCAAGAATTTTGTTCTTTTGATGCCCTTTTTAAGGTTGAAGAGGGGCGTTTGGGGGTTGTTGTGACGTTCCTGGCAATTTTGGAATTGATTAAAGAGTCTTTGGTCGACATCGTGCAGTCAGAAGAATTTGCGCCGATCCATATCAAAGCAAGAAGCGAGTAAATATGGCTATGGGTGATCACGATCTAGTTGAAATTCTTGAGGGTGCGTTGCTTGCAGCGGATGAGCCGTTGACCAAGAAGCAGCTGGCTCAATTATTTGACGAGTTGGACCGACCGTCTACGTCGGACATTACCACTGCGCTCGACGAAGTTTCCTCGCGGTGTGAAGGCCGAGGGTTTGAGCTTGCCGAGGTCGCCAGTGGCTTTCGGTTTCAAGTGAGGCAGCATTTGTCGCCGTGGGTGAGCAAGCTCTGGGTTGAGCGTCCGGCTCGTTACTCTCGAGCGCTGCTGGAGACGCTCTCGCTTATTGCCTATCGCCAGCCCATTACGCGCGGTGAAATTGAAGATATTCGCGGCGTGGCAGTGTCTAGCAATATTATGAAAAGCCTGCTTGAGCGAGACTGGGTCAAGGTTGTTGGACACCGTGATGTGCCCGGTAAGCCCGCGATGTACGCAACGACCCGCGGCTTTTTAGATTACTTTAACCTCAAGTCCCTGGATCAGCTGCCGCCACTGGCGGACGTCAAGGATCTTGAGACGATGACCAGTGCGCTACCACTGGAAGAGTTTCACGATTCGCGAGACGACGACGCAGGAGCTGAGGGTCCAGAAACGCAAGGGATTGCGGTGAGCGCAACGTCCGAAACTGAGGAGGCGGACTCGGAATGAGTGGTGCCGATAAACAAAGCAAGAGAGTGATTCTGGACGACGGTGAGGTTAAGCCCGACGATGAGGTTAAGCCCGATGGTGAAAAACTGCAAAAGGTCCTCGCACGCGCAGGCCTTGGGTCACGTCGAAAGCTCGAGGAGAGTATTAAAGCAGGCGAGGTTACGGTAAATGGTTCGATGGCCAAGTTGGGTGATCGTGTTGTCGCCGGGGACAAGATTAAGTTTAAAGGGCGGCCGGTTGCTAATGACGACAAGTTGGAGAATAGAGTTATTCTCTACCATAAGCCCGTGGGTGAGGTTTGCTCACGTAAAGACCCAGAGGGTCGCGCGACCGTCTTTGATGGGCTGCCGCGTTTAAAGTCTGGGCGATGGGTTTCTGTGGGTCGACTCGACTACAACACCTCTGGCGTGTTGCTTTTAACAACGGATGGGGAGCTGGCGAATGCGCTTATGCACCCCTCGAGCCGCGTTGAGCGCGAGTACCTTGTGCGGGTTATGGGCCGAGTTGATGAGGCGATGCTTCAGCGGCTGAAGTCGGGCGTAGACCTGGATGACGGGCCCGCTCGATTCACCGACATTCAAGAAGGTGGTAGTGACAGCGAAGGGATTAACCGATTCTTTTACGTGGTGTTGTCCGAGGGGCGTAATCGGGAAGTTCGGCGCCTCTGGGAGTCGCAAGGCGTCACGGTCTCGCGATTGAAGCGCGTGCGTTACGGCGAGGTCTTTATTCCCTCAAAGTTGAAGAAAGGCCAGTGGATGGAGTTGACGCCGCGCGACGCTGAAGTGGCCTACGCCATGGCCCAGTTGACGCCCAAGCCAATCTATCGACCTACCAAGAAAGTGGCTGAGAAGCGCGAGCGGCAGGCAGGCAAAAGTGGAAAGCACCCCGGTCGCCGGACAAAGAAGGTGAACTTTTAGCGACCTGACCTACTGCGCGTTCAGCGCCTGTCCGTTAAGGGCTGAGCTTGCATCGCTCATGAGGTACACCCATTGGGCGATAATGTCTTCTGGGAGGGGATTGGTGGTTGGCGGTTCCCCGGGATAGGCAGTCCGTCGCATCGCGGTGTTCACGGCGCCAGGATTTAAGGTATTGACCCGAATCGAAGAGGTTGTACCCAGTTCGTCGGCAAGAACTTGCATCAGTCCCTCTGTTGCAAACTTTGAGACCGCGTAACTGCCCCAGTAGGCGCGACCCGTTCGTCCCACACCAGAACTTGTAAATATCACCGATGCCGATGCTGCCTTATCGAGTAACGGCAGTAGCGTCTGAGTCAACATGAAGCCCGCATTGACGTTGACCTGCATAACCTCATGCCAGGTAGCGGCTCGAGTTTGTGCAATCGGCTTTCGATCGCCAAGTAGGCTTGCGTTATGCAGTAGGCCGTCCAGTTTCGGTAGTGCCTCTGACAAAGAGCCGGCAAGGGTCACGTAGTCATCGTGTGTGGCCCGTGCTAAATCCATAGGCAATAGTGCGGGTTGTGGAGCGCCAAGATCAACGATTTCGTCGTAGAGGTCTTCAAGCCGCGCTTCGTTTCGACTTAGCAGTAAGACCTCGGCGCCGCGGGATGCGAAGGCGAGACTGGCCGCTCGGCCAATACCCTCCGCTGCCCCCGTGACTAATATTGTCTTTCCCGTAAGTTCATCAGTCGAAGGTGACCAAGTATGTGGTGCTACTGGCATTACAGCTGTTCCCTTATCCATTGGCAGAGGTCCTGCGGCGTGTCGACACACAGGTCGGCGCCCCACTGGTCTGGGTCGTCATGATCTTCGATGTAGCCATACTTTACGGCGATGGTAAAACACCCCGCCGCGTTGCCTGCCTGAATATCTCGGATGTGATCACCCACGTACACCATTTCGTCGGGCGCGACCTGCAGTTGTGTAGCGGCCAGTAAAATGGGCTCGGGGTGCGGCTTAGCCTTCGTGACGTCACACGGCGTGACGAGGCTGCCCGCTGGTGGCTGAAATTTCATCGCTGTCATCAGCGGGTCGGCAAAACGCCGGAACTTATTGGTAACAACGCCCCAGCGCCTGTCGGCCTCATCCAGACGTTTTACAACATCAAGGAGGCCGTCGTACGGGATGGCTGAAGTGCCGAGCTCTGCTTCGTACCAGTCAAGGTATTGCGCTCTGTAAGCTTCCCAGCGCGGGTCGCCTTCCACGACTCCGGTAGCCTCCGTGACCAAGCGTCCAGATCCATGAGAGATGAGCTTGCGCGCATCATCAAATGGACGCTCTTGGCCTCCCAGCTCGCAACACAGCTTGCGATAGGCAGCGAGCAATTCACTGGCAGTGTCCACGAGCGTGCCATCGAGGTCGAAGACGAAGGCTTTAAACGTTTGATCAGTCACGCAGGTTTGCTCGCCCGAATCATGTAGTTGACCGAGACATCGCGCTCTACGAGACGGTAGTGCTTGGTAATGGGGTTGTAGGTCATGCCGATATTCGCCTCGACCTTCAGTCCAGCGGCCCTAGCCCAGCGTGCAAGCTCCGAGGGCTTAATGAGCTTGTTGTACTCATGGGTCCCTTTGGGCAATAAATTAAGCACGTATTCTGCACCGACAATCGCAAAGAGCCACGCCTTGGGGTTTCGGTTGATGGTCGAAAAATAAAGGTCGGCACCGGGCTTTGCCATGTCGGCGCAGGCTTGTATCACTTTGGACGGGTCGGGGACGTGTTCCAGCATTTCAAGGCATGTGACGACGTCATACGTTTCAGGCTGTTCCAGCGCAATCGATTCGGCCGTCGTTTGGCGGTAGTCGATCTCGAGTTGCGATTCGAGTAAATGAATCCTTGCAACAGAGAGGGGGGCTTCGCCCATGTCGATGCCGGTCACTGTTGCGCCGCGGTGCGCCATCGCCTCACTAAGGAGGCCGCCGCCGCAGCCCACGTCGATTAGTCGCTTGCCCCGCACGTCACTGAACTGGTCGATCCACCCGGCACGCAGCGGATTAATATCATGCAACGGCTTGAATTCACTGTTCTCGTCCCACCACCGTGAGGCCAGCGCTTCAAATTTCGCGATTTCATCGGGGTCTACATTACTGTGTGTCATCGTATGCTCAACTCTTCTATCGAATGGGTGCGAGACGGCTTCGTCTGGCCTAGGGCGAGAGTTTACCGCGCCATGCGGCTGCTTTGTGGTGTAACGCGTCGCTGTCCAGAGTTTGCAACTGTCGGTTTTTGACAACGTTTTTACCTGCGATCCAGCTCCAGGTGACTTCGGAGCCCAAGTTGGCGTACACAAGATTGGACTCAATTTGATGATTGGGTTCCATCCCAAGGTGTGTGAAATCTAAGGCGATGAAGTCAGCAGACTTTCCTGGCTCTAAGCTACCGGTGACATGATCCAGTCCTAAAGCGCGAGCACCGTCGAGTGTGGCCATTTGAATCGTATCTCGTGCCGACATCGCTGTTGGGTCTTTACTTTCAAGCTTGGCCAATAATGATGCAGCTTGCATTTCTGCCAGTCCGTTCAATTTGTTGTTGCTGGCAGCGCCATCGGTGCCCAGCGCCACATTGACGCCCGCGTCTTTGAATTTTTTTACGGGACAGGTACCCGAGGCTAGCTTCATATTTGATCGAGGGCAGTGAATGACGTGGGCACCGTACTGGGCGACGGTTTCGATGTCCTGACTGCCGACCGCGGTCATGTGGACGCATTGAGTCCGGGGACCCAGCAGACCAATGCGAGCCAGCAAGTCGACGGGGCGTTCGCCCGTGGCCTCGACGTGAGACAGCACTTCAGCGGCTGTTTCGTGAAGGTGGATTTGGACGACGGCGTCCAGCTCATTGGCAAGCATGGCGGTTTGAGACAGTAGGCTTTCATCGACCGAATACGTCGAGTGAGGACCAAATCCAATATCGACGAGCTCGTCGTATTTGAAGTGATCGTTGAGCGCCAAGCCTTTATCAAGGTATTCGCGAGCGTTAGCGGCCCAGGCGGTGGGTATGTCCATGACTGGGAAAACGAGCTGTGTCCTGAGGCCGGCCGCGCGCAGCCTCTGCGCACTCACGTCCGGAAAAAAGTACATGTCGCTACTCGTGGTGATTCCACTGAGTAGCATTTCGGCCGCGGCCAAGTCGGTGCCGTCACTAACAAATTCGCTTGAGACCCACTGACTTTCGAGTGGCCAAATTTTGTCGTTGAGCCAAGCGGACAGTGGCATGTCGTCTGCGTAGCCGCGAAGCAGCGTCATCGCGGCGTGTCCATGAGCATTCACAAGACCTGGCATGAGGACGTGACCGGGCAGCTCCAGATGCTCCAGGCCTTTGATCTGTCGGGCATCAGTGCTGGGCATTAACTGTTTGATCAAGCCTTCTTGCACCACGATGCTGTGATTCTTAAGAACGGATTGCGTTCCTGAAACGGGAATTATCGTGTCTGCATGAACGACAAAATTCACTGATGTCATGGATCGGTAGCTCCTAATATTGAGCGTCGCTAAACGTAGCCTTAAAGCGCTGAATTTGATAGTATTTGCAGCTTATCAACGGCCAGGTTTTGGCGGCACTCCCGTCATCAAAAAAGTCATCGGATGTCAGATCAGCAGCAAGATTTATCGAAAGAAGTATACCCAATAAATATTGAGGACGAGCTCAAGCAATCCTACATGGAATATGCGATGAGCGTTATCGTTGGGCGAGCACTCCCCGACGTGCGAGACGGCCTCAAGCCCGTCCATCGACGGGTATTATTCGCCATGAACGAGTTGAACAACGACTGGAATAAGGCGTATAAAAAGTCTGCGCGTGTCGTGGGTGACGTGATTGGTAAGTACCACCCTCACGGTGATTCTGCGGTCTACGACACGATTGTGCGTATGGCTCAGACATTTTCGTTGCGGTACCCGCTGGTCGACGGCCAAGGTAATTTTGGCTCGATTGATGGCGATTCTGCTGCTGCAATGCGTTACACCGAGATTCGAATGGCCAAGCTGGCCCATTCGCTGCTCGCTGATCTTGAGAAAGAAACGGTTGATTTTGCGGAAAACTACGACGGCACGGAACACATCCCCGTTGTACTTCCAACGCGCGCCCCGAACCTCCTGATTAATGGTTCTGCCGGCATCGCGGTGGGTATGGCAACCAATATACCGCCGCACAATATGCGTGAGGTTGTTGCCGGATGCCTCGCCGTACTTGAGAACCCTGAGATCAGCATTGATGAGTTGATTCGATATATCCCCGGGCCAGACTTCCCTACGGGCGCAATTATTACCGGTCGGGCCGGCATTATTCAGGCATACCGGACAGGTCGGGGGCGTATTTATGTGCGCGCAAAGGCAGAAGTCATTACCGATGACTCGAAGGGTAAAGACACAATTATTATCCACGAAATCCCCTACCAGCTGAATAAGTCAAAGCTGCTCGAGCGGATAGCGGAATTGGTAAAAGAAAAGAAAATTGAGGGTATTACAGAGCTTCGCGACGAGTCTGATAAAGATGGATTGCGCGTGGTGATTGAGCTGCGTCGCGGCGAAGTCGGTGACGTGGTACTTAATAACCTTTACGCACAGACCCAGCTGCAGGCCGTTGTGGGTATCAACATGGTGGCGTTGGTTGACGGGCAGCCGAAACTACTCAATCTGAAAGAGATTATCGAGGCTTTTGTTCGTCACAGACGCGAGGTGGTAACGCGACGAACACTGTTCTTGTTGCGTAAGGCGCGCGAGCGGGGCCACGTATTAGAGGGTTTGGCCGTTGCCCTAGCCAATATTGACGAAATTATTGAGCTCATTAAGACATCACCCACAGCGGCCGATGCGCGCGAGCGTTTGGTGGCTTCGGCATGGGCGCCGGGTGACGTCACAGCGATGCTTGAGCGGGCTGGCGATGCCGCGTGTCGTCCCGAAGGTCTTGAAGGTGACTTTGGTTTAATTGAGGGTCAGTATCATCTGTCGCCCGCCCAGGCACAGGCCATTCTTGAGCTTCGACTGAATCGCTTAACCGGCCTGGAGCATGAGAAGTTACTTCAAGAATACGCCGATAAAGTGGCCGAAATTTCAGACTTGCTCGATATTTTGGGTGATCCCGATCGATTGCGCACGGTCATACGTGCAGAGCTTGAGGAGCTGGTCGAAGACTTTGGTGATGAGCGACTGACGGAAATTACCGACTCGGCACACGACTTGACGGTCGAGGACCTCATTACAGAAGAAGATCGTGTTGTCACGATTTCCCACCAAGGCTATGCCAAAACGCAGTCGTTAACTGATTATCAGGCCCAGCGACGAGGCGGTACCGGGCGAAGCGCCACTGCGGTCAAGGACGAGGACTTTGTTGAGCACCTGCTTATCGCGAGCACTCACGCCACAGTGTTGTGCTTCTCAAACCTTGGCAAAGTGTATTGGCTAAAAGTGTTCCACATTCCATTGGCAAGTCGGAATGCGCGCGGAAGACCGATGGTCAACTTGCTTCCGCTCGATGAAGGGGAACGCATTACTTCGATCCTACCGATTGAGGGCTACGACGAGGATCAGTTCGTCTTTATGGCGACTGAAAACGGGACGGTCAAGAAAACGGCCGCGACTCAGTTTGCGCGGCAGCGCAGCGTAGGGTTGCGGGCGATTGAGCTGGACGAAGGCGACGTGTTGATCGGCACGGCGATTACCGACGGCGAAAGCGACATTATGTTGTTTTCTTCAGAGGGGAAGGCCACTCGTTTCAATGAGTCGCAGGTTCGAGCCATGGGTCGAACAGCCCGGGGTGTGCGGGGGATTAATCTCGCAGCGGGGCACAAATTAATTTCGCTGATAGTCCCCAAGGTATCAGGTCGAATTCTGACAGTGACAGAGAACGGCTACGGCAAGCGTACTGAAAATGACGAGTTCCCCGCAAAAGGTAGAGGCGGTAAAGGCGTTATTGCGATGTCGACCTCTGATCGAAACGGGTCCTTGGTGGGTGCCGTTCAGGTATGGGACGGCGACGAGATGATGCTGATTTCAAATCAGGGCACGGCCGTGCGGACTCGTGTCGATGAGGTGAGTCTCTTGGGTCGAAACACCCAAGGCGTCAGAGTCATTCGTACCCGAGACGGCGAAGCACTGGTCAGTGTGAGTCGTATTGCGGAGGACGACGTTGTTGCGGAACCGGTTGAGTCGGTTGTGGCTGACCCTGTGGCTGAGGACGGTGTCGATAGCGGCAGTGACGAGACGCAAGAGTGACTAGAGTCCACAATTTTTGTGCGGGGCCTGCGGCGCTTCCCGTAGACGTGTTGGAGCGTGCTCAGGGCGAATTGCTCGATTGGCATGGTGCTGGCGCCTCGATTATGGAGCTCAGTCATCGCAGTCCTGAGTTTGTCGGTGTGGCCGAGCGCGCAGAAGCAGGGCTTCGCCGCTTATTAAATATCAGCGACGATTACGCGGTGCTCTTCCAGCAAGGTGGAGCTTCTCAGCAATTTGCTTCGGTGCCGCTTAATCTGTCAGACAAAGAAGACACCGTCGATCAGGTGGTGACAGGCCAGTGGTCTAAGAAGGCTCTCGCAGAGGGGCGGCGTCTGGTTAATGTGAACGTTGCCTCGAGCTCTGAGGCGTCAAATTTCACCACGGTTCAAGACCGGGCTGACTGGTCGACTTCTGACGCCGCCGCCTATTTGCACTACTGCCCCAATGAGACGATCGGTGGGCTTGAGTTCGATTTTATTCCCCAAAGTGCCTCGCCTTTGGTGGCTGACATGTCCTCAACTATTTTGTCACGACCTATAGATGTTGACCGTTTTGGTGTTATTTATGCCGGTGCCCAGAAAAACATAGGCCCCGCGGGACTGTGTATCGTGATTGTGCGTCGAGATCTTTTGGATCGGGCGCGATCTGACATTCCTGCCATGCTGCACTGGCGAGTCGCGGCGGACAATGACTCCATGTACAACACACCGCCTACCTTTGGCATTTATTTGTCGGGACTCGTCTTCGAGTGGATCGAAGCGCGTGGCGGTCTCACCGCTATACATCAAGCGAATCAGCGAAAGGCTCAGACGCTTTACGGCACCATTGATGGCAGTGACTTTTACAGTAACCCCGTAGACTTGCGATATCGGTCGTTAATGAACGTGCCGTTTACGCTGGCCGATGACACGCTGGATAAGCAGTTTTTAAAGCAGGCAGAGGCGGAAGGGCTGATGAATTTGAAAGGGCATCGATCTGTGGGCGGTATGCGCGCCAGTATTTACAACGCGGTAGAACAATCCTCCGTTGATGCATTGTGCGATTTCATGCATCGTTTCGAAAACGAGCACAGATAGAGACCAGTTGCTATGGCGACGGATGATCAGTTAGCCGACATTCGAACGGATATCGATTCAATAGATCAGCAATTACTCGAGTTGATCAACGCGAGAGCGGAGTGCGCGCGTCGCGTAGCACAGATTAAGTTGGCGGCGAGCCAAGACGGTGATGCGCTTTTTTATCGTCCAGAGCGCGAGGCTCAGATTTTGAGGGCCATTCAAGAGCGTAATCCGGGTCCACTGCCGGCAGATCAGGCGGCGCGGATTTTCCGGGAAATCATGTCGAGTTGCCTTGCTTTGGAGCGTCCGCTGACTGTGGGGTTCCTTGGGCCTGTAGGCACCTATTCACAAGCTGCGGCACTGAAGCACTTTGGGCAATCGGCCATTCTTGAGCCGCAGCCCACCATTCGCGACGTTTTTCGACAAGCCGAGGACCGCGCCTGCGATATGGCCGTGGTGCCGGTAGAGAACTCAACAGAAGGAATGGTCGGTCAAACGCTCGATTGCTTCCTCGAATCATCCTTACAAATTATCGGTGAGGTTGAGCTTCCGGTTGTTCACCATTTAATCGCGTCTGCCGGTCAAAGCATGTCAGATATTCGGGCAGTCTGCGGGCACGAGCAGGCGTTGGGCCAATGCAGAGATTGGCTCGATTCAAATTTACCGGGAATTCCCCGAGACGTGTGTCGGAGTAACGGTGAAGCGGCTCAGCGTGCGCAGAGTGAGCCGGGTATTGCTGCAATCGCTGGAGATTTAGCGGTTGAGAACTACAGTTTGGCCAAGCTCGCTGAAGCGATTCAGGATATTGCCCACAACACCACGCGTTTCTTCGTTGTTGGCAGAGAGATGGTACCTTCTAGTGGTGCAGATAAGTCGTCAATTCTGATTGCCAGTCGCAACCGGCCTGGAGCTCTTTTGAATTTGCTTCGACCGTTTGAGGAGCGCGGTATTAGCCTCACTCGTATCGACTCGAGGCCTTCTAAGACGGAAAAGTGGACCTACATGTTCTTTATCGAGTTTGAGGGACATTACTCGGACGCTGTAGTGCGAGAAGTGATGTCGGCGCTTGAAGAAAACTCTATCTTGCTTAAGCCACTGGGCTCTTACCCCAAAGCACCGATCTGATGACGCCATTTCAAGCGAGAACGGTTGCCTTCATTGGACTAGGCCTTATATCCGGGTCTCTGGCGCGCGCACTCCGTAGCAGTACCTGGCAGGGCAAGTTAATCGCCTGGGGGCCACGTGAGGCGAGTTTGAAGCGCGGCAGAGCCTTAGGCGTTGTGGATGATTACTCCCTAGTGATTGAAGAGGTGATTGAGCAGGCAGACGTCATCGTTGTGGGTGCGCCGCCTGCAGCGACCGCTTCAATTCTGCGTGAAATTATTGCCAAGCTTGCTCTGGCGACGCATCAGCCCATTATTACGGACTTGGCCAGCATCAAGGGCTATGTCGTCGATTCTGTGGGCCATGATTACCCGCATTTCGTACCCGGACACCCCATAGCCGGCTCTGAGCACAGCGGCGTTGAACATTCAGATGCCAGTTTATTCACTGGCCGGGAAGTTATCCTCACACCACTGCCTCATACCGCAGCCACCAGCGTCACGCAGATCGAGGCGATGTGGGCGTTAACGGGGGCGTACATCCGAGCAATGGAGGTGCGGCAACACGACGCGCTGTTGGCGGCCAGTTCTCACATGCCCCATGTTGTCGCTTACGCCTTGACCCGTGCGCTTGAGCGAGATGCTTCCGACCCGATGGTTCATGGCGGTGGTGCACTCCGTGACATGACGCGCATTGCAGGGTCAGACCCTCGAATGTGGACTGATATAGCGGTGACGAACCGACAAGCGCTACTGGCGGCAATGGATCAGTTCGGTGCTGAGATGACGATGCTCCGTGAGCTGGTCGACCAAAAAGACGAGCAGGCGCTCGAAGACTATTTTTCGATTTGTCGTGCGCATCGACGCGACCACGACAGTATTTTAAATCCTATTTCTGAGACGGCACCCGAGGAGAATCATGAAGTTTAAAGTCGAGTCTGGAGGCTCGCTACAGGGCGCTATTCGAGTGCCGGGTGACAAGTCCATGTCTCACCGAACGGTGATGCTGGGCGCGCTAGCAGAGGGTACGACTATTGCCACTGGCTTTTTAGAGGGTCATGACGCGCTGTGTACGGTCCAGGCATTTAAAGACATGGGTGTAACGGTGCGCGGTCCCCAAAACGGTCGTATTGAGATTGACGGTGTGGGTATGCAGGGATTGCAAAAACCTGACAATGTCCTTGATATGGGTAATTCAGGTACGAGTATCCGTTTGCTCAGCGGTTTGCTTGCCGCCCAGCGTTTTGACTCAACAATGACCGGTGATATTTCCCTACAGAAACGACCTATGGGGCGCGTGACTGCCCCGCTCAAACTCATGGGTGCTGAGATTGGCAGTCAAGAAGGACGGCCTCCGTTAGCAATAAAAGGTGGGCAGACACTCAACGGTATTCATTACGAGATGCCCGTGGCCAGTGCGCAAGTGAAATCCTGCATCCTACTGGCGGGCTTGTTTGCTGAAGGTCGGACTTCGGTGACGGAACCTGCACCAACGCGTGACCATACTGAGCGGATGTTGCGCGGTTTTGGATATGAAGTTGAACGTGAAAATGACGTGATCAGCGTACAGGGTGGGGGACGTCTAACGGCTGCGACGTTTGACATTCCAGCGGATATTTCGTCTGCCGCATTTTTCCTCGTTGCGGCCTCGATTGCACCGGACTCTGACCTCACACTGGAGCATGTGGGTATGAACCCCACTCGATCCGGTGTGATCACTATTTTGACCCTTATGGGTGCTGACATTGAGGTACTCAATGAGCGAGAGGTGGGCGGCGAACCGGTGGCAGACCTCCGGGTAAAGTCCTCAGCCTTAGTCGGTATAGAGATTCCTGAAGACCTCGTCCCACTGGCTATCGACGAATTCCCCGTCCTTTTTGTTGCCGCCGCCTGTGCAACGGGTCGAACAGTGCTGTGCGGTGCTGAGGAGCTCAGGGTTAAAGAAAGTGATCGCATTGCGTCAATGGCCGACGGCTTGTCGCGGTTAGGCATCGAAAATGAAGTGCTTGACGATGGCATTGTCATTGTTGGCGGACCGATAGAGGGCGGCGAGGTTGACACGTATAACGATCACCGAATTGCCATGTCATTTGCAGTAGCGGCACTTCGAGCTTCCGGCACTATTTATATTAATGACTGCGACCACGTTGCCACCTCATTTCCAGGGTTTGCTGAGTTGGCCGCAAGTGTCGGTCTCAAAGTGTCGGTTGAGAGCTGATGATTCCGGTAATTTGCGTTGACGGTCCAAGTGGCTCGGGAAAAGGGACGCTGTCGCAGCGCCTCTCGGAGGCGCTTGGATTCAGGCTCTTAGACAGTGGTGCACTTTATCGAGTCGTGGGTTTCGCGGCGTCACAGCAAGGCGTGACTTGGGATGATGAGCCCGCCGTGGCGGCCGTCGCGCGCTCACTCAATGTTGAGTTTGTCGCCTCGACGTTGGGCGTGAGGGTGCTCTATTTAGGTTCAGATGTGACCGATGAAGTGCGATCGGTCCTGGGTGCCGAAGGGGCGTCGGCGGTTGCGGCCCTGCCGTCCGTCAGAGACGCATTACTGTCGCGTCAACGCGAATTAGCAGTGGCTCCAGGTCTTGTGGCTGATGGTCGAGACATGGGTACGGTGGTTTTCCCCGCGGCGCCGCTGAAAATATTCTTAGAGGCGTCCGCACTTGCGCGCGCGCAAAGACGACAAAGCCAGTTGCAGCTGCAAGATGAGGATGTTAGTCTGCCGCGCCTTTTGGAGGCTATAGAAGCTCGCGATACCCGCGACCGAACACGGTCAGTATCGCCGCTTGTGCCAGCGCAGGACGCCGTCGTTGTCGACAGTACAGACATGACGGCAGACGCTGTGTTTGACCGAGCGATGTCTTTGGTGGCCAAAAAAGGAATTGTGCGCTGCGACGATTAAAGGCCTGACCCCTCGTGCAGTGTTTTATAAATCGACCCGGCTGGGTAGGACGGCTGGTGCTGCGAAGTTTGCAGCGATAATACAGGTATATTCAATGAGCGAATCA
>CBFHJX010000019.1:0-21132 GCA_965656285.1 Luminiphilus sp. | reverse complement strand
GAGTAGGGTGCCCTCAGGAATACGAACATCGACTAGGTCATAAAAGCCGTCGTTAAACACAATTTGTGGGTCGACCACGTTAATCGTGAAAGACCCAAAGAACATCTTGAACATGTCCTCGTTTAAGAAAAAGTTCACCGAACTTTGCGCTTGGGGATCGGTTCCAGCAAAGTCAAAAATTGCCTTATCACCCTCTCGCCACAGCGTGCACTTGATCTTGTAAGGCCCCACGCCCATGCCGTCATCACAAATGTAATCTTCAAACTCACGCGGCTCTTCGGGAATAAACATCCCGATAATGTGTTTCATGGCGTCATAGTTGCGCTGCAGCATTGTGCGCATGGTCGAGAACAAAACATCGTCGCCAAATCGTTCCGAGAGCTCAACGACTCGCTTCGCCGCGGTGTTGCACGCGGCGACTAAGGCGTTGAGATCAAATCGATTCCATTGCGGTGTCCGCACATTGTGAAGAATGAGCTCAAGAAGATCCTCCTGAAGAACCCCTTTTTTATAGAGCTTGGTCGGCGGAATTCGAATTCCCTCTTGAAATATAGTCGTCGCCTCGATCGGAATGGAGCCGGGCACCATGCCACCGTTATCAGACATGTGACCAAACATCGCTGACCACGCAATATGCCGACCCGCTCGGAAAATAGGCACCAACACCACCCAGTCTGGAAGGTGAGAAACGGCCGCGTTACACAGGTAGGGGTCGTTAGTGAGAATAATATCCCCTTCCTCAATCTCAGCGTCATAAGCACTCAAGAATGGTCCAATAAACGACCCGAACTGCCCCACCACCATCTTGCCTTCAACGTTGGCAATCATCGGGAAACAGTCGCCCTGCTCGCGGATGCCCGGGGACATGGCGGTGCGAAACAGCACCGCATCCATTTCTTCACGGGCGTTACGGAGAGCGTTTTCAATCAAATCAACAGTCACACCGTCAACATCGACACTCTGAAGCGGCTTGTCGTTTGTCTGGATAATCGTTGCCGTCATATCAGTTCTCCCCGATTAAACAGGCTGGATGAGCAAGTTGCCCACCGAATCTACAGTGGCTGAATACCCCGGCAACACGACCGTTGTGGAGTCCATTTCCGACACAATGGCCGGGCCCATAATCACATCTAAAGCACCCAAACCTGATCGATCAAAGATGGCTGCCTCGTGCCACTGCCCTTCATAAAAGAAGCGGCTTTGGTGTATGACGGCACCACTCACGTCACCTGTTCCCTGTGGAATCGTAATGTCAGCCTTTAAGGTCACAGAGGCACCAACAACCGCGCGGATCATTAAAATCTCGTGCCCATCACCGAGCTTGAAGGTGAACAACTGCTCGTGTTCCGCGTCAAACTGATCAGTCAGAACGGTGACTCCGCGCGCTCTGAGTTCAGCCTCTGTAAATTCAACTGTGATCTGAAAGGCCTGCCCCGCATAACGCAAATCAGCTTGGTAAGTGACTTCAAGGCGTTCCTTCGCAATCCCGTCTTGGATCAATGATTCGCTCGCACGTCCCTTTAAACTCAGCAGGTCGTCAGCAAGCTTATCTGCCGTCAGGTCCGATGCCTTCGTGATATAGGTTCTTGCCGCTTCGTCTTGGACGCGTGTTGTCGCATCCCCGTAAGCACAGAGCACACCGGGACCAGGGGGAACAATGACAGGCCAAGCCTCAGTTAGAATACCGAGCGCATTGGCGTGAAGTGGTCCGGCACCACCAAATCCTACCAGCGCAAAATCACGCGGGTCATAGCCCTGCTCGACCGATACTAGGCGCAGCGCACCAAACATCGACTCGTTAACAATTTTTATAATCCCTTCAGCGGCCACCATTAGATCGACGCCCATGGCATCTGCAACGCTTTGGACCGCAGCAACTGACGCGTCGCGGTTAATCTGCATGTCACCGCCAAGCTGTACGTCCGAGGGGAGATAGCCTAAAACGACGTTGGCATCGCACACGGTCGGTGCCTCACCCCCTTTCATGTAGCAGGCAGGCCCCGGTACTGCTCCGGCCGACTCCGGTCCCACGCGCAACGCTTTGGTGAGCTCCGGAACGAACGCAATCGATCCACCGCCGGCACCCACCGTCCGAACGTCCACTGACGGCGCTCGAACACGAACATCACCAACGAACGTCTCACGCCGAACCCGAGCACGTCCGTTTTGAATCAACGCAACGTCGGTCGATGTGCCGCCCATATCGAACGTCAAAATATTACTAAAGCCTGCCTTGGTGCAGAAAAACAAGGCTCCTGTCACACCGCCGGCAGGTCCTGACATTAGGAGGTTAACGGGCGATTCTGCCGCAGCTCGACTCGATGCTAATCCGCCATCAGAGCGCAAAATTGACAACTGGGTATCGTCTCCGAGACGATCACTCAGCGCACTTTGTAGATTATTAACGTACCGAGCGACCTCAGGACGGACATAGCTGTTAACCACCGTTGTCTCGGTCCGCTCGTACTCCTGCATTTCCGGTACGACCTCGCTGGAAATGGAAATCGGAAGACCAGGGAAAAACTCCTGCGCAATCTCACGCGCTTGGCGCTCGTGCTCTCCGTTGATATAGGCATTAATAAAACAGATGGTCAGTGCTTCAATCTCTTTGGGCATGCGATTGGCAAGGGTCTCGCGAAGGGCGGTCTCATCGAGGGCTCTGACCACGCTACCATCGGCCGCAATGCGCTCACTCGCACCGACGGTGAGCTCAAGGGGCGCGAGCAACGGCTTTTTGACAAACGTGACCCAACCCCCTAATCCACCGGGGCAGAATGATCGCGCGACCTGCAATGTGTCTTCAAATCCCGAGGTCGTAATTAAACCCACCTTTGCCCCACGACCCGTCAGAACGGCGTTGGTGGCAACGGTGGTCCCGTGCATCACCAACTTGATGTCCGCCGGATCGATACCTGAGGAATCACATATTTTCGAAAGTCCGTTAAGCACGCCGACCGACGAATCCTCGGGTGTGGACGGCACTTTTGCCGTCCGCGTCTCACCCGTAGCCTCATTGAGCAACAAAAAATCGGTGAACGTTCCGCCCACATCCACACCAAGACGATAAGTCATCAGTTCCGTCCTCTTTTTAAATTATTAAGCCGTCAGTTTTTGCCAGTTATGTGTGAGCCAGTAATGCGCCCGACCACCTTGCTCCGACCCAATCATCTGGGTGAGGTGCGCCACGCTCTCTAACAAGGCTTCAATATTGATCCCGGTGCTCAAACCTGCACTCTCACACAGCATGACCACATCTTCTGTCGCGACGTTGCCCTTTGCACCCGGCGCAAAAGGACATCCACCCAAACCGCCGGCGGAACTGTCAAATTGACGAACACCGGCGTCTAACGCAGCAAAAACGTTTGCAAGGCCCATCGCGCGGGTATCGTGAAAGTGACAGCCCAGCGCTTCAACGCCAAATTGGGCCACAAGTTCAGTCATCATGGATTTCACCGCGCGTGGATTAGCTGCGCCGATTGTGTCCGCAATGACCAATCGTGCTGGCGCATCCCGCATGAGCTGTTCAGCCTGGTCCATGACCACGCTTGAGTGGACACGACCTTCGTAGGGACACTCGAACGCCACCGCTAAATAGGCGTGAATATCGACCTGCTCTTCGCGCGCTCGGCGCATAATGTCACTCGCCATTGAGAACGTATCCTCAAGACTCTTTCGAATGTTGTTCTGATTCATCTGCTCAGTGGCAGACACAACGATCGCCAATTGGTTAAGACCCTCTCGCCGCGCCAACTCGTAGCCCTTCATATTAGGGACGAGCGCACTGTATTGGGTCTTTGCAGCCGGAAGCGTTTGGGCCAAGGCGTCTGTTCCTGCCATTTGAGGGACCGCTTTGGGCGATACAAAGGAACCTATTTCTAACTCCGGCACGCCCGCGGCGACTAAAGACACGATCAACTCACGACGCTGATCCAGGGAAATTTCCACTGACTGCGCTTGCAGCCCGTCGCGTGCTGCCACCTCTTTGATCGTGACCTGATTTGTCATGCTGATTCTTAACCTGCGTATCGGTACGTTGTAGTCGCAGGAAGCATCGCGTCACTGCGTTGAGGGATCGTATCTCGTTTGTACACTCTTAAGGCGCCGGTGGATTCAATCAAGAAACCCAGAACTTAGTCAGTTTGACCAAACGTAAGTTGCAACTGCCCATTGGATACGCAATGTGGATCGAGATCGGCAACCTCCCACGACGAGAGACCTGTTCGCATTGGGGCGAGACTCGGTGAGTCGTAAGCCTCCTGTGCGACACCCAGAGACAACAAAAACAGCCCCTCCCCCTTCTCCTGTAGTAGCGCCATTGGAGCGCCATCACCCACAGGCTGAACAAGTACAATCCATGTGTCTCCAGCGAGGAAGCGTGTGGTGATAACACCGCGTGAGGGCAAGCTTTCGTCGATAAAATCGACATCAAACAACGCCGAATACTGCTGCTTTGCTGTTTGCAAGTCTCGCACCAGTAAATTGACATGATGCACGTGCGTCAGTTTGAGCTTTTCTATATCCATAAACGTTCTCACTCGGACATTTTGTCCTTAGGGTGGTCTCCTGTGATCAACTAACGATGCTAGGCGTCAGCTTGCGAGTGTTAACTTGTACGTAGCATGATGGCACTTTGATTTGAGTAGGGTGATTTATGGCGATCGACGAAAACCGCTCCCTAGAACGGCAGTCACAAGGACTGGGTGAAAAGCCGGCGCTGCTCGTTGTTGACGTTATCCGAGGATTTACTGATCCCGCCTGCCCACTGGGCAGTGACGCCGATAGTGTTGTCAGCGCAAACCGTGCACTTATGGGCGTATTTCATGACCTTGGGCGCCCCGTTTTTCTGACGACCGTGGTCTACGACAACACACATCAAGCCAGTGTTTTTAGAGCGCGCGTCCCCGCACTCAATCTACTGACTCGAGGGTCACAGTGGTGTGACATAGATCCAAGGCTCCCGTTGATCGACTCTGACCACATCGTCGAGAAAACCCATGCCAGCGCGTTTCATGGCACTGACCTGGCGAGCATTCTGCGCACCTTAAATATCGACTCACTCGTCATTACCGGGTTGACCACCAGTGGATGCGTCAGGGCATCAGCGGTCGACGGCCTTCAACATAACTTCAAAGTGGTGATTCCAGAGGAGGCGACCGGCGACCGAGACCGCGATGCGCACAAATCCAATCTGTATGATCTCAACGCAAAGTACGTTGATGTGTTGTCCGTTGAAGGCACTATTCGTATGCTTTTATCAAAAAGCGAGTGACATTACTCGTTAACCATTGTCATCTTGTGGTCGCCCCAAAAAGGCAAGCGACTCTCCTGGCGTTTCGTCATGGGTAGGTCCACCTGCTGCCACAGTGGGTCCCAAACACCGCAGCGTTTCAGCACATTCTCAAGTCGAGTCTGCGCATCCGTAGTCAGTGCTTGATAGCGATCGCGGAGTTCAGAAAGGCACCACACACGGTATTGGGATGACCGCGCCTGTGAGTAAGTCACCCCATCCACAGTGGTTGTGAATCGTGACTTGCCCGCCCTAATCGCTGAGGCGTTCGCGTTTAAGTAGGGTAAGTAGCCCCGCGACACGTGTTTTAGTAGTTCTTGAATGTCGTCAGGAATACCCTGAACCAAGTCACCCGCTGCGGCTTCGAGTCGACTGTTCCAAAGCCGAACAACCCATTCCAGCGTCTTGGGCGCCGTATGGCGTAATCTCTGCAGAGGAATTGGGTCCAGCGCGAAGTGCCTGAAAAAAGGACCTGCGAAGCCAACATCAGCAAGCGTCGGCCGATCGCCAAAAAAAAAGGGACGCACCGAAAAAATTCGCTCCAGCTGTGAAAATAGGTTCGCCACATCGGTTTCGATGCCGAGCACCGCATCGGGCCCAATACCATCACCACGGGTGTAACCGTTTCTCTGGCGCCTACGCAGCATGGCTCGCTTCACAAAGAGCGGCAAATGCAGGCCGCCCATTACTTCTCGAGCCAAGTGACCCGACGCAAACCTCGCACCCTCTGGGTAGTACCACCGGTAATGCATCGCTGGCCGCCACCACCACTCATCAGCCCAATCTTCAAGCAGATAACACACAAAAGCCTGCGCAGAGTCGTCAGGTACGATGGACGTCTCAGGATACTCGCTCTCAAACCACTGAATCATCGCCGTGGTGTCTGTCATCCAGCGCCCATCGGGCAACTGAACAACCGGCATTTGGGACAGACCTAAAACCTGCTTATTACGTTTAACCTCACCGGGGAACACCATACTTTCAAAGCGATAAGGAATTCCCTTAAGCCGGAAATAATTCTCCATCTTCCCGGTGAAATACGAAATACTCGAGCCTCGCAGCTCGAGCACAGATGGGTTGCTCTCAGACACAGTGGCTCCCTTGTTAACGTGCGTTTTTATGATCCGTCCTTAACGAGGGAGTGTCTGGGAGACCTCGAAACCGGCAGTTTTAGCGCCGGACTTATCGAGAGACAACCAGATGCGACCGATGAAGGTCCGTCACGCATTGCGCGGGATTCTCAAGGCCTGCCGCTCTCATCGCTTTAAGCGCTTTACCACTGCGTACATTGTCCATGACCTTTGCCATGTCGGCAGTGGTGCCCGTCACCATCGCCACATAATCGAAACCTGTGATGCCCAGTGCAGGCGTAAAGACGGCGCTGCCCACACTGCCCTTAATCATGCCGTTAGCCATCTTGTTCACAGCCTTGCGATACGCAAGTGCGTCGCCGATGGTTTTACCCTCATCCAGATTGCAGACCATAGCAATCAGCGGCTTTTCCTGCGCCGCAGGGGGTTGTGCACCTGCGTTGTGTACTGCGAGCGTCCGCGCCTTGCTACAGGATACGAGCTCAAAAAGGTCCGCCGCTACGTCTTGCGCAGTGGCGCGCCACGCATCTTCACTGGCAAAGTAGTCGCCCCAAGTTGGGAAGTAATTGACCCATCTCAAATCCGGTTCATCGTAGGGTGGAGATACCGCGACAGCCTCCCAAATAAAAGAATTCATGGCGAAGTCATTTTTATCCGCAAACGCTTTGAAGTCAGATCGTGCGAAATCCAGCACTTGAGACACGGCAACCCCGTCGTTCAAAGAGCATTCATAGATCTCGCTTATCATGGGTGTTTCCTCATGATGCGCAGCCATTGCCGACACACTCAACGAAAGAGCACCCACGACCAGTAAACGCTTAAACATATATTTCCCCTTTTTTTAAAATAATGGCCGCCCTCATGAGCCGCTAAAACCAGCATAGGATAGGAAGCGCTGACTGCAAAAATAAAAACGGGGGGGGGTTGATGCAACGCCCGCATAAACGGGCGCTGTCAGCGACTATAGGTGCTGCTCTAAAAACGACAGGTATGCCTCGCTCGCGGCAACTCGATTCACGCGCTTTCGAAAACCATGGCCCTCATCGGCAAATAAGACGTATTCGACGGGAATATTGTTTGCACGCACTTGCTCGACCAGTTCGTCGCTCTCGACTTGAAGCACACGGGGATCATTTGCGCCCTGCACCACGAGTAGCGGTTTCACAATATTTTCCGCGTGAAACAATGGTGAAATCGCTGTCAAACGATCGGTATCGGTTGCGGGGTCACCCAGCTCAGCGTAGAGCGAAGTGCGAAACGCTCCCCACCATGGTGGAATCGATTCCAACGTTCTGAGCCAGTTGGTGACACCAAAAATATTGATGCCCACCTCAAATGACTCAGGCTCAAACGCGAGAGCCGCCGCAACCATGTAGCCTCCGTACGAGCCGCCGATAATGCCGACCCGATCGCCATCAATCCATTCGTAAGCCGCAAGGAACGCTCTCGAGGCAACGACGTCACCCAAATCGGCCTCACCGTGTTTTAAGTCATCAAGGTGGAAGAACGTCTTACCGTACCCGCTCGATCCCCGATTATTGATTTGGTAGACCGCGTAACCGTGATTGACCAAATGCTGAATCACCGCGGAATAACCTTTGCGACTCTGGCCCCCCGGTCCACCGTGGACCCACACTAATGCAGGCGCTGGGTTCTCGGCGGACGCCTCTCGAGGCTTGTATAAAATGCCTGGTATTGGCAGACCGTCGTAGCTTGCAAAGCGCACCACGTCGCCCTCAACCATCAGGTTACTGTCAATCACCGGGTTGAGTGCGCGTGTCAGTCGCGTCGCGTCTGCGTTCAATGGCATGTGGTACACATCGTACGGCGCTGTGTCACGGTATAAACCAAAGGCAATAGCCGACTCGTCTCGGTTGAACCGAACTTGAGAAAGGTCGCCCTCAGGTACGTTTTTAAGGATTATGTCGTGACCTGTCGTCAGGTCTTTAAGCGTTACAACCGTTCGCGCGTCGTTGTTAATTCCGCTTACCCTGTAACGACCACTGGGTGAGTAGCCAACGTACATCACGTCCCAGTCTTCGGCGATCAACACCTGCCTTTTGCCCGTATCGAGCGACAGGGTCCAGGCCTGACTGAACTCCCCAAACTCATTGGTCGAGTAAATAAGCTGGCGACTGTCGGGCGTAAAACCCATTGAAGCGTATTCAATATTGCCCTCATGGGGCGTGATATTGACCAGCTCCAGCTCGCTGGCAGCGACGTCGATTAAAAAAAGATCGGTGTCTGCGTTGCTATTATTACGGGCATAAACCACCCAGCGCCCATCGTCACTGATCGCGCCAAGATCCAAGCCCTCGGTATTCTCGTAGAGCATGGCGCGTGAATAGTCTGCGACACTGTAGCGATACATATCAAAGGCTGCGCCATCACGCTCATTGCTGTAGATAAAAAACTCAGATCCATCAGACGACCAGCCCGCAAATCCCGCCTTGTGACCCTCTCCCGGCGTTAGATCAGTACTCACTCCCAAGGTCGACATGACAAATACGTGGGTTAACTCATCGCCATTACCGTCCTGTTGGTAAATAAATCGATCATCGTCGGGGAACCAAGAGTCAACATAGACGCCGCGATCGGAAGACTCGGTCAGCACTGTCATCTGTCCCGATTCAACGTTCAAGCGATACGCGTTGTAGACCCCCGTTTCGTCAGAGCTCACGATCAAATCGCCGTTTACCCCAGAGAATGCATAAGGCCCGGAACCGCCCATCCGGTACCCCGTGGTTTGAAAGAATTGCTCCGCGGAATACTTTTGGTGAGCGAGGGACTGGCCGCCTCCCTCACTGACCGGTTGATCGGGCGCACACCCGAACAGCACCAGTGTAACGACGGCCAGCGTGCTCACTACTTGAATCATTTTCATAAGGTCAATCCTGGTCAATTGCAGTTGTCTCGTCGACGTACCCTAACATTGCCCAGCTCAACGCAGCGAAACTTAAAACACCGCCAAATCGCGTGCAGAAACAACCTCCCCACTGAACTCGGCTTTGACTTCCTCTATTAACGTCTCGTGCGTCGAGCCCCACAATAATTGATGGTAGAGCACCAAAAGCTTTGGTTTGACCTCAGAGGCCAAACGTCCAAGCTCCGAAGTCGATGTATGATTTTTTGCATGGTACTTCTGCCATTGAGGTTCTTTCTTGGCAAACCCTTCTTGGCTGTAAACCTCGTGCACCAGTATGTCGGCGCCTCGTGCATACTTAGCAAGCTCGCGCGAAGGCGCCGTATCACCCGAGACAACAATGACCCGGTCGGGTGTAGTAAACCGATATCCCCACGCATCGGGCCAACTTCCGTGTGGAACGCGAAAAGCCTCTACCGAGACGTTTTTATCCCTAAAAATAAGCCCTGACCCAGTGACCTCTTGGGTCTCGACACGCCACCCTTGATTGTTCGCGGGCTGCTCACTGTACAAGCGGTAGCGAATATCTTCTTCATAGGCCTCAAGGACCTTGTCGGCCATGTGTTTAGTGCCTTCGGGACCAAATAGTTTTAACGGTGAATCCCGACCGACTGTCCACGCGGTCAGGATCAAGTCAGGAAGACCGACCGTATGATCAGAATGCAGATGCGTTAAAAACGCGTGCTTAAGGTTTTCGACCGCCAGGCCCCCAATTTTGCCACCGTACTCGGGCGATAGTGAAGACGCTTGCCTGACCACACCCGGGCCAAAGTCCACTAAGTACGGCTCACCGTTTACGACGATTGCGAGCGATGGTCCAGATCTATCGGGAAATGGGTTGGGTGTTCCAGTCCCCAGCATGACGAGTTGGGTAATGTCTGATTTGCGCCAATCGTCTGCCAGACACGTGGGCGCCTGAAGTGAGATAAGTACTGCAAAGGCAGTCAGTAAGGTGTGTTTAACCATAGCCGCGGGTCACTCCGGTGAAGTCATCGTTTCATTGTTTATCGTTGCTGAGACTGAAATTGCCATTTTCGCCATGTTGCGAAATGTGTCTATGCCGTCATCAGCAAACCCTTTTCGCGTCCTGTGAATATCGAAGTTGTCTGACAGAGGCTCACCAAAGAGGCGCTCTATTTCATTACGACCGAGCATGAAGCCCAAAAGTCCGCCCCACGTTGCTGCCGGGTTGTCGGAGTCCCATCCACATAAAGTCGCAATTTTGATCGTCTCTTTTAGATCTCCACCCCCATAAAAAAGCGACACCAAGCTTGCGGCGAAGTTAATACCCGAGGCAAAGCAGCCATTGCAATAGAGCCCGCGCTGGGTCACTGAGTACCCGTCGCGTTGCTCAATCTGGTAACGCACATAGAGCGCGTCGCGTGTTTCCTCCCACGAAAATCCAGCGTCGTAGCGCGCACGAATGAAGTCAAACATAAGCGCCGGAGTCGACCCCTCTGGGAGGTGCTTCCTCGCCGCTTGCGCCATGTTAAATACGTCCTCGGTGGTCACGGCCCCTCGAGGCCGCTCGGCAGCGAGTGCGTGCAGCACAATGTAAAACTCAGCGGCCAGCACGGCATCGCCCGCGCCCGCCGTCCGCACAGGAAAGTAAGCAAGGTCGAGTGCAACACCCGGACGCCCCGGAGCCAGAAGACCGAAGATCTCAGTGGTCAGTTGTGCGTCGATCATGTCACCGTGCGGATTGTTCGAGGGCGCGCTGGTCTGAGGTGGCACCACCCCCTCAAGCATCAGCGCGTGCGCAGCTTGATTAGAGACCCACAAATAATTCTGGTAGCCCGATTCGTCGACGCCAAATGGAGTTGGTTTTTTCTCGTCATAAATGTGTCGCAACCAGGCATCTTTTATCTCATGTGGCGTCAGTTTCGCTCTGCCCAAACGGTGCATCGTCCAGAGGTACATGTACTCTATGTCGGTATCATCGTCCGCGCCCCACACCTCGTCAGGGCGCCGTAAAATGAAGTCTATAGTGTCCGAGATCTCACTGGGCTTATCACTCCAAATTGCGGGCTGGTCTAAACCGGTCCAGTCTTGCTGCGTGTAGAACTCACCCTGACGACCCTGCCCTCCCACTTTGTCCATTTCAGTCACAAGTCCGGTCCAGTTACCGATCGACTGTCCCAACCAAAAGCCCTGCCACCGATCGCTGAGCACCGTATCGTCCAGACGAATTTGAGCAGACGCGGGCACACTCAAACATACGACCAAGGCCAGCTTGATCAGTAGGTGCATCCATTTATACCTCAGAGGTTGCATGCGAAAATTCCCGGTACCGCACTGGCAGGTCATACTCCCCTCGGTCATCAATATTCAGCGAGACGGTGTTGTGCCAGTGATGATATCTGTAGTTCATGGTGCCTCTGCATTAGTTTTTTGCATTCATAACGGTGCAAGTTGCCCACTTTTTTCTGCACTACACGATGAGTGTATCTGAATGTACTCTAGTCACGACGCACCTAGGGTCCAGAGCACGCGCATGGCAGATCACGTACAACCGTTTTATCACCTGCGTAACGGGACCGCATCGGTCGTTATCGACTGCCGAAGTGGCCAGCCCGTGCTTACGTATTTTGGCGCCGCGCTCGCGCAACTGACGCTCGCTCAGCTCGAGCAACTGGATCGCCCAGAAGCACCGGCGTCGCTCCCAATCGAACCCAGTATTTCACTGACACCCTCTGTGGGTGAAAGTTACCTTGGCCATTTGGGCCTTGAAGCTCAGCGTGGCCACTCTCACTGGCAACTGCGACCACGCGTGGTCACGGTCGACCTGTCGCCGCGACAGCTGGTGCTATTGAGTCTCTGTGACGCAAGCCAAATCGAAGTCACCCACTGCGTCAGCCTTCACACAGACACACGCTCCCTTGAGCTCTCAGTCAGTGTTAGAAATCAATCCACAGACACATCACTGTCTCTTGATACGTGCGCACTGACACTCCCGGTACCCGATCATCTGACGACATTTTTGGAGCTCAGTGGGCGATGGGGCTACGAGTTTCAAAGCGCGCGACAAACACTCCCTAAGGCGGCTTATGTACGAGAAAACTGGACAGGCCGTACCTCGCACCACATGCCCCCATCAATCACACTTATGGAAGCCCAGACGACCACCCAAAGTGGCACCGCGCTGTCGCTTCACCTCGGATGGAGCGGCAATCATCAAATAAGAGTCGAGCAGCTGGCCGATGGCAGACGCGTGGTGCAACTCGGCGAATTACTCAGGCCCGGCGAACTACAATTGGCGCCGGGTGCCGCCTATAAGAGCCCGTCGGTATTCCTGTGTCACAGCAGTGAAGGCATGAACCCCCTCATTCAAACCGCGCACCAAATGATTCGCTCTCAGTTCGGCGACGCCTGGCCCGCATCCAGCCCCCCACGACCGGTCCAGCTCAATACCTGGGAAGCGCTTTACTTCGATATCGACGAACCGTCGTTGATAACGCTCATTAACGAGTCTGCTGCATTAGGGATCGAGCGCTTTGTTGTCGATGACGGCTGGTTTTTGGGGCGCCATGACGATAAACGAGCGCTGGGTGACTGGGAAGTCGATTCGCATAAACTGCCCAACGGGCTGTTACCCTTTGTGGCCGCGTGCCAAGCACACGGTATGGAGTTCGGACTCTGGATCGAGCCCGAGATGGTCAGCGCAAACAGTCTTCTGTTTACTGAGCATCCCGATTGGATTCTCAAGCACGAGGGAATCATACCCAACGAGGCGCGGCATCAGTACGTCCTGGATTTAAGTCAAGAGGAGGTCACGCACTACCTCTTTGATAAACTACAAACGCTACTCTCGGCGCACGACATTCGTTATTTAAAGTGGGACATGAACCGCGATATTCACCAGGCGGGAACCTCGGAAAAGCATCACGCCATCCATCAACAGACACAGGCGCTCTACGCCCTACTCGGTCGCATTCGCGCTGCATTTCCACATGTCACTATTGAAAGTTGCGCGTCAGGAGGGGGCCGCGTTGATCTTGGAATACTCACGCATGTTTCTCGGTTCTGGCCCTCAGACACCAACGATGCACTTGATCGCCTTCGCGTGCAGCGTGGGTTCTTGTCGACGTTCCCACCTGAATTAATGGGGTCACATGTCGGACCAAGTCCGTGTCATATCACAGGCCGCCAGCACACCATGGCATTTAGAGCAGGGGTCGCACTGTGGGGTCACATGGGCGTTGAAGCTGACATAAGGCAGTTAAATGCAGAAGACCGTGCGGTCTTAAAAGACGCTATTAAACTCCACAAACGTCATAGAACATTGCTTCATAGCGGCAACTATTCCAACACCGAACGGTCCTCTTCGGAGATGGCTTGGAGTGTTGTCGACAAAGATCAGTCACAGGCGCTGTGCGCGCTCGCCATGCTAGAGACGCCTTCGCACGCCTTTCCAACACGCTATCGATTGACCGGTCTCGATGCCACCCAGAGCTACCGAGTCGCGCTCATCTGGCCCGGCAGTCTCGCCGCGCAACAAAAAACACACCAAGGTCAACTCGCGCGAACCGAGTTCTCTGGTGCCTGGCTGATGTCGGTCGGACTGTCAGTGCCCATCATGTGGCCCGAATCGCTACTCATTTATCACCTGCAATCGGTCTAACGCAGTGTAATGGCGGGCTCAAATGTCGGTGACGTGCCAAACACAACCTTACTCACGACTAGCGCGGTCACGACACAGAACATCACCGTAAAGAACATCATGTGTATGTAGTGTAAGGGCGACCAGACGAATGAGAAAAAGCCGTAGAGCACAACACCTAAAACAACTGCGGTAATGGCGGCGCCAGCGGCGACTCCCCTGAAAAGCAGTCCGACAATGAAGGCCGAAAGAATAGGCATGCTCAGTAGTCCATAGAGTTCTTGCACCAAGTTAATGATACTGTCGGCCGTGGCATAGATAGGCACCATGGCGAGGCCTATGAGAACAAATGTCACTGTTATTATGAAATTCAATCGTCTTAGGTCGGCATGTTCATTAATGAACGGCTCGTGTATGTCACAGACCCAAAGCGTTGTAGATGAGTTCAATACGCTGTTCACGCTCGTGAGTACCGCAGCCGCAATCGCGGCAGCAAAGGCGCCGGAAAGCCAAAGCGGCAGAACATCACCGACGATCGTGCCAAATGCGGCATCGCCGATATCCCCGTACAGCTTGTACGAGACGATCCCGGGGATAACGACCATAGGCGGGACAATAAGCAGGCGGATAATAGCGGCCGCCAAAACCCCTTTTTGACCCTCTTCAACCGTGGGCGACGCCATAGCCCGCTGTGTAATTGTCTGGTTAGTACCCCAATAAAAGATTTGAACGAAGATCATGCCCGTCAGTAGCGTGTGCCATGGGATTGGCGATGATGAGTCGCCCACTAAGGTGAGGCGCTCGGCAGGAATTCCCGAAAAATCAAACTCAATGGCAGCAAGCGACAGCACAACCACCACGATCCCCAGCGACAATAGAAGTACGCCACTGTAAGCATCCGACACAGCCACAGCCCGCAGCCCGCCCAACACGGCATACGCCGACCCGACTATTGCGAAGGCAATGGCAATCCACATCAGGGGAATATCAACGTTAAACATTGTTTGAATAAACAGCGATCCGCCGTAAAGCATCGCCGGAATAAAAATAAAGAGATTACCCAGTAAGAATAGAAGACCGATCAATGCGCGAATACGTCGATCGTCGTAACGCCGCTCCAACAGCTCTGTCGTCGTGGTGCAGTTGTATCGGTAGTACACCGGAAGAATCACCTTGGCCAATATCACTAATCCCACCACCGCAGAGAGCTCCCACCAGGCAAGCAAGACCATTTGATTGCCATTCATCCCCACCAACTGATCGGTGCTCAAGTTAGTCAGGGTGATCGAACCGGCAACCACGATCCAGCTCAGGCCCTTACCGGCGAGAAACACCTCTTCCCGTGTTGTTGCAGTGCCCCCTTGAGCGATCCGATCCGCACTGACACGGCGATACGTCAAATAACCAATCAGTATTGTGATGGCCGCAAATACGACAAGTTGGAGTGTTTCTACGGGCATATCATGGTTACCGTTCGCTGAGTGCTGTGCGAGGTTAACATTGCGCAGTAAAACCGCCTATTGAAGGCGACGCAGTCTGTATTTATGCTCGTGCCACCTATTGCGGGAATAACCTGTGACTCCTAACGACTTGATCACCGTTGCATTGACATGCGCCTTATTCATGGGTGCTGTGGCCTGGTTTTCTTATCAAAAAGCACGCGCAACAACGTCTGACAGTGAGGGCTATTTCCTCGCAGGTCGCGGACTCAGCGCTCCGTTCATCGCGGGCTCGCTACTGCTGACCAATCTTTCGGCAGAACAACTCATTGGACTTAACGGCTCCGCTTACGGGTTTAACATGAGTGCCATGGGGTGGGAAGTCACCGCCGCCGTTGCAACAATTGCCATGGCATTTTTCTTTTTGCCTCGTTATTTGGCCGGCGGCTTTACGACACTGCCGCAATTCCTTGCTGACCGCTACGACGACGACGTGAGACGACTCAGCGTCATTCTTTTTTTACTTGGGTACGGCCTCGTCACCATTCCGAGTGTTCTTTACGCCGGCTCTGTTGCCGTCCTCAAGCTGTTTGATATCCCAGAATTTTTAGGGCTCAGTTACGGCAGCTCTCTTGTGCTGACCGTCATTGTCATCGGTTCCGTGGGTGCACTTTACGCCGTCTTAGGTGGCCTTAAAGCCGTTGCAGTCTCGGACACCTTGAACGGGCTTGGATTGCTCGTCGTGGGTATTGCAGTGCCACTTCTGGGTCTGCACCTACTCGGAGGCGATATTGCGTCGGGTGCTCACATTGTCACGAGTACAGATGTCGACAAACTCAATGCCATCGGCGATCAAGACGATCCGACCCCGTTCGGGACGCTCTTCACAGGAATGGTGTTTGCTAACTTATTTTACTGGTGCTCAAACCAGTACGTTATTCAGCGAACTCTGGCAGCTAAAAGCTTTGCGGAGGGTCAAAAAGGCGTCTTACTGTCCGGCTATTTTAAGGTGCTAGTGCCCTTTTTCATGATGGTCCCTGGGGTTATTGCTTACCACCTCTATGGCTCTGGACTGGACTCAATTGATCTCGCCTACCCCCAGCTAGTGAAGGATACGCTCCCCACATGGGCGCTGGGCTTCTTCCTGGCGGTGCTACTCGGTGCGGTTTTTAGTTCATTTAACTCACTGATTAACAGTTCAGCGACCATGCTCACACTCGACGTTATCCAGCCTCTGGCTCGCCAGCCTATTGAAGACGCCCGGCTCGTCTCTATTGCGAAAATATCAAGTATCGGAATCGCCGCTGTATCGCTTGGGATTGCCCCGCTTTTGCAGTTTGCACCCGAGGGACTCTGGCAAATCATTCGAATTTTTTCGGGATTTTACAACATTCCTATTATTGCTGTTGTACTTGTGGGCATGCTCACCACGCGCGTTCCCGCGCTGGCCGTAAAGGTGGCCATCGGCTTTCACCTGATCGCCTATGCGCTACTTCAATTTGTGTTTAAAGACGTGGTCAATATTCACTTCCTCCACCTCTACGCCATTTTATTTGTGTCAGAAGTGGCTATTTTGTTGCTGATCGGACACTTGAGGCCCATGCAGGTACGCTCTACGACGCGCTCTGCGCCGGTTGATATGACACCCTGGGTATTCGCGAAAGCCTGCTCCTTTTCACTGTTCTCCTGTGTTGTATTGCTCTACATGATATTTTCCCCACTCGGTCTGGCCGGTGGCAGCGGCGGGCTATTTACAACGCTCACTGCACTTCTGGTCGTCATTAATATTCTCGTCTGGGTCCGCACTCTAGTCGCAGACAGACTGCATCTACAACGACAGGGCGTTCAATAATCATGCATACCGACCTCGATAACATCGTGACCCAGTTACGCATGAGCATGAATTCCGACGCACCTAAACTTGGCTATGCAGTCATTGGAACGGGAATGATGGGCAGAGAGCACATACGTGCTGTTCACCAGCTCAATCAAGCGCGGATCGTTGGTGTGTTTGATACGAATAGTCAAAGCGTGGAAAAAGCGCTTAAAGAGTTTACCGGCACTGAGCATGAACCACCCAAAGCCTACAAGACGATCGCCGAAATCAATCAAGACGCCGAAGTAGACGCTGTACTGATATGCACCCCTAACTTCACGCATCGTGAGGTTTTTGATGCGGTCAAAATTTCGGGCAAAGCCGTCCTTTTGGAAAAGCCAATGGCGACAACACTTGAGGACGCCTTCTATATAGCAAAAGCGTCCTTGAGTTACCCAGCACCCATTCAACTGGGCATGCAATACCGTTACAAATCGCAATACCAGTTGGCGCTAAACAGCCTGACCAGAGGCGAGTTGGGTGACGTGAAAATGGTGAGCCTGAGTGAGTACCGTCCCCCGTTTTTATCCAAAGTAAATGAGTGGAATAAATTTTCCCGATACTCAGGCGGTACACTCGTGGAAAAATGCTGTCACTACTTTGATTTAATGAATCGAATCGCAAATTCTCAGCCGGTTCGGGTTTACGGCCCCGGTGGCAAAGCGGTCAATTTTAAAGACTTCACCTTCGACGGTCAGGCTGCGGACATTGACGATCACGCTCTCGTCATTGTGGATTATGAGAACGGGGTTAAAGGGCAATTTACATTGAACATGTTTAGCGAAGAGCTCTACGAGACGTTAGTGGTCAGTGGTGACAAAGGCACTCTGCGCGCTGAGGAAGAGGCGAGCTTCAAGTCTCGACGTGGCTCAGTGTCCAAAATAAAGGTCGAGGTCAACGGTCACACCGCCTACGACGGAATAGACTGCACGTTTCCGCAAGATATTGAGCTGGGCGGCCACTACGGCTCAACCCTGTTTGAACACGATCGATTCAGTGCCCGTGTCAACGGCACGAGGGGCGATGGAGCGTCTTGTACAGAGGGCCTGTGGGCAATTATCACCGCCTGGATGGCTCAAGAGTCAATCAAGACAGGTAGGGCGGTTGATGTGCGATCCACACTCGAACAACTGGGGATTAATCCCTACCAGCAGGATCTGCTGCCCAACACAACGTATTAGGGAACAAGAAGGAACCATGACGACACCCTCTTTCACAGTAATGACGCCCGCGGAGCTGCCAATCAGCGCCGGAACACCGCTTGACGGCCCATCTAAAACGGCCATCAGTGACCTGATCAACGCACACGGGTTTGTGATTTTTCGAGACTATGGGATGTCCACGGCGCAAGACTTCCACGATTTTATTGACGCCTTTAACCTCCCTAACTTTACTTACACGGAATCGTTTTCGAACGCCGTCCGGCACAACCGAACCAGTCGAGTCTTCACCGCTAACGAGGCTCCTCCTGAGGTGGAGATTTTTCTGCATCATGAAATGGCTCAGACACTGACCTTCCCCGGACAACTGTTTTTCTTCTGTGAAAAGCCCGCGGAAAAAGGCGGTGCCACACCGATTTGTCGATCAGACCTGGCATTACTTGCTTTAACGGCCATTCGTCCCGAGTTTGTTGCCAAACTTCGCGCCCTGGGCGTTCGCTACCGCAACTCAATGCCCATCGACGCGGACATTGCGTCAGGGCAAGGCAGAAGCTGGAAAGACACGCTCAACGTATCCAACGCTGAG
The DNA here is from genome assembly GCA_965656285.1 of Luminiphilus sp. Lineage (GTDB taxonomy): Bacteria > Pseudomonadota > Gammaproteobacteria > Pseudomonadales > Halieaceae > Luminiphilus. The sequence goes on along the minus strand of CBFHJX010000019.1, from coordinate 2,170 downwards.
CAAGCGCAAGCGCGGCTTACTGAGCTGGGGTACTCGTTTCGCTGGCTTAACGATGGCGGTCTGTCAGTTCAAACACCCGCTCTAATGGCAGTCGATGAATTTGGACGGGGTAAAGACGTCTTTTTTAACCAGATCGTCGCCGCTGCAGCGAGCTGGGCCAATGCCGACGACGATCCAGAGCCGCGTTTGTGCTTTGGTGATCACAGTCGAATAAATACTGCCGATCTAAAGGCAGCTATTGAGGTTTCATACGAAAATACCATCGATATTGAGTGGCAAAAGGGTGATATCGCCCTTCTCGACAACCTCAAAGTAATGCACGGCAGACGCAGCTTTGAGGGGACCCGCTCGGTACTCGCCGCTTTATGCAGCCCGATAGCGCGTCCTGCGCTTCGGCTGTAACGCGCAACAGACATGACTCAAGGTCGAGACAGTTTGCAGGTTGCCATGGCCTCATAATGCGGTCGCATCGCTTCGGCCAGCGCTAAATCTTGAGTACTCAGGTTACTGGGCGTCACCGACGCTGCTGAAAAGCCAGACGACGCATTGACTGATTCATACCAGTGCGCTGCCCACACGCCATCACTCGGCCTCGCGCCTGTCTGCCAGCGTGTCATATATCCGTCTAGCCATTCGATACCGAGCGCCGTGCAAATCTCACGCATCATTGCTTTGGGGTGGGCAAGAATATCTGCACTGTCGACCACCGGCGGTCGCTGTCCGGTCAGTGCGGTAATCTCATCGAACAACTCTCGCTGCCGGATAATGCCGATATCGTCAGGGGACACCGACGGCATTTTGTCACGATAGGACGCAATAACGCGTTCCGGTGAACGAATTAAAAACACGTGCTTAATATCCTTGGTCCACAACAAATCAGTACCGCGCGGCATGTGATGCGTCATGTGCTTCTCATACTGCAGGCCCGTCATCGCCGCGTCGCTGAGACGCTTTGCTACAGCCTCTCGACTCGTCGATTGGCTGACCAAAACCTGCTCACGCATCGGGTGGTCAGCACCCGACTCTTTGAGGTAGCACGCGTAAAAAGGCTCATCGACCACCGAACAGTCGGGTCTCGACTCCCAGGCCCGCATCATGGCCGTCGATATATTTCGCGGTCCTGACCAGCCCGCAATTCGGACGGTCATGTCAGGCGCTCGCGTTCTGGGGTCGCCCACTTTCTGTTTCAACAAGCGACCGATAGAGCGCTTGTAAGCGGTCAACCATCGGCCCTCTTCGCGTGTGGGTTAAGCTGCGTCCGTCGACCTCAAAAACAGGCGTCAGCCCTGCAAACGTTCCGGTCACGAACGCTTCATCGGCACCGTAGACTTGCATGAGTGAAAAATTCTTTTCAAAAACAGGAATACCGTTGGCCTTACAGACGTTAATCACATTGCGCCGGGTAATCCCATCGAGACAGTAATCGCCAGAGGAGGTCCAAACCTCACCCTCACGGACGATAAAAAAGTGCGTCGAATTACAGGTCGCCACATGCCCGTGCGGGTCGAGCATTAGTGCTTCGTCGTAGCCCGCCTTCGCGGCTTGAATACATCCAAAAATACAGTTGAGTTTAGAGTGGCTGTTGATTCTGGGATCCTGTACATCGGCGTAACCCCTGCGCGTATAAACTGTATAGAGTCGGAGCCCACGATCATTGAGGCTTGGATCCGGCGCTTTGTATTCAGGAATAATGACAATGGTAGGGCCACTAATTGTGACCGCAGGATCCTGATAAGGCGTTGACTTAATGCCCCGCGTCACCATCAAACGAATATGGACATGATCCCTCATGTTGTTCGCAGTAAGTGTTTTAAAAAGTCGGTCCGCCAATGCATCGCGAGAGATCCCCATATCGAGATCTAATGCTTTCGCGCCCTCCCACAGACGCTTTAGATGCTGACTCAAAAATGGAATCGTGCCTTGGTGCACGCGGAGCCCTTCCCAAATTCCATCGCCAAGGATAAACCCGCTGTCGAATACCGATACAGTCGCTTTTTCACGAGGAATGAGCTCGCCATTAATATTAATCAGTATCGAACTATTGCGCTCGTCAGGGCTGTACGTATGGGTGCTGTTGGCCATAAAAAATAACTCCGCTAACCGAAAAGTCAGTCTGCGCATTGCGCTTCGTTGGTGCAACCGCGGGCGAAATAATAGATTTAATGAAGAA
>CBFHJX010000018.1:0-21930 GCA_965656285.1 Luminiphilus sp. | reverse complement strand
GCACGGTCACGAGTGCTATGCCAGCAGTAAAAGTGCTGTTGCGCGCTACATGAGAAGAAAAGCGCCGGATCTCGCCCAACGAGGCATATCGTTCAACGCGCTGGCTCCGGGGTATATTTCCACACCGATGACTCAAAGTGTAGAACGTGACCCGGAATATGGCCCGCTGATCAAGGCCTTCGTGGACTCTATACCCATCGGGCGACCAGGACAGGCGGAGGACGTCGCCAATCTCGCCATGTTTCTTTTGTCGCCCGAAGGCGCGTACGTTGCTGGGTCAACCCTCATTATCGACGGCGCGCACGATGCCATGATGCGTCCAGATGCCAACTTATAAAAACTAAACGCGCCTTATAGGTGAATAAATGACACTCAGTGCGCACTAGATGCTGGCCGCTGCGCCGGCAATGGAGAGATCCCAACATGAGAACTCAACATTCAGTAAAAACGTGTATGGAGCGCACGGTGTCAGCGTCGATTATTGCACTGAGTATGCTGGGAAGCCTTGCTGCGCAGTCAAGCGAAGTGCCCTGTGCTGTCTCATCCGTCACAAAGCTCCCGTTTTTCGGTGATCTCCATATTCACACGCGGTACTCGTTCGACTCCTACCTTTCAAACCAGAAAAACGATCCTGATGGCGCCTACGAATATGCGAAAGGACAGGTCATCACCCTCCCCAACGCCTATGGTGATCAGACCGTTTCAGCGCAGATTGACCGCCCCATCGATTTTGCTGCGGTGACCGACCACGGACAATTTTTAGGGGAAGTGGCTCTGTGCGACAGCGACTGGAGTCAGGCCGCATGGTGGGCTCCAGTCTGCCTGATGTCTCGGGCCCAGAATTTGTGGGTACAACTGTACGCAGCGTCACTCTGGACGGTCTCGGGCGGTATGGAAGGTAGCGCGCCTGAACGCGGCATTGTGTGCGCTCTGGGCGACTGTGAGACGTCAGCCTTGTCCGTATGGGGGGATATTCAAGCGGCGGCAGAGCGACACTACGATCGGTCTGAGGACTGTTCGTTCACAACGTTTGTGGGTTACGAATACACCCAGGGCCAAGAGATGGCCAACTTACACCGCAACGTCATTTTCCGAAACGAAGCGGTCACTGCACGACCTATTTCAGTCTTTGAGACCCAGAGTTCCGTACCCGAGCTCTGGCGACAATTACGCACCCAGTGTCTTGAATCGGAAGGTCAGTGCGACGTAATGGCCATACCGCACAACCCTAACTTGGGCGGCGGCTTAATGTTCCCGGACCCGGCCACCGAGCAAGAGGCGATTGATCGTTTAGAAATTGAACCATTGGTCGAGCTGGTGCAACACAAAGGCGCATCTGAGTGCCGCTTTGATCGGCTCGCAGGCGTGGGCATCGATACCGAGGACGAACTCTGTGCCTTCGAACAGATTCCTTCAGACAATCTTGCAATGCTGGGCAGTGTCAACGGAAAGATGTGGTCTGATCGAGGTTTACCCGTGGACGTCACTAACTTCCATCGTCGCAACATGATGCGAAACGTACTTAAGGACGGTTTAGCGTTAGAGCAAGCGTCCGGTGTGAACCCGTTTAAGCAAGGCTTCATTGGAAGCACCGATACCCACACGGCGACTTCTGGTGGCGCTATGGAGAAGAATTACGTGGGTCACCTTGGCTCCCGCGACGCAACCTTTCGAAACCTACAGGATCACTTCGTATCAAATCCTGGTGGCTTGGCTGTCGTTTGGGCAGAAGAAAATCGGCGCGACGCCATTTTTAATGCCATGCGAGGTCGTGAAACCTACGCCACGTCGGGCACTCGACCAATCGTCCGTTTTTTCGCCGGGGACTACGAGACTGATCTCTGCGATGATCCGCAGGCACTTGAAAAAGCCTATGCGTCAGGTGTTCCCATGGGTGGCGTTCTAACACGCACGCCAAGTGACAGCGCCCCACGTTTTTTTATCAGTGCACAGCGTGACCACGGGACTGAATTGCACCCTGCAAACCCGTTAGAGCGCATTCAAATTATCAAGGGCTGGGTCTATGAAGACGGCACAACCAGTGAGCGTGTGGTTGACGTATTGGGTAGTGAGACTGAGGGACTCGGGGTTGACATGAACAGCTGCGCCGCGACAGCAGCAGGCCACGCCAGTTTGTGTTCGGTTTGGGAAGACCCCGACTACATCGAGGGCGAAGCGGCCTTCTACTACGCTCGAATACTCGAGACACCGAGTTGCCGTTGGAGCACTCTTCAGTGCCAGGCCGCCGGGGTGAATCCACTCTCCAACAGCTGCGGGGCGCAAGCGGATACTGCCAATCTATTAGCTAACGACAGCGGCGACTCAGGCGACATTTACGGCATCTGCTGCACCAATCCTGAGCGCGACCCGTTCTACTCCCCCACGATTCGCGAACGAGCTTGGACGTCGCCTATTTGGCTGTCGAAGACTCGTTAGCCAGGTGAAGAAACACGGGGACCTCGCCTCCCCCGTCGACTTCGAGGTTTGCACCACTTATGTAGGCCGCTCGGTCAGAGCACATCATCACTACGGTATTGGCAACATCCTCAGGCGAGGCCATTCGCTTCAACGGCAGCATGTCTGCAACGCGCTTGAAACCTGATTCGCCACCGTAATGCTCAATACCCGCGTCGTTGTGAACAAGACCCACAATCAGCGCATTGACACGAATACGAGGCCCCCACTCCATAGCGAGTGACTTCGTGACGTTAAGTAAGCCCGCCTTTGCAGCACCGTAAGCCGCCGTGCCCGGCGACGGCCGTGCACCACTCACACTCGCAATATTGACGATGGACGCGACGTCATTCGCCTTTATCAGCAGCACATGTGCCTGTTGAGACAAAACAAGTGGCGCCAGTAAGTTCAGCGATATGATTTTTTGCGTGAGTTCTGGGGAAGCATTCGCGGCCGCAACAGGCGGACCACCCCCCGCGTTATTCACCAGTATGTCTAAGCGCCCAAATCGCTCGCCAATGTGATCAATCAGCCCCTGCGAGGCAACAGCATCGCGCAAATCCGCGGCGTAAAACGCTGCGCGATTACCATCACTCTCAATGGGATGTGAAGGCTTGCGACGTCCTACGGCAACCACCTGGGCACCTTCAGACAACAAGGCCTCGCAGATCGCTCGTCCAATGTGGCCAGCCCCACCGGTCACCACGCACACTTTCCCCTCAAGCTCTGACATTCTTGTCTCCACAACGTCTGCATTATCCAAAGTAGCGTCCTCTGCACCCTCGCACCAGCCGTTTACGGCGTCATCGTCTGAAACGATGATGCCTTTGCGACAGAATATGGCACAGTATGCGCCTCAACCTGTTCGCCCCGAGCACACAACGTGTCTTTAGCGAACGCTCTTTTTAACCCCATGGCCCCAACCAGGAGTCCAGCATGTCAAAGACCATTATTGAATCCCCGGCAGACCTTTATGATCTTGTGGGTAAAACATTGGGGCCTAGCCCTAGCATGGAAATCACTCAGGCGCGTATCGACCAGTTTGCCGAGGCGACCGGTGATCATCAATGGATTCACGTCGATCCCGATATGGCCGCAAAAGGACCCTTTGGTGCGACCATTGCGCACGGCTACCTGACGATGTCGCTGGCCGCGAAATTTATGCCTGAAATCATCGAGGTTAAAGGCATTTCGATGGGCGTCAATTACGGAACAGAAAAAACACGTTTTCCATCACCGGTTCGCGTCGGGTCTAAGCTCTCGGCGACGGGCACCGTGTTATCGGTGGAAGAAGCGAAAGGCGGCATCAAAATGGTGTTTCAAATTGTCATACAGGCAGAAGGCGCCGAAAAGCCCGCCTGCATTGTCGAGTCTATTAGCGTCTATTTCCCATAAGGCGTCTCGCGGGTGTCAGACCTTGAACACCCGTTTCGCGTTTTCTCGAAGGAATTTCGGCCAAACTTCATCTTTAAAGGGCACGTCTGGCATATCACCGAAAATGCGCTCCAGTGAAAGCCCCATTGGGAAGTATCCGGCGTACATGATCTTGTCGGCACCCCGCGTGTTAGCAAAGTGAATAATATCCTTCGGGTAATGCTTGGGTGCGAACGCGCTAGTCATGTAATACAAGTTTTCGTATTTGAGCATCAGCTTCCAAGCGAGATCAGTCCATGGCTCAGCACCGTGCTTCATCACCACCTTGAGCTCAGGGAAAAACCAACAAATTTCATCCAGGTGCTCAACCTTTTGTGGCTCCATTGGAATACGCGGTCCAGGGACACCCACACAAGGGCAAAATGGAATATCCAGGTCAATGCACGTAACAAAGATCGGGTACCACTTCTTGTCGGCCAGCGACACTTGCGGGCATAACCCCGAAGGAAAGGCGTTCACCGACTTGATATCGTATTCCTCTTTTAAACGACGGATCTTTCTGACTTCATCCATACCGTTATTGGGGTTGCAGTCGTAGGAGGCAAAAAATCGATCCGGATGTCTTTTAATCGCCTCGCACTGTGTCTCATACTGCCCTTCGTCGACGCCCAGCATCGCTTTTTCAATGTTGAATTCATCCATTTTCTCAAGGGTGTAGGCAATGTAGTCGTCACGCTTACCCACCTTGGGAAGGTCTTTGAACATGTACTGCGCAGGCATTTTGAACATTTGTCGACTTTGCTCGTCCATCAATAAAGGTCGAATAAAGTCGTAAAAGTTAGACGTGTCGTCGTTGGGCACAGCCAACATCAAATCAATAATCGGCACGGAGGTTGGCATGGGCATAAAGCTATCCTTGCTCAGTAGTAGGTGGAGGTACGTTACTCGTAAGACGCCATTTGTGCATCACCCGAAAGTGGGGGGTAGTCGGTGTAACCGGCAGAACCCTCGCCTCCGTAGATCGTTCGTTTGTCCATTTGATTAAAGGGACCGCCGCGCTTAAAACGATCAACGAGGTCAGGGTTTGCGATGTAAAGCCGGCCAAATGAGACCGCGTCGACACGGCCCTCACCAATACTCTCCTCCGCTTCAGCGGCGGTGTAACTGTCACTCCCAATGACTGCGCCTGAGTAGTTGGCGCGTGTGAGCGCGAGGCTATCGATGCCTGTCGAGGGCATCCGTATTGCGTGCACCCAGGCGATACCGAATCGCTCAGCGAGCTGCAAGAGGCCTGCGTAGGTCGCCTCAGGCGTTGCATCAATGTGATCGTTGTAAGGGTTGCCCGGGGAAATTCTAAGCCCCAAACGTCCGACACCAATGACACCGGCTAAAACGTCGATAACACGTTCGACGAATCGAAGCCGATTAGTGAGCGAGCCGCCGTACTCATCGTCGCGCTGATTGCTGCCTGATGCCAAAAATTGTCCGGGCAAGTAACCCGACGCACAATGGAGCTCGACTCCGTCAAAACCTGCGCTGACGCAGCGCTGCGCAGCGCGACCATAGTCCGCCACGACCTCGTCAATATCAGCCACAGACATTTGCTCGGGTGTTGGCATCGCCTTCATTCCGCCGGCCGTGAAAATTTCCGCCTGCGCAGCAATGGCCGAAGGCGCCAGCATACGGGCCTTGTCTGACTTATTGTCAGGATGTCCCACGCGACCGCAGTGCATGAGCTGGCAAGCAATCAGTCCTCCACGGTCGTGTACGGCTCGCGTGACGCGTGACCAGGCACCCACATGTACGTCATTACAGATACCGGGGGTGCGGTTATAGCCCTTTCCGTCAAATGTCGGATGCACTCCCTCGGTAATAATGAGCCCTGCATTCGCGCGCTGTCCGTAGTACGTCTCATGTAAATCTGAGACACAGTCATCATCTTGAGACGCACGACTGCGGGTCATTGGCGCCATCACGACGCGGTTTTTCAGCGACAGATCCCCAATCGTTAAGGGTGACAGAAGGCGGTCAATTGCCACGCGTATTACTCCTTTAGCGAGTGCGGATACTGGGGTCAGTCGATCCACCTCGCATGGTAATTAAAAACTGATCGAGCGGCGCAGGTGGGGCAACGGACGGAAGTTCATCGGAGGGCGGTTGGTTCCAAAATCTTTGCCAGCTTGGGAATAAGCTGTGAAAAGCACCCTCGTAGTGATCGCGGTCGGGCCAGCGCATTTTATTGTCACCGCAAGGCCGCTTATTGAGATCAGTCGCGTACCAATAGCAAGGCAGTCGGCGTTTAAAGTACCAACGCCCATCGTTACGCTGATAATGATCCCAGTACAACATCTGCATGATGACCCATTCGCTGCCACCGTCCGCTGTCGGCGTCTCATGTTCGTTTTTGGAATAGACGACACCGACGGCGCTGTCAGGATCCTCAAACTCTATAATGTGATTACCAATGTGGTGTGCCGTCCCCGTGAACTGCTGGCGTAAGGTCTCATCCATCCACTGCTTAAAGTGAGCGCGCCCCACTTTGTCTTTCCCAACGCGCACGTCCGCAGGAAAAAGGTTCACCATGGCATCCATGTCTCGCATGTCCAGCGCCAACGAATACTTCGCCGCCAGCTGACGAATGTCATCAAGAGACTCGAGCCGATCAAGGCGCGCGATTACAGTTTCATCCGTCATTTCATCTCCCTCATCAATGAGTGGCTGCGTGGCGGCCGGCTCGTCGCCCAGAAAAAGTAGCATCACCCACAGAACTTCCTGACGCGTAGCCGTCGCCACGCCGCGGAACGCCGCACGCTGTCCGTCCCGCCGCATATAATCCGCCGATACTCTCTCCCTCTGAATTCAGCACTGCGCCGTCGACGGTGGTATCCAAACCGCCTAACGTGAAGTGCGGGAGAAATGCGCCGGCGCCAGGTGTGCAGTCGAGCGCCACAAACGGTCCTGTTAAGGACTTCAGCCATGCCTTTGACTTGTGGAACACCTCGTCAATGCCGCGCTCAGCGGCAAAATTGTACTGTGACACCGTATCGGCCAATGCGCCGTTTGGCAGATCCAGCTCAGCGGCTAACTCTTCTAACGTTTCGCCAGTCCCTCGCACAGGCGCCGCAAGCCAACTCGCAGTCTCATAATCGGCGTAATCGTCGACATTGAGCACCAAATAGACAGGGAACGTCTGCTTTACTAAATAACATCCGATGCGCCCATGGTAGGCGTCCTCATTGATAAATCGTTGTCCCTGCCCGTTCACAAAAATGCCGTTGGTGAGTGTCGCAGGCGGATAAAATGGGACGCTTAAAAAGCCTTCGTGCATGTTAATGGCAAGCGCGCCGACACTGAGCCCCATCTGAATCCCGCCGCCCGTATCATTGGGATTACCGATCGGCACTGTGCCGGACGTTGCAAGCTCCGGCGCATAACGCTGCATCATCTCAGCGTTCATAACGAAACCACCAGCGCACAGAATGACCCCTTTTTTTGCGCAATAAAAACGTTCTTCCATGTCCTCTCGCACTACCAATCCGACAATGCGTTGACCCGGTCCGTGCCGATCCACAATGAGGCGGAGCGCTCTGGCCTCCAGGTGTACGTCAATGTCGCGCGCGTGCACTGCATCCGAGAGGATCTGAATGAGTAGCGGGCCCCCATTGTCACCCTCTACGTACAAGTTATGGCCCCGTGGCGCCGGTGTATAACGATCGACATAGGGCCAGGCCTTTTCGCTTCCCGTGTACAGCAAACAATCGTCTGTCAACGCCATCATGGCGCGCTCTGGGTACTCCGACATTTTAAACGGAACCCCGAGTGCCATAAGCCAGTCTAAGTGCGTCGCCCCACCCTCGGCGTAAGCCCGAGTCTTTGCCTCGTCCGCCTGAGGGCCGTTAGAGTCCATCAAGTAGCCAAATACATCTTCCACCGAATCGTCGTAACCCACGGCCTTTTGCACTTGGGTACCACCGCCAAGATAGAGTTCCGCAGACGACAGTTTAGTCGAGCCGCCGCTCTCTGACGCGGCCTCAAACACAGCAACCGAGGCGCCGTTATCAGCAGCTTCTATGGCCGCACAGGCACCAGCACCGCCAAAACCGACGATCAGCACATCTTTCGTGTGTGTCCAGTGTTCGACGTCACTTTCCAGCATTGGCGCAAACGACACGACCCTCCCCCCCAATTTTTATGTTTAGGTCATCAATGTAGCCTCTCGACTGGCGGGACTCTGCCTCCATTTGGACGATGGTGCACGCTTGCGATTGCTGCGCACTCGAGAGAACGTGGGCGCTGTTAAAAAACAAATTAGGATACGTCCCATGCAGTGGTACACCGGAAACACCCTTTACGACAGCTTGCTCATCGTGGGTTTCGCGTACGCCCTTCTGGTGATGGTCTCGAGCTATTTTGGTACCGCAGCCTACGGCGGACGATTCGGTGGGGGGAAACGCGCCAAAGGAATCAAACTCGGTTCAAAGGCGGGTTGGATCCTAATGGAGCTACCTGGACTCTTAGTTTTTCCTATCATCTTTTTCATGGGACCCAACAGCGATCAAGCGGTACCGCTCTTTTTCCTCGCTGTTTGGGTGTTTCACTACACCAACCGAGCACTGGTTGCACCCATGCTCATGCGCGTTCAACCCGGATCCACGGCCAGTTTTTCACTGGGTGTCGTCATCGCGGGCTGGATAACCCTATTTTTACACGGATACTTCAATGCCGCCTACCTCACCGAGTTTGGCACGCATTACACCACTGACTGGTTCAGCGACCCCCGATTTCAAATCGGCCTCGCCATTTACGCCTTTGGATTCGTGCTGAACGTGCACTCGGATCGGATCCTAAGAAACCTTCGCTCGATCAATCCAAGCCCCGATGAACCGCGTTATAAAATTCCCTATGGCGGCGGATTTAAGTGGGTCACCTGCCCACAGTACTTTGGCGAAATCCTCTCCTTTACTGGGTTTGCAATCATGGTCTGGAATCTGGGTGCCGTCTTTGTGTTAGCCATGACCGCGGGTAATTTGATTCCGCGCGCGCAATTCACGCACAAGTGGTTTCACAAAAACTTTGAGAACTACCCAAAGGAACGCAAAGCCGTCATTCCCGGTCTTTTGTGAGGCTCTGAGGCTGGTACCAGATCGCGGAACTAATCGCTCGTTCCTGAATAGATACCGGCACCATTGGCTCTCGCTGAAGTTGCACAGCGTCAAAGGTAGACCAGCGGGGTGTCGGAATCTCAAGCACTCTGACGTAGTAGAAGGCCTCTTGCCCCGCATCAAAATCGGGATCCCGCCACTGCGCCGACAGGTGCGGCGATCCCAGCGTATTGTCGTAGGTCGCGTTGACCGCATCGACACTGGAACCGACAGGCACCACCCGCCCCACGACAGGATCCACTGTCCGAGCACCGGACCAGGCGAGGTCATAAATCGCCTCATGACTTTGGCCGTCGCGATCAACCCACCCCTTGATCATCTGAATACGGTCAAGGTTTGCGCCCACAGGGTCTCTTTGCGCCATCACAACAAACTCCGGCGCCACCGCACCGGATGAGGGGGGCAGTGACGCACCCATGGGTACGCCGTGTGCCCTCGCAATCGCATCAAACTCGATCGCTGAAGTCGTGTCCCTCGGAAAACGCCAACCCCCGAAAAGACTCACCACGAGCCGCGGGCCCGAGGTCGCAAACGTTTCGCGACGCTGCAGCGCGTCAAACAGTGCCTCGCGCGTATTTTCAGGCGCCCACACGCCCGCCAGACCACCTGAGCCCCACTGCCGAGCCGGCGTCAGCTTGTCTAATGCTAGACCAGCGGCGCCTGTTCGAAGCCCCGCCGAGCCATCCATCATCGGCAATTTTCCGGTGTAACCCTTCTCATCACTAGGTGAGGTTGCATTGTGGCTGTCACTCGACCCGATGACGCCAAACTTTAGAGGGTTGAACCCCTCGTTGTGAGCCATCGAGATACCACTCCGAAGCGCATCACGCGCATAAGCCCCTTTGACACTGGCCAGCGTCATTTCTCGACCCGGGACCGTTCCTGCAATCTCAAAATCAGCAAACTCATCAAGACTCGACAACAACGGATGCGTCTCAGAACTGCCCTTAATTTGCAGAATTTCGCTGATCGGCTCTAAATCTGAGCGATCCTTGGGGGACAGCGTGTCGATGCGCTCACCGTTCTCAGACACGACCCGATAAGCCAATCCCTCACTAAGATTGGGGTTGTGTGGAATCGCCATCACACGACGCCCCTTTTCACGCTCTGATCGTAAAAACGACCACAACTCAGGGGGCGTCTCACCGTCAATTGAGCTAAAGGGTAGATCAGGGAGGTCGCTGCTCCCGTAAATCACGTTGCGATGAAGGTGTGTTCCAACATCGCCAGCGTCAGCCGACCACTCCCAACCGGGGAATGTGGTAAACACGCCAGGCTCGTAATACTGCTCAGCTGCTGCAACAATCTCTTGCCATGCGCTGCGGTTAATCGCGGCGTCCACACCCTCAAGCGTGAGCTTAAAGCCATTGTCTCGAATGAGACTCATGATTTCCCACCACGACTGAGTCACGGTCAGGCGGTTTTCGTCAGCCAAAAGGTCGCCAAGACGCTGGCGGGTGGTCGGCACATCGAGTCCTGACAAGCGCGCCTGACCCAGATATTCCGCGTGGTCGGTCACCGCAGCAAAGTCGAGGGGTCGAGATATGGTCACTGGATAGCCCGCGCCATGTCGTATTGTCTCACCCTTAGCAAAACGATAAACGTCATCAGGAACAGCCCTCACACCCATTGTGAAGGCATCACTGGAGAGCGACGTGTGAATGTGCAAATCCCCCCAATACACGCGATTACCCTCTGACACCGGCATTGTTTTTACACGTGAGATGAGCACCGTCTCGGGACCTTGCAGTGACGGATCATCGATCGGTGCCAGCGAGCGATACGCGGCGACTGAGGCAACTAGGGCTATAAGCAACAGCCCTTTCAAAACTACGCCACCATACTGCGGTGAAAAGCGACTCATAGTGGACCCCCTGAAGTGGCCTTCAATAGATGACCGCAGGTGATCGTTCCGGCGGTCCTCCCAACATGTCGCGATGTGACACGCGGTACTCACCCGCATCATCAATACCCAGCTCAAGACCAAGCTCTGCACCAATCAGGGTCTGACCCGCGTATTTATCAATCACGTTGCTAAATGCCAGCGCGTGCAGTAGATGCCCGGTGTATTCGGGATTCTCAGCGACTTTCATAATTTCCGCGTACTGCTCAGGATGAACTTCGGCGGCCATCAACGCCCGCTCAGTTCGTAACGGCCCCATCCAAATCGATACGGCATTAACCCCACTACCACTGAAGTCGTGCTGCATGTCATGCGCGAATTTATCAATGCCTGCTTTTTGCGCCCCGTAGCCCGGACCGTGCATGTAGCAGTTCGCACCAAATGACGAACCAAAAGCGATCAACCCCGATCCTTGGGGCACCATGATGCGCGCCGCATGCCAGCTGGCGACATACGCGGAACGTAAACCCACCTCTAAAATACCCACCGCATCGAGCGGCTTCTCCCAGAAAGGTCTTGGGGTGATCAGTTCTGGATGGATCATGGTGGCGTTGTTTACCAAGATATCGAGCCGTCCCGACGCTGACTGAATATGCTCAAATACGGCACAAACTTGTGCGTCATCCGAATGATCGCAACACAGTGCAATACCCTCGCCCCCGGCCTCGGTCACCTCGGCTGCGGTACTGTGAATAGTCCCCGGCAGCGCAGCCCCGTCCCAGCCTTTGGCCTCACCCACAGTTTCAGCGCGACCGGTAATATATACCCGCAGACCATGGCTACCCAAGGCTCGTGCAATACCCGCACCGGCACCACGGCTACCACCCGTCACCAATGCTACGGGCCTCTTTATTTGCGTCATCATTCCTCCGTCAGTCGAGCGATCAGCCGGCGACTAAACTTTCGGCGCGACTGACCAAACTCTCGGTCATCCCTTGAAATCCATCCCGAAGTGCCCCCCCAAGTGCAAGGCCCACAACAGGTGATATCCAGCCCTGCAACGCGAAGGTTGATCGGTAAAGCGTTCTCGTCTCGCCGATGGCCGCGATGTCGTGTTGACGGTAGCTAAACAGCAATGGACCGACAGGTTTCATACGGTATTCAAAGCGCTCACCAGCGACGACCTCACTGACAAACTCCACCTGCTTGCGCAGTCGGTCACGCAGCTGCACGGTCATGACAATCGGAGCACCCACGGTAAGGTTTGCAGCGCAGGCCGTCACAAAGGGATTCCACTCCGAATAGCTAGAAAAATCGGTAATGACGTTCCAGACAACGTCTTTTGGGGCCTCGATCTCTCGAATAAATTCAATCTTCATTCTGGTTAGATCCCTATCAGTTAATACTCAACGAGCTGTCTGCACCTAAGGCCTAGCCGGCCGAGGCCAATACTTGATTGTCGTCGAGCACGTTTGCAGGCCGATGGATACACCACGTCCCCGCCGGATGATAAATGTACGCCACACAGCTGTTGCAGTTATCACAGAGCGATTGCCCGCCCTCCTCACGCCATCGATTGACCAAATCGGGCTCTCGTAACAGGGCTCGCGCAAGCTGCACGGCCTCAAAGCCGGCCTCCATGCACTGCGACACATTGTCAGCGGATTTGACCCCTCCCAAGTAAGCGAGCGGCAGGTCGACGGCCTCGCGTATCGTGGTGGAGTACTCCCAAAAATAAAGCTCTTTAAACGCAATTTTCGGCACGGCTGCTTGCGTGGAAGCGATCGCCATTCCGCTCAGTGACCACTTGCCCAGCACACGAAGCATCGCCTCCAAGTTCATGTTGCTGCCAAATGTAAACCACCCCGACTCGACGTTTCGACCGCCGGACAACACCAACATGTCAGCACCTGCCTGCTCCAGGATTTTCGCCGTAACGACACCGTCTTCAAGCTGCGCACCTTTACTGCGACCGTCGGCGACATTGATTTTGGCAATGACCGCAATGCGATCACCGACAGCCTCCTTGACCGCTTTGAGGACGCGGGCGGGGAAGCGCGCCCGGTTCTCAGCACTGCCGCCGTAGGCGTCTGTCCTTTGATTATCAAGCGGCGATAAAAATTGATTCAGTAGGTAGCCATGTCCCATGTGAATCTCAACGGCATCAAACCCAGCGTCATAACAGCGCTCAGCCGCGGTAACGAACAACGTTACCATTCGATCCATATCGCGCTCTGTCATGGCGCGACGAAATATATTGCCCCGCAGGAGACCTGGCGGATTAAAACCCGACACTGAACTCTGAAGCCGTCTGGGAACAAAAACACCGGTCACGAAACTCCCGCCATGCGTTAATTGAGCGGCTATCTTGCCGCCCGCCTCATGCACGGCATGGGTCACTGCAACAAGGTCGGGCATCGCCTCATCGTGAATCCAAACCTGGTCAGGCAACGTCCGTCCGTCTTTCTCAACCGCCACATAAGCCATGGTCGTCATACCAACGCCACCCTTGGCGAGCGCTTCGTGATGCAAACGCATCGCCCGAGTAGGACGACCTTGCTTCGACATGTTTTCGTTAGCGCCTGCTTTAATAAAGCGATTAGGTAAGGTGATGGGTCCGAGCTTCAAAGGCTCGTAAGCGGCAGTCAACATGTCTTCGTCCAATGACTCACGGTACAGGCTTTGAGTATACCCACCGTGCAAGACAAGCCATCGTCCCTTTGGACAGTGTTCAAGCGTTATCCATCAACACCGCTCATCATCGCGAAAGTCATGGGCCATTGGGACGCCAGTCTTTATAGTGCCGGGACTTACCGCCGAAGCAAGCAGGTGCTTAAAGAGAACTACCATGCGATAAAAAAGTTGGTGCGTAATGAGTCTAATCGGCAAAATTACATTTGCGGTATTCAGCGGCATCGGCTCAATCGACTGGTTATGCAACAATGCCCACACCATGATGAGTCTCGCTGAATCCTCGCCGCACCGACCGTGGCAGATGAACTGACATTGCAACACACCCGACTAACTCCAAATAGGACACAAAGATGATCGAATCGTTATTTTCCATGCACGACAAAATATGCGTTGTCACTGGAGGAAGCCGTGGACTCGGCGCCTTCATGGCGCAGGGTTTTTTGGAAGCCGGTGCCAAGCGGGTATACGTCACAGCGCGTAAACACGACGCCTGTGTCAGTGCCGCAGAGGAACTCAGTCAATACGGAGAGTGCATTGCAATTCCGGGCGATGTTGCAACGTCCGACGGGCTGCAAAACCTTGTCTCCGAGTTAGTGTCTCGCGAGGACCACATTGACGTTTTAGTCAACAACGCAGGCGCGGGCTGGGGGGCCCCGTTTGGTCAGTTCCCCGAACACGGTTGGGACAAGACGATGGCCGTAAATACCAAGAGCCCATTTTTTCTAACCCAGGCTCTAGCGCCCCTGTTAAAAGCAAATGCCCGCGCTGACAACACGGCCAGCATCATTAATATTGGCTCTATCGCGGGCATGGTGGGTCATGCAGTTGATAACTTCAGTTACGCAATCTCAAAAGCCGGTATCCATCAGCTCACGCGCATACTATCAGCGGAACTCGCCAAGGATCACATTCGTGTCAATGCCATTGCGCCAGGCCGCTTTTATTCTAAGATGACTGAATTTTTGAGCACCGATCAAGCGGCCTTTGACGAGGAGTTACAAACAATTCCAATGCGTCGCTGGGGAGAAGCCACTGACATTGCGGGCGTCGCTATTATGCTGGCATCACCGGCGGGTGCGTTTATTACCGGGCAGATTATTCCAGTCGATGGCGGCACATCGGTCGTCAATTAATCGTCGAAGTCACGTCTTTTTGAGGGCGCCAAAGACCACCGCTATGGCCGTCCACGTGTCGCCGTAGTTCGTGTTCTAGTGACTTGAGCGCCCATGCCGAAGCGGGCGGTATCACAGGGACAAACTGTCCTCGATACTGCCCCAAAAAGGGTTTTGGTTGTGACGGTGGAATCAACACTGCGGGTGGAGTGGTCGACGAGCAGCCCACTCTTCCTCGGTGCATCCTCTTCCGTCTAAAACCCTTCCGCCTCATGGGACGCTTTCCAGACGAGTCCAGGAAATAAACGCCGCATCAAAACACCCAATTTCGTTTGCTTTCCTGGATAGGCAAACGCTGTGTCAGTTTCAAGACAACGCTCCACTTCGGCAATGACCTGATCAGGGGTCAATGTCTCGCCCCTCGCTGGGAGCTTTGGAACCACTGTCGCCTCCGCCTGACGCCACAACGGCGTAGCCACTGCAGGAGGACAAACACAACAAAAGCGAAGCCCGCTGTCGCGATTTTCGTGGTACAGAATTTCGCTGTAATGCTGCACGGCCGCTTTGCTCGATGCATAAGCGCCCATAAGCAGCCCTGGAATAATCCCAGTCATCGACGAGAAACTAATAAAGTCACCGTAACCCCGGGCAAGCATGGGCGGGAGTGCAGCAGTCGTCACGTTGACCAGTCCGCCGTAATTCACCGACATCACCTTATTGGTCAGCTTTGGATCCTCGAGGATCAACCGACCAAAAGGCATGATGGCTGCAGCATTGATGACCCGCTCGACCGGACCTAAGGTCGCCTCAATATCGTGAAATACGCGATGGACTTCATCCGAATCAGTGATGTCTCGTGTGAAACTGTGAATACTGTCATGGCCAAACGCCGTCTCCTCCATTCCGGCTGTATCGATGTCAATCAACGCAACAGTGGCGCCTTCGCTGGCGAGTTTTCTCGCCCAAGCTTGTCCCATACCGCTGCCGCCACCTGTGATGACGGCCAACTCTCCTGTAAAAGCCATAACCTCTCCCTAGCGCTCTGGCGTGAATGCGATGGGCATTTTTTTTATAGTACTGATGAAGAACGACCTCATATAGGTGATATCACCCGTCAAGCGCGGATTGCGAAGTCGCGGAATAAGCTCCTCAAACATGATCCGCATTTCCAAACGCGCCAAGTTAATACCGAGGCAGAAGTGCTGACCGATGCCGAATGAGCGAATCTCACGGTTAAGCGTCGGCATTCGTTTCATCCGGTGAATATCGAACACCAGAGCATCGTCGCCAAACACGTCCTCGTCGTGGTTAACCGAGTGGTAATGCATGACGACTTTGTCGCCCTTTTTTATCTCATATCCCTGCCACTGGATGTCTTGTGTGGCTGTTCGTCGCATGGCGATGAACGCGGTGTTATACCGGAGCATCTCCTCAACAGCGGCGGGAATATCGTCGGGGTAATCGACCAAATGTTGCAATTGCTCCGGGTTCTCCATAAGCAAGCGTAGTCCGTGCGCTATGGCTGTTCGGGTGCTCTCATTCCCCCCGACCATGAGCAGAATAAACACCCACGCAAACATCTCATCAGTGACCGGTTGCCCCTCTAACTCACCCTCCAGCAGCGCCTGAATGACGGGTCCCGTGAATCCCTCACGCTGTTTTTGAGCAAGTTCTGCCGCATAGATCATCACTTCAAACGATGCGGTCTGAGCCGCCTCCATACCATCCGCCACATCGGGATCATCGGCAAACGCCATGGTATTGGTCCACTTGAAGAACTGGGCTCGGTCGTCCAGTGGAACGCCGAGCAACTCCAAAATCGCCATGAGTGGCAACTCAGCCGCGACTTCCTCGACAAACTCGCATTCCCCTCGACGAGCCACTCGATCAACAATCGTTTTGGCTTGCGCCCTCAACCACGGCTCCATAGCAACGACCGCTTTGGGTGTAAACGCGTCTTTCACAATTCGCCTGTGCGTCACGTGCTTCGGCGGGTCCATGGCGATAAAGCTATTGTCGTTCATGATCCGGCTGATCTCGCGCGCGCTTTCATCAGGCGGCTCCATGGGAAATGGACCCTCCAGCTGCGAAGAGAATAAGCTTGGGTTTTGCGACACAAAATCAAGCGCATCGCGTTTAACTGCAGCCCAGTAAGGCACCCCAGTCTCAGGGTCTTCGTAATGTACGAAACTTCCCTGCTCCCGAGCTTCAGCGAGCGCCCCATACGGCATGCCTTCGCGATAAGCATCGAGATCTAAAGGATGTGTAAACGGGCAACCTGACATATTTTTCTCCACGTTAGCGAGCATTTGCTGTTGATACGACCGATCGCAGGATTAGACCCACTAAAGTGCAGTCCGATCTCTAATAAAGCCTGCTCCATAACCACCTGCACCATCATCGGTAGTCGTGTAAAAAGCTGACCTACTGACCTTTACACAAGCCGCCACCCGCCCATCGATAAGGCTCACAGTTGTAAATAAGCCGGCCGTTCTCACCGTACTGCCAGTCCAGCATACGAATCGCATTTTCTGGGGGCATACCGCCAGAGGGATTGGGCTGTAATTCAAATGATTGCCGCGGATAATCGGCCCAATCCAATGGCGCCTTCCATCCCGGCGGTGGCATTAGTTCAGAGCGCGTGCCCGCTACGGGGTAAAGATTTCGCCACAGGCGTATCTCGCCCGCCAAGTTGTGGACAACGTCAGGGTGTGCCTGAGCCAAGTTTTGATGCTCGTTCGGATCCTCGGCAATGTCGAATAAAAAGTTCTGCACGTCAACCGCTGTGAATCCGGTCTCAATGCGCTGTACGAGCTTCCACTTGTCGTTAAACGCCGTGACATTGACAGTATTTTTAAAGGGTGACTCGGCAATAAAAAACAGAAGCTCGTCGCGCGGTATTGTTTCTCCACTGATGATCGCCGCAAGCATATTTTGGCCGTCGAGACGGTAATGCGTCGACGCTGGAATATTGGCTGCTGCAGCGAGGGTGGGCAGTACGTCCATTACCGACATAATCGAATCTACACGGCTCCCTGCTGGGATCTGATCCGGCCAACGAACGGTTGCTACAACGCGGATACCGCCTTCAAACGCGTCACCTTTACCTCCGCGTAGTGGCGCATTATCAGCACCACCGATGGCGTAGACCGCGCCGCCATTGTCCGAGAAAAACAGTACGATCGTATTGTTGGCAAGCCCTTCCTTGTCCAACGTCTCCAGTACCCGACCGATCGCTTGATCCATTCCATCCACGACTGCGGCATAGACGGGTCTAGCACTGTCGCGCCCCATGATTTTTGCCATCAATCGGGTGTTATCTGCCATTTTGCTCCGGGATTTGCCTCGATCATCTTCCATCTTCGCGTATTTGTTTTTAAGCTCTTGCGGTGCGTCCAGTGGTGTATGAGGCGCTATAAACGGCATGTAAATAAAGAATGGTTTCGTCTCATCGCGCTCGCGGATATAACGACTGACCTCATCTGCCAACAGGTAGCTTTCGTAGCCTCGGTCCTCGATCGACCGACCATTGCGCTGGAAATCCTTACCACCCAAGCTTGCAAACGGCGGATAAAATCCGACTTCGGTGTGCAAATGACCGTAGAAATGCTCGAAGCCTCTCGCGTTCGGGTGGTAGGCCTGCTGCGCGTGGCCTAAATGCCATTTCCCGACCATGGCCGTTTGATACCCCGCGCTCAGAAAAAGCTCTGGCAAAAAAGTCTCGTCCGGATGAATCCCATTATTCTGCCAAGGCATGATCGTCGAGTAGGCGACACCCAAGCGGATAGGATCACGACCCGTCATCAGCGCTGCGCGGGTTGGCGAGCAGATTGGCGTTGCATAAAACCGATCGAGTTGTGCGCCCTCCGCGGCGATACGATCGAGTGATGGCGTCTCGATGACTCGATTGCCATGAAAACCGACATCGGCCCACCCTAAGTCGTCAGCAACGATCACAACGATGTTGGGTCGCTCGCTCGCCGCAACCAGTTGCGCTACGAAAAAAAGCGTCCAGCCGACGACAAAGGCCCCCATTCGGACCATAACGCACCTTCCTTTTTTATTGTGATGCTGTGGCACACTCGAGGGTCAGAGTAGCGCGCAAAGAACTAGAGTGAAAAGCATGCGATCAAAGAATTTTCTAATCAGTTTGAGTGTCGTCGCAGCAATAGCGCTCTGGATCAATTGGGATCTCATTGAAACCAAAGCGCGCTATGCCATTGCAGACGCAGCAGGGAATGCCGTGGTTAGCGACCTCGCGCGCGCTGTTGCCGGAAATAACAATCGAGGGCTGGCCGCCGCAGAGTTGATCACGCTCCCGATTACTACCGAGGAAGTCAGTCCGGGCATTTTTCGCGCCTCAGGCGTGGGTAATAGCTATGTGCTGACGACCTCCGAGGGCAATGTGGTCTTCGACACGGGTCTAATTATTCAAGCCAGTGAGCAAATAGACCAACTGCAAGCTCTGACCGGTGACTCCGAA
This sequence comes from Luminiphilus sp., assembly GCA_965656285.1. Classification (GTDB taxonomy): domain Bacteria; phylum Pseudomonadota; class Gammaproteobacteria; order Pseudomonadales; family Halieaceae; genus Luminiphilus. Next base: position 2,808 of record CBFHJX010000018.1, on the reverse strand, counting down.
CCCGTCAAAATCATATTGAGCCATAGCCATGCGGATCACGTGGGAGGGACTCGGCTATGGGACCAAGGTCAGACCCAAATAATTACTCACGAGGCGTTTGAAGAGGAACAGCGGTACCTCACCGAACTTAACCCCTACCTCCACCGCCGCAACCGTGTCCTGTTCCCCTGGCTTCCCGAGACGCCATCGACATTACCCGGCTTAAATTTTCGTGGACTCGTACCTGATGTCCGGGTTGATAATGACAGCCCCTACCGGTTCACTCTTGGTAATCGTCGATTTGAAGTCCATGCGACCCCTGGCGCTGAGGGCGCAGACAACCTTGTGCTGTGGTTGCCCGACGAGGAAGTACTGTTATCGGGCGATTTTTTCGGCCCCCAATTTCCCCAATTTCCGAATCTATTTACGATGCGTGGCGAAAAAATGCGCAAGCCGGTCGAATACATCACGTCGCTAAATCACCTTCTCGCGCTCAAACCCGCAGTCATTTTCCCCAGTCACTTGGACGGCGTATGGGGCAAAGACACAATTCAAGACAACATGCTGCGTATTCGGGACGCCGTTCAGTTTGTTCATGATGAAACGATTTCAGGAATGAACGCAGGTAAATCAGTCGAACAGCTTATGCAAGAGGTCAGCCTTCCCACCCACCTGCAACTGTCTCAGACGCACGGAAAAGTAAGCTGGGCGATCCGCTCAATTTGGGAATACTACGCGACGTGGTTTCACTTTGAGCGCACCAGTGAGCTCTATGCAACGCCCCTGACAGCGATACAAAAAGACCTGATCAGCGTTGTGGACATGCCCGCTGCGATACAGCTTGTTCGACGTTATCTGAACAACTCAGAACCAGAGAAGGCACTGCTATTACTCGAGCTGCTGGGGGATGAACCGAACCGTGATGTCGCCAGAGCCGCCCGAGTGGAGACTTTAGAGCAGCTCCAGCGGCGAGCCCAAGAGCATGCAAACGATTACGAATTGTACTGGTTAGCCAGTGAACTGGATAAAGCACGTGTCGCTCCACCAACGACCTCGCCACACGATGACGGTAAAAGAGACGTGCAAGTGGACTAGGACAAAGTTTCTGCGCAAGTTGCTCTCATACATCTCGTCCCCTATGTTTGGCATAACAATCCACAAAAGAACCGAGCTGAAGAGGAAGTTATGACTGATCGTCTTACTGTTGTGTCCACCGACTGCCACGCGGGCCTACCTATTTCCCAATACAAGCCTTACGTCGATAGCAAGTACCACGACTTCATCGACATGGCGGTCGATGTTCAAATCGACATGATGGATAAAGCCGAGCAACAGTTCTTGATTAAAGAGATCAATGACGAATGGCGTGCACCCATTAAGCAAGAGTTAACTGGCGCTTGGGATTACAAAGAGCGCAGTAAAATGCTCGCCAGAGACGGCATTACCGCTGAAGTCATTTTTCCAGACGGCATTACCGAGCAAAATACTCCGCCGTTCGGCGCAGGTCTTGGTCTGTCGCCCAAAGACGCCGTCCCTGAACTTCAATGGGCCGGCGCCATGGCGCATAATCGTTGGTTATCAGAGCTGGTCGCTAACGATCCAAAAAGACATTTGGGCGTTGCCTCCATCCCGCTGTTGTTCGACGTCGAACAAGCCGTCGAGGCCGTTCGGTGGTGCCATGAAAATGGACTGAAGGGTGTAATGTTACCGACCCTTTGGGGCGAGCACGCGGCCTACCATGACATCAAGTACGATCCTTTCTGGGAAGCCTGCCAAGATCTCGGCATCGTCGTACATTTTCATTCAGGTCCAGCGCCGCACAATGAGTATTTTGGCCCGGCCTTTCCCAATGAAGACCGAAGCGCCGAACTACCCGGCGCCATGGGTGCCTACGTCTCGGAGGTCATGTTCTGGCTCTACCGCCCGCTCACTTTTATGTTATGGGGTGGCGTATTCGAGCGTTTTCCTCGCCTCAAGGTGATGGTGGTCGAGGGCGGAACCATGTTCATGGTTCCCTCTTGGCTCATGCTGCTAGATCACAATTACACCGATATTCAGTTCTCCGCAAAGCTCGGCGACTTCCGGTCTCACCTGTCGATGGCACCGAGTGAGTACTTTGCCCGCAACTGCGGCATAGGCGCGTCGTGTGTACCTCGGCGTGATCTCGACATGAGAGACCAAATTGGTGTTAAACAGATCATGTGGGGCAGTGACTTCCCGCACCCCGAAGGGACGTGGCCCAATACAGCGCAGTATTATCAGGACACCTTCAAAGGGTTTGACATCGATGCTGGCCGTCAAATTTTAGGCGGTAATGCCATCGAGTTTTACGGGCTAGACCGTCAATACCTGGATGGCCTTGCGGCTGAAATTGGTCCGTCAAGCAGTATTTTTAACCGCTGAAAAATAATAACAACCAAGGGAGAGTACTTCTATGGAACTCATCGCAGTCTGCGACTCCAAAATCAATACAGCCCCTGATTTCCCGATGGGCTGGTGGTCTGTAGCGCGAAGTCATGAGGTCAAAGCCGGTGATGTAAAAGCCGTCACCGCCTTAGACCGTGAGCTGGTGTTGTATCGCACCGAGTCCGGCGAGGCGCGCGTGCATGATGCGTACTGTCCTCACCTCGGCGCACACCTTGGCGTGAACGGCAAAGTGGTTGGTGAATCCATTCAGTGTCCCTTTCACGGCTGGCAATTCGGTGGCGACGGGAAGTGTCAGCACATCCCTTATTGCGAAACCATTCCGGCGCGTGCAAAAGTCCAAAACTGGCCCACCAGTGAGGTCAATGGCGAGATCTACATGTGGTACCACCCAACGGGTGCCGC